>NZ_JAAFZA010000309.1 GCF_015356865.1 Catenulispora pinisilvae
GACGAAAACAGGCGGTTTTTTCACAACGCCCTTAACCCCGTACGTGACCGGCGGCCTCCGTGCCCGACTCTCGTCCAACCCGCAACCACACCACCAACACGGCAAACCAATCCAGCCACCGCACTAGCCGACTCGGGTTCGGACGAAGCCTTCGAGCTTGCCGAGGAGCGGGATCAGCAAGTCTTGCTCCTCGGCGCTGAGTCCGGCGACCAACTCTGAATCCCGCCCGAGCACCGCGTCGACCGATCGCTCGATGACCTCGTGTCCGGCGGCTGTCAGCGTGACCGCCACTGCTTTGTGGCCCGAGGGATCGGGAGCCCTGGTCGCCAGCCCTTCTTGCTCGGCACGCGCCACGCGCTGCGAGATCGCACCGGCGGTGACCAGCGTCCGCTCGGTCAGCTCGCGGGTGGTGAGCGTGTAGGGCGGGCCGGCCCGCCGCAGCACCGAGAGCAGGTCGAGGGTCGCCCGATCGATCCCGGCCGCCCGCAACACCCTGGTCCGGTCATCGGTGAGCAGTTTCGCCAGCCGCACGATCGGGGTGAACACCTCGATCGAGTCGGTGGGCGTGCCCGGACGCTCGCGGCGCCACGCGGCGGCGATCTCGGCGGCGGTGGTGCTCATGCGTGCTGCTCTCCGTCTCATGTTAAGGTCTAAACGTTTAGCCCTAAACGTACCAGGGGGAACCATGACCCGCACCGTCCTCATCACCGGCGCCACCCGCGGCATCGGCCGAGCCGTCGCGGCCCGCTTCGTCGCCGACGGCGCCCGCGTCACCATCACCGGCCGGCGCGCGGAGCTCGTCGAGGCGGTCGCCAAGGAGCTCGGTATGACCGGCGTGGTGTGCGATGCCACCGATCCGCAGGCCGTGCAGGCCCTCGCTGAGCGCTTCGAAACGCTCGATGTGCTGGTCAACTGCGCCGGCGGCCTCGGTGCCGCGGAGCCCGCGGCGACGGAGTTGGAGTCCGTTCTGGCCCAGTGGCGCGCGGATCTGGACGCCAACCTGATCAGCGCCGTCCTCACCACCACCGCGCTCAAGCCCGTCCTCGCGCCGGGCGGCACGGCGGTCGCGATCGGCAGCATCGGTGCCGAGCGGCGCGGCGGTTCGTACGGGGCCGCCAAGGCCGCGCTCGGCGCCTGGTACGCCGCGCTGTCCGCCGAGCTCGGCCCGCGCGGGGCCACGGCCAACGTGATCTCGCCCGGGTACATCGCCGACACCGACTTCTTCCAGGGCGCCATGACCGACGCCCGCGAGGCGGCACTGATCGCCGAGACCCACGACAAGCGGGCCGGGACGTCGGACGACATCGCCGAGACCGCCTTCTTCCTGGCCTCCGTCGGCGCGCGGCACATCACCGGTCAGACGATCCACGTCAACGGCGGCGCCTTCACCACCCGCTGAGCCCGAAGCCCTCACCACCGGCCGAGACCGACGTCATCCCCGCCGCGGATCCGGCGCGCGCCGTTGATCGCGGTGACCTATCGTCGGCTTCGATGACTGCCGCCGACCCACCGCACTCTGTCGATTCACCCCACTTCGCCGATCCACCACACTCTGCCGACCCACCCCACTTCGCCGATTCCGTCGGCGCTGACGACCTCGCCCTCCTGCGCACCCATGAGCCGATCCTCGCTTACACCAAAGGCGAGTACTTCCTCCCGACCGACATCGAGCGCTACATCGCCGCGGCCAGCCTCTGGCGAGAAGGCGACAAGCAGACCGAACTGGTCCCGGCCGGCTCCCTCGACCTCGCGTCCCTGTTGGCGGCAGCGGACCAATACCCCGACCGTCCCCTGTTCCTGCGCTACGTCCTCAAACCGGCCGGCGGCCGCGAGGTCCGCCGCTGGCGCAAAGGGCACCCCACCGGCATCCGCCGCACCGGGCGCCTCGCGGCCGTCGGCTTCGTCGCGCGCCTGATCGACGTCCTGTTGCGGCTGAGCCTCCTGATCCGCGGCACGGTGCCCGGCGGCGTGATGACCAAGGCCGCCGAGCAGTACCACGCCGGCGGCGGCTCGGCCGTGTCCCCCTACTACGGCCGAGTGCTGCGGCAGGGCGGCTACGTCATCCTCCAGTACTGGTACTTCTACGCGGCCAACGACTGGCGTTCCACCTTCGGCGGCGTCAACGACCACGAGGCCGACTGGGAGATGGTGACCGTCTATCTCGCCGAGGAGGCCGCCGCGGGCGCCGAACAACCGCGCACAGTCTCCCCGCGCTGGGTCGCCTTCTCCTCCCACGACTACACCGGCGACGACCTCCGCCGCCGCTGGGACGACCCGGACCTGACCGTGGAAGGCACCCACCCGGTGGTCTTCGCCGGCGCCGGCTCGCACTCCGGCGCCTTCCTCGCCGGCGACTACCTCGTCACCGTCAACCCGCGCTTCCTCGGCGCCATGGCCCGGTGGTGGAAGCGCGGCGCGGAGATGATGCTGCGCCGGGCCCGCAGCGAGGAGCACGGCTTCGGCATCCCCTTCATCGACTACGCCCGCGGCGACGGCGCCCGCGTCGGTCCCGGCCAGGACCGGGTGTGGCACCCGGTCCTGATCGACGACGACACCCCCTGGGTCCGCGGCTTCCGCGGCCTGTGGGGCGTCGACACCCGGGACTGGGCCGGCGGCGAGCGGGCCCCGGCCGGCCCGCGCTACGAACGCGACGGCACCGTCCGCTTCTCCTGGGCCGACCCCCTCGGCTGGGCCGGCCTGCACAAGGTGTCCCCGGACGACACCGGCCTGGGACGCAGCCTGGAGAGCCGCGTCGCCGACCTCGACACCCGCATCACCGACGCCGACGAGCAAACCGTTGTCCTGCAACAGGGAGCCCGCGACCGCCACGCCGAAGTCCTGTCCCTGCGCACCGAATTCCAGACCGCGAAAGCGGCGGCCGAGCGCTTCGGCGAGGCCCGCGTCGCCGAGGAATCCGTGAGCCGGCTCATCAAAGAGCGCGCCGCCCTGGCCGAGGAACGCGCGGTGCACCTGAACGTCCTCGAACGCGGCGGTCTGCCCCCGCAGGATCCCCAGGCGCACGTCATCCGCACCCACAAGCCCTATGTCCCCGGTGACCGCAAGCACCACGGCATCTTGTTGCAGATCTGGGCCGCGGTCAGCGTCCCGTTGCTGTTCCTGGCCGTGGCCACGGTCCTGCTCCTGCCCGACGACCGCCAGAAGATCCCCACGCTGCTCGGCATCCTGGTCATCTTCGCCGCCCTGGAGGCCCTGGCCCGCCGCCGGCTGCTGACCACCGCCGTCAGCGTCGCGGTGATCCTGGTCGGCGCCGGCGTGGTGATCAGCGTGCTGGAGTGGACAGCCCGCCACGCCCGTGACGGTTTCCTCGTCGCGATGGGCGTCGCCGCGTTGCTGTTGTTGCTGGTGAACGTGCGGGACTTCTTCCGGCGGTGAGCCGTGTGCCGTTCGTCACGCCCGATTGGCGGAAAGGCGGACGTACGCCGTGCGTTCGCCCCTTTCGCGCCACCACCAAGCCGCAACCGAAAGGGCCGGACCCGGTGCCCCCACACCGGATCCGGCCCGAGACCTCATAGGCCGCCGCACGGGTCGGGTTGAGCCCTACGCCGGTGCGAGCACCCGCCGACCGTTCCGCCCCCCGTGCCGCACCGTCACCCCGCCCCGCTCGGCGCGCTCCGCCCGCTCGGCCAGCGCCGCGAACGACGCCGCCGAGTGCTGCGCGGCCGGCAGCAGCGGTGCCTGCTCCGGCTCCAGGGTCTCCAACTCGTCGCAGCCGTAGGCCCGGCACAGCTGCAACTCGGCGACGTGCACCACGTACCAGCGCGCGTAGTACCCGTCCTGCTCGCGGGAGACCAGGATCTGCTGCACGACCCCCGTGCGCTCCTCGCCGACCACTTCAACCCGGGCCCCGACCGGGTGCCCGGCCGCCCGCACACCCGCCGCGACCTCGGGGTCGACCCGTTCGGCGGCCAGCGCCCGGGCCGCGTGGTCGGCCCCGTCGTACTCGTCGGTCCAGGTGCGCCGCAGGTGGATCAGCACCCGGCCGATGGCCGCGGCGCGGGCCCCGGCCAGGGCGCGTTGTTCAGGATTGGCGTTGGGACTTGTCGACGCGGCGTGCCAGCGGGCGCGGGCCGCGCAGGCGCGCTGCTCGATCTCGAAGCGGTCCAGGCCGTCCAGCTCGTCACGGACGGCGTCGTAGATCTTCTCCAGGCGGCGGGGGTCCATCGGGGGTGCTCCTCAGCGGGGTCGCAAAGCTCACGAATCGGGGGTCGGCGGTCCGGGAAGGGCGTACGCAGACAACGCTGGCTGGTACGCCCCAGCGCATTCGACGGCACGTTTTATGAACCCGGGGAGGGACCCGGTGCGTGAGCAGGCACAAGCGGTAGTCCGGTGTGCCGGCCACGGTCGCGCAGGAGCTGAGGCGGGGCTTTGGAGTATTGGTCGAGCGCCGCGAAGCGGCTCCACAACGGGTGGTGGTGGGCGACGGGTGCGGTGTCATCAGAGTTACCTCTACAGGAGTACGGCGGCTGGAAGGTGCCCTCCGGATGACGCGGGGGCGAACCCTCGTATCTTCCGTACCAGCGGGCTATCGGACGTCAGCGGCCGCACATTCGACGCATGCGGCATACGCGGCCGGCCATATGGGCTTTCGTCCCATGGCAGGTCGCGCAGCACGTGATGCAAGCGCCGGTCATGGCGCTATTAAACCATGCCGGACCCGGGGGGTTGTCAAGCGACCCACGTCAGCAGGTGCGGCCCGGACCGGCCGCTTTCCCCCGTTCAGCGCCTTGCCAACGGCGTTGTGCGTCCGGGGCTGTTCATCGGGGCGAAACCGGCAATACGTCTAAGAGTATTGATTCAGACTACTGAGTCACGTTAGAGTGACTTGCCGGTTCCGTCGTATTTAGTGACGGCGGAGAGAGGTATGAGAGGTCATGGCAGGGACTGTCTCGAACATCGGCATAACACTCGCGATCGTTTCCACGTATCCGCCGCGACGGTGCGGCATCGCCACCTACTCGCGCGACCTGTCGGTCGCGTTAAACGATGCCGCTCCGGACGTGCGCGTGGAGATCTGCGCGTTGGACCGGGACGGACTGGCCTACCCCGCGACGGTGCGGACGGTGATCCGCCAGGACGAGCGCGGCGACTACCGCAAGGCCGCCCAACAGGTGGCCGCCTCCGGGGTGGGCGCCGTCGTCATCCAGCACGAGTACGGGATCTTCGGCGGCGTCGATGGCGCCTGGATCACCGACTTCGCCGCCGAGTTGCACCGGCTCGGCGTGCCCTATCTGGTCACCTTGCACACGGTGCTCTCCGAGCCGAGCCCTTCGCAGGCCGGGACCCTGTACCGGCTGTGCCGCGATGCCGCGGCGGTCACCGTGTTCACCGGAACCGCGCGCCGGCTGGCGGTCGACACCGGGATCGCCCCGTCGGACCGGATCGTGCATGTCCCGCACGGAGCGCCGCCGCCGGGAAGCGGCGGCGAAGTCCGCCCTGAGGTGGCGGCCACGCTGGACCGGCTGGCCGGGCGCCGGCTGCTGTCGACCTTCGGCCTGCTCTCGCCCGGCAAGGGCCTGGAGACCGCGATCGCGGCCCTGGGCCGGATCGCCGAGCGGCACCCCGACGTGACCTACCTCATCGCCGGCTCCACCCACCCCGAGATCGCGCGCCAGGAAGGCGAGCACTACCGCGACGAACTGGTCCTGGCCGTCAAAGGCGCGGGGATGCAGGACCGGGTCGTCTTCCTGGACCTCTTCCTGACCGACGCCGAGATCTCCGCGGTCCTGGCCCGCACCGAGATCTTCTGCACCCCCTACCGCTCCCGGGAGCAGATCTCCTCGGGCGCCCTGACCTTCGCCGTCGCCGCCGGCTGCCCGGTGGTGTCCACGTCGTACTTCTACGCCGAGGACATGCTCGCCGGCGGCGCCGGCATCACCGTCCCGCCGGAGGACCCCGACGCCTACGCCGAGGCCCTGCACACCCTGCTGTCCGACCCCGAGCGCCTGGAGCGCGCCCGCGAGGCGGCCCGGACCCGAGGCGCGGGACTGCACTGGACCGCGGTGGCCCGCCGATTCGCCGGGATCGCGCGGGCCACCGCGGCCCGCCGGACGCGTCCGGTGCCCGACGCCGTCGCCACCGACGCGGCGGGCATGCCGCGGGTGGACGTGCCCAAGCTGAAACTGACGCACCTGAACCGGATCACCGACTCCGGCGGCATCGTCCAGTTCAGCGACCGTGCCAAACCGGACCTGGGATCCGGCTACTGCGTGGACGACGTCTCCCGGCTGGCGATCGTCGCGGCCGGACTGTGCGACGTCCCGGTGCGCGAACTCAAAGGCGCGGACCCGCACGACTGGCTGGACACCTCCCTGGGCTTCCTGGAGGCCGCCTACGACCCGGCCGCCCTCGGCTCGCGCAACATGCGGGCCGCGACCGGGGAGTGGCTGGACGAGCCGCACCGGGGCGACCACGTCGGGCGGCTGCTGTGGTCGCTCGGCGCCGTGGCGGCCGGCCCGGCGGTGCCGGACAAGTACCGCGAGCGCGCCGCGGCGCTGCTGGTGCAGGCCGGACCGGGCCTGCGGGCCCTGACCACGGTCCGCTCCACCGCCTACTCCCTGCTGGGGCTGGTGCGGATCCCGGAGCCGACCGCCGAGTCGGCGCTGGGCGTCGCCCGGCTGGAGGCGGCCTTCCAGGCCACCGCCACCGACGACTGGCCCTGGTTCGAGGACGAGCTCACCTACGACAACGCCCGGCTGCCCCAGGCCCTGCTGGCCGGTGCCGAGCGGGCCGGGGACGCCGCGATGGCGGGGCACGCGCTGCGAGCGCTGGACTGGTACCTCGGCCAGGTCGGGCTCGGCGCGGGTGCGGGCGGGGACGAGGCCGGTCTGGGCGGCGAGGCCGAGGGACATCTGGCCCTGGTCGGGAATCTGTGGCGGCGCAAGGGCGCGCCGCGTCCCGCCTACGAGGGCGACGAGCAGCCGATCGACGCCGCGGCGGTCGTCGAGGCGTGTGTGGAGGCCTGGCGGGTCACCGGCCGGGAGTTCTACGCCGACCGGGCGCGGCGGGCCTTCGGGTGGTTCCTCGGGGCCAACCGGCTCGGTCTGCCGCTGTACGACGCGAGCAGCGGCGGCGGCCGGGACGGACTGCGCGAGACCGACGCGAACTCGAATCAGGGTGCTGAATCGACGCTCGCCTACTATCAGGCGCTGCTGGCGCTGCGCTCGGCCGACCTGGTGTGAGCGCGCGGGGCGAATCTCCAGGCCCGGCTTGGAGATTCGGTCCGACGCGATCAAGAGCGGCCCCGGGCCGCACCCCGCGCGAGCGGTGGTGTGGTACGGGGCTGATTCGTTGCGGTGCTCGGCTCGGCATTGTCGGGCCGAGCTTTGTCAGGCCCAGCTTTGTCGGGCCGGGCTTTTCCTGGCCCGGCTTCGCCCAGCCCGGCTTTCGCTGCCGCCGGCTCGGGCAGTGCGGCCATTCCGGTGACGACTGAACCGGTGATGAATCCTGTCGGTAACAGCGCGAGGGTTCTGCCATCGGGTTATCCGTCAATGGCCGAGTAGGCACCGAGTAGTCACCGCGGCGGCCGCCGAGCGTTATGCGGGCGGCCGGCGCGGGCCTGTCCCGCCGTGGACTTCGTCACACATTTGGCCCTGGCGCCGCGGTGGCCCGCAATAGGCGCTGCGCGACAGGTCGTGCCGAAATGCCCTGAACCCATGATCCAAGCCCGTCAATGGAAACCCGCTGCTGGCGAGTGCGTTTAGCGTGTTGCCCAGACACGATGGATCACGGGCGCTACAGTCGGTGCTTTCCAGCGGCCGAACTGTGCCGTTTGCGAAGATCGAAACCTGTTCGCAACCAGACACCTGCGAGGCAAGAGATGTCGACCCCGCTCGGCACCACCAGCCCCCACGGCGAACTGTTCCGCCGGGACCCCGCCAATCCGATCCTGACGGCCAACGACTGGCCTTACCAGATCAACACCGTCTTCAACCCGGGCGCCACCAGCCACGACGGCGAGACGGTGCTGCTGTGCCGTGTCGAGGACCGCCGCGGCCTGTCTCACTTGACCGTCGCACGCTCCCCCGACGGGGTGCACGGCTGGCGGGTGGACGCCAAGCCGCTGCTGGCCGACGACCCCTCCGACCAGACCAGCATGTGGGGCGTCGAGGACTGCCGCATCACCTATGTGGCCGAACTGTCGGCGTACGTCATCTCCTACACCGCCTACGGCCCGGCCGGCCCCTGCGTCGCCCTGGCCACCACCGAGGATTTCCAGTCGGTGGAGAAGCTGGGCGTGGTGATGCCGCCGGAGGACAAGAACGCCTCGCTGCTGCCCCGGCGCGTCAACGGCGAGTTCTGTCTCTACCACCGCCCGCTCTCGGTCCGCGACGGCCGCGCGGACGTGTGGATGTCCCGCTCGAAGGACCTGCGCCAGTGGAGCAACCCGGAGCCGGTCATGACCAGCCGCCAGGGCGCCTGGTGGGACGCGGCCCGCATGGGCCTGGGCCCGGCCCCGATCGAGACCGAGCACGGCTGGCTCGGCGTCTACCACGGCGTCAAGGAGATGGCCGCCGGCCCGCTGTACCGAGCCGGGCTGGTCCTGTTCGACCTGGACAACCCGGCGAAGGTGATCCGCCGCTCCCCGCAGTGGGTGCTGGGCCCGTCCGCCGACTACGAGACCCACGGCGACGTGCCGAACGTGGTGTTCCCGACCGGGATGATCCACGACGAGGAGACCGGCGACCTGCGGCTGTACTACGGCGCGGGCGACTCCTGCATCGCCATGGCGACGGCCTCGATGAGCGAGGCGCTGGACTACCTCCTGCAGTACGGCTGAGGAGACCCTTCAGGTGGCCTGGGTCCGCTCCGCCCAGGCCATCGCCACCAGCGCCGAGGCCAGCAGGATCCCGAACGCCTGCCACGGGTCGTGGTGCTCCAGAAGCGTGCGCTGCCGGTCGACGAGGTCCGCGAACCACTGCGGGAAGTCATAGGTCGGCAGGTGCAGCCACCAGTTGTTCTCCACGATCCCCGCGACGAACGCCGCCAGCACCGCCTGATAGGGCCGGGCCAGCGCGGCGGTGAGTACCGCGACGATCGTCACCCACGGCAGCAGCCGGAACTCCACCACCATCGCGTGGTACAGGTACGCCTGCCCGCCCAGCCGCCACGGCCGGTAGCCGAGCGCACGGAACACCGGCCACGCCTTGCCGTGGCTCTGCGCGTGGTCGCCGATCCAGAACGCGGCCAACTGGCCCGCCGTGACGGTGAACAGGACGGCCAGGAATGTCAGCAGGACCGAGAGCACGGCCAGCGCGAACTGGGCCGGCGTCTGCGGGGCGGGGCGCGGGTGTGGGCGGTGGGTGCGGCCGGGGCGGAAGATGCCGTGGGTGGCGCTGTAGTCGGTGCCGTGGTTGGCGCTGCGATTGGCGCCACGGTCGGCGCTGCGGGGGATGCGGCCCTGCTGTTGGGCGATCGCCGTGCGGATCTTGTCGATGTCGTGGTTGGCCATCTCAGGCTTGCTCCCAGTGGATGGCCACGGCGCCTTGGTGGAGTTGTTCCAGGGCGGCTCGCCAGCCCTCCAGGCGGGCCATGACGAGGTCCGGGTCGGCGGTGGGGTCGACGGCCAGGAGGGCGGCGTGGAGGTGGGCTGTGGGCGGTCTGGGTTGGGTGGTGTGGGCGGTGCGGGTTCTGGTTTCCGCTCGGATGTGCGCTCGGCTGACACCGACCTGCGGCAGGATCCTCTCCAACGCGGCCCGAGCAGTCAGCGCCGGACTCGCAGCGGCCTGAACCGCACAGAGCCAGACATCTTCGCGGTCAGGCCACGCGATGCGCAGTGGCCCCGTCGGCCCCGCCACCGTCGTCGCGGCGATGAGCGTGGTCGAGCGGCCGTCCTTCGCGATGGTCACGGTTCCGGATGACGTCAGTGCCCTGAGTTCATCGACCTCATCCACCGCCGCCGCGACCACCGGATCGACTTCGCCGATCTGCGCACCCCGCCCGAGCGCGATGAGCATCGTCGTCGGCGCCAGCCCGAACGCCGCCGTCAGACCACTGATGACGGGCCCGAATCCCCGCAGCATCGCCCGCAACTCGCCGCCGAGTTCCGCGGCTTCCGGTGACTCGGATTCCAGTTGCGTGGCAAGGGATTCGGCGTCGATCGGTGGCCCCGGCCGCACCTGATCGGCAAGTCTGGCGAGGGTCGTGCGCAACGTCGCGAGCCAGGTCGTGGCGCTGGGGGAGGGGGCTGGATACAGGGCACTCATTCAACCTCCCTCAGTGCCCTGATGAGATCGACATCCGGTTCCCGGTAAGCCGACGGATCCGTCCGCCCCGCGAGCTCACCACACACCGGGCAATCGCCGCGACTGGCGACCGACAACCACAGCGACTGGTACGCGTACTGGGCCGGCGTCGAGCGCATCAGGTCGGCGAAGATCCAGTAGTCGGGCTCGTGCCCGAAGACCGCATACGTGGTGCCGGCCTTGAGGATGCCGTACGCGAACCGAGCCGCCGCGGCGTCATCATCGGGCGCGTGCAACAACCCGAGCGCAGCCTTCGCCGCCACCGCCGACACATGATGCACATCCGCGAGCAGCCCCGGCTCCGCCACCAGCCGCCCGGTCCCATAGTCGGTCCGCGCGGCGACGTCACCACTGCCGGTCTCCCGCAGATCGGCCCGCACACCCCCGGTCGCGCACGCGAAGCACGCACTCCCAGCCGCGGCGACGATGACCTCCCCACCCCGCGCCCCCTGATACAAC
>NZ_JAAFZA010000031.1 GCF_015356865.1 Catenulispora pinisilvae
ATCCGGCGGCGGTGCCCGAGCAGGGGGTTCCGACGCAGACCGCGCCGGTGGTGGGTGGCGAGCAGGGTTCTCAGTACGCGCCGCCGCCGAGTTCCCAGTTCCCGCCGCCGAATTCTCAGTACGCGCCGGGTGGCGCGCCGGGTCCGCAGCCGCAGTACGGACCGGGCGGGATGCCGGGGCCGGGCGGATTCCCGGGCCAAGGCGGGTTCCCGGGTCAGGGGCCGGCGCCGATGTCAGGGCCGGGCGGAATGCCGGGACCAGGTGGAATGCCGGGGCCGGGCCCGATGCCGCCGTTCGGCTACGGTTCCCCGCCCTCGCCGCCCTCGGTGACCAGTGCGGTGGCGATAGTCGCGCTTTGCCTGTTCTGGGTGCCGCTGGTCGGCTTGGTGCTGGCGATCGTCGGGATGGTGAAGACCGCGCGCGGGAAGGCCCGCGGGCGGGGGTTGGCCATCACGGCGCTGGTGTTGTCCATCCTGGTGACCGTGGTGGCGATTATCGGCGGGGCGGCGATCGCGTCGAAGCCGTCGGCGTTGGACGCCGGGTGCCGGAACGGGAAGTCGGCGGTGCTGGATCAGTCGAAGAAGATCGACGCCGACTCCAAGCGCGGCGACACGAACGCGGTACAGGGTGATGTCACCACACTCGTCAACGATCTGGCCAAGGCCGCCGGCGAGTCCAAGCGCAGTGATGTGCGCTCGACGGTGACGGCCGTGCACGACGACTACGCCGCGCTCGCGGCCGGGAACGGCGACCAGGCCAAGCTCGACTCCGACCTGCACGAGATGGACCATCTCTGCACGATCGGGAAGTAGTCGGTCAGTCGGTCAGTCGGCCAGTCGGTTCGTTAGTCCGTCAGTCCTTCAGCAGCGGCACCAGGGCGCGGAAGGCGCGGCCGCGGTGGCTGATCGCGTCCTTCTCCTGCGGGCTGAGTTCGGCGGTGGTGCGGGTCTCGCCTTCGGGGACGAAGATCGGGTCGTAGCCGAACCCGCCGTCGCCGCGGGGGGCGCGGATCAGGTGGCCGGTGACGACGCCTTCGACCACGTGCTCGGCACCGTCCGGCTGGACCAGGGCGGCGGCACAGGTGAAGTTGGCGCCCAGGGCCTCGTCGGGGACGTCGGCGACCTGGTCCAGGACCAGGTGCAGATTGGACACGTCGCGGCCGGGGCCGGCCGGCAGGTCCCCGAAGCGGCCGGACCAGCGCGCGGACAGGATGCCCGGCATACCGTTCAGCGCGTCCACGCACAGTCCCGAATCGTCGGCGACGGCCGGCAGGCCGGTGGCCGCGGCCACCGCGCGCGCCTTGATCAGCGCGTTCTCGGCGAAGGTCAGACCGGTCTCGGGGATCTCGGGCAGGGCCGAGTACAGCTCCGGGCCGGCCAGTTCGACGTCGGTCAGGCCGGCGGCGAGCAGGATCCGCTCGAGTTCGGTGATCTTCTTGGCGTTGCGGGTGGCGAGGACGATCTGGCGCATGGGCGCCAGTCTAGATCTGTGCCGGAGGCCGAGGGCGCGCCGGGCAGCACACTCACGGCTGCTGCGAGCAGACGGCACCCATCGTCTGGAAGTCGCTCTTGAGCGGTCCCTGGCTCGGCTTCTGCCCCTGCTTCGCCTGGTTCTGCATGGCCGTCATGTCGTTGACCATCCGGTTCATCGCCACCGCCGCCTGCGGCTTCCTGGTCTGCGACGAGCCGGCGCGGACCTGCTGGATGGCGCCGGGAAGGGCGGCGACGCCCTGCAACAGACCCGCCTGCTGCGCGAACAGGTAGCTGCTGAACCCGGCCAGCGCCGTCTTGCAGCCGGGGTCGGTCCAGGTGTCGTTGAGGTTCTTGATCGACGAGGCCAGGGCCGCGGAGGACTCGGTGCTCGGCGAGGAGCCGCCGGCCGGGGTGGACGGCGCCGCGGTGTCGGTGCCGCCGCCGGTCGGGGCACCGGTGTCGGCGCTGCTGGGTGCCCCGCCGGAGGTGCTCGGCGCCGGGGCCGAGGAGCCCGCGGTGCCGGGCGCGGTGGTCCCGCCGGACGCGCTCGCGCCGATCGTGCCCTGCGAAGAGCAGGCCGTCAGTGCCAGTGCGGTCAGTGCCAGCAGTCCTGGTATCACGCTCGCGCGCAGCCGCCCGGTCATGACCCACCCCCTGTGGAAGACATTCGGAGCCCCGTCGTATGCGGGGCTCCGAACAATATAAGAGGTGCGGACCGGCGGTATGAGAAGCGCGGACCGGCGGTCAGCTCATTAGGGACTTGACCTGGTGTGTGGCCAGCTCGCGGCAGCCGGCGGTGGCCAGGTCCAGCAGCGCGTCCAGCTCGGCGCGGTCGAAGGGGGCGCCCTCGGCGGTGCCCTGCACCTCGACGAACTTGCCGTCGGCCGTGCAGACCACGTTCATGTCGGTCTCGGCCCGGACGTCTTCCTCGTAGCACAGGTCGAGCATCGGCACGCCGTCGATGATGCCGACGCTGACCGCCGAGACCGAACCGGCCAGCGGCTCCTTGGTGGCCTTGATCATCTTCTTCTCGCGCATCCACGCGACCGCGTCCTGGAGCGCCACGTACGCGCCGGTGATGGCCGCGGTCCGGGTGCCGCCGTCGGCCTGCAGCACGTCGCAGTCCACGATGATGGTGTTCTCGCCCAGCGCCTTGGTGTCCACCACGGCCCGCAGCGCGCGGCCGATCAGCCGGGAGATCTCCTGGGTGCGGCCGCCGACCTTGCCCTTGACCGACTCGCGGTCGCCGCGGGTGTTGGTGGCCCGGGGCAGCATCGCGTACTCGGCGGTGACCCACCCCTTGCCGCTGCCGCGCAGCCAGCGCGGGACGCCTTCGGTGACGCTGGCGGTGCACAGCACCTTGGTCTGGCCGAACTCGACGAGGACGCTGCCCTCGGGGTGGATGGACCACTTGCGGGTCAGGGTGACCGGGCGGAGCTGGTCGGCTTTGCGGCCGTCGACGCGTGCTGCTGACATGTGTCGACCCTAGCCCACCACCGGGGTGGGCGAGGGCGGCGGTGCGGGGCGCGCGAGGCCCACGCCGGGCCCCGCCGCGGGCTCGCCGCCCCGCGACGAGCAGCCGATGGCGCCGCGGCGGGGCCGCTCGGCCTCAGTCCAGCGGCACGTGCGCCAGCAGCCGCAGCGTCGGCAGGTCGGTGGCCTTGCGCAGCCGGGAGGCCAGGTCCCGGTGGAAGAACTCCTCGACCAGGTGCGGCACGGTCAGCACGATGACCTCGTCGGCCACGTACTTGGCCGCGATCTCCTTCAGCCCGTCCACCGGCGGCCCGGCCAGCAGTTCGCCGACGGCCTGCTTGCCGGCCTGCTGGAAGGCCTCGACGGTGCCGGTCAGCACCGCGCGGGCGGCCACCACGGCCTCGTTCAGCGGCTCGTCGTGCGAGTCCTCCTCGGCCCCCTTGAAGTTCCCCAGCGCGAGGTCGTCCAGGGTGGCCAGGACTTTGCCGTTCTCCTTGCCGACCGGCACCACGATCACGTAGTTCTCCGCGGCCATGCCCTCCTCGGCGTTGTCGGCGTGCAGGCCGACGACGTACTCCAGGTCGTGCTGGTTGATCGTCTTCTCGACGACGAGCATGGTGGTCGGCACAGTCAGGTCCTCTCCGGTGCGGTGCGGGGGCGGCGGCGGGCGCCGCTCCCCCATGCCCATCATGGTCTCAGATCTGGAACACCGCGCCGGGCGTGGCCAGGTTCACCGGACCGTCGTAGGCGGCCTTGGCGGCGGTAAGGTTCAGCTCGGCGTCGGTCCACGGCGGGATGTGGGTCAGCACCAGGCGGCCGACCGCGGCGGCACTCGCGCTCTCCCCGGCCTGGCGGCCGTTGAGGTGCAGGCCCAGCAGGCCGTCGTCGCGGCCCTCCTGGAACGAGGCCTCGGCCAGCAGCAGGTCGGCGCCCTTGGCCAGGTGGTCCAGGGCGGCGCAGGGGCCGGTGTCGCCGGAGTAGACCAGGGTGCGCCCGGCCGCCTCCAGCCGGATCGCGTAGGCCTCGACCGGGTGGTCGACGCGGGTCACTCGGACGGTGAACGGCCCGGTCTGGAAGGTGTTCGCGCTCGCGCCCTCGCCGGCGCCCTCCAGCACGTCGCGGAAGGCGAACACCGACTCGCACTCGGCGTCGTCGGTGTCGTAGGCCTTGGCGATCCGCTCACGGGTGCCGGCCGGGCCCCACACCGGCAGCAGCGGCAGCGGCTCGCCGCCGGGCCGGTACTTGCGCGCGACGTAGTACCCGCACATGTCGACACAGTGGTCGGCGTGCAGGTGCGACAGGATCACGGCCTGCAGGTCGTAGATGTCGCCGTACCGTTGCAGCTCGCCCAGCGCGCCGTTGCCGAAGTCGAGCAGGACCCGGTGTCCGTCGTGCTCGACCAGGTAGCTCGAACACGGGTTGCCGGGGCCGCCGAAGGACCCGGAGGAACCGATCACGGTGAGCTTCATGGGGACTCCGCAACTGTGGCGTATTGGGGTTCGGTGGCGCCGCGGGGTTCTGCGACGTCTCGCGGATCGGTGGCGTCCGGCGCCGCACCGGGCACCAGGCCCTGGTGGACGTGGCCGATCTCGGGCCCGAGGAAGCGCTGCCCGATCTGCAGGAACTGCTCCGGGTCGCCGGTGGTGGTGAAGCTGTGCACGGGCTCGGGGAGGTCGCCGGCGCGCATGAGCGCGTTCTCGGCCAGGACCCGGTATACGTCCTTGGCGGTCTCCTCGGCGCTGTTGATGAGGACCACGTCCTCCCCCATCACATAGGAGATGACTCCGGTGAGCAGGGGGTAGTGGGTGCAGCCCAGGATCAGCGTGTCGACGCCGGCCCGCGCGACCGGGTCGAGGTACTCGTGCGCGACCCGCAGCAGCTCCTCCCCCGCGGTCTCCCCGGCCTCGACGAACTCCACGAAGCGCGGGCAGTCCTGGGTGGTGAGCTGGATCTGCGGCGCGGCCGCGAAGGCGTCGACGTAGGCCATCGAGCGCCGGGTGGACCGGGTGCTGATCACGCCGACGTGCTGGTTGCGGGTGGCGGCCACGGCCAGCCGGACCGCGGGCCGAATCACCTCCACCACCGGGATCTCGTACCGCTCGCGGGCGTCCCGCAGGACCGCGCCGGAGGCCGAGTTACAGGCAATGACCAGCATTTTGACGCCGGACTCGACCAGCTTGTCCATGCATTCCAGGGCATAGGCGCGCACCTCGGCGATCGGCCGGGGCCCGTAGGGTTGGCGCGCGGTGTCGCCGAAGTAGCTGACGGCCTCGTGCGGCAGCTGGTCCAACAGGGCGCGGACGACGGTCAGCCCGCCGAAACCGGAGTCGAAGATGCCGATGGGCGCGTCCCGGGGGGCCGGGGCGGCGTGCGGAGGCGGTGGTGCGGCCATGAGGTGACAGCGTACGGCTCCATCCGCAGAACGTCGGCGATTGGGCCGGTGGATGTGGCCACTGTCTCAGCGGTGCTTTTGGTCACGGCCGGGCTGACGTGCGGTTTTCAGTCGGGCCGGCCGGAGCGGTCGGACCGGGCGAGCAACGCGTCGCAGACGTCGACGAGCCGCCGGCGCAGCGGTGCACCCCGGCGCGCGAACTCGGCCTGCATCGCGGCGTACTCGGCCCGGCCGGCCGGCGTCTCGACCCGGATCGGGGCGTAGCCGAGCTCGGCGAGGTCGTAGGGACTGGCGCGCATGTCCATCTCGCGGATCTCGGCGGCCAGCGCGAAGCAGTCGGCGATCAGCTCCGAGGGCACGAACGGATCCAGCTTGTAGGCCCACTTGTAGAGGTCCATGCCGACGTGCAGGCACCCGGGCTGCTCGTTGGCGACCTGCTCCTCGCGGGTCGGGCGCAGGGTGTTCAGCGGCACGGCGTCGGGGGTGAAGAAGCGGTAGGCGTCGTAGTGCGAGCAGCGGATGCTCTGGGTCTGGACGACCTGATCGGTACCCGCCGACCCGAGCCGTAGCCGGCGCGCGGAGTGCCGCACCTGCTCGGGCTCCTGGCGGTAGACCATGGCCCACTCGTGCAGCCCGAAGCAGGCCAGGCGCGGCTCCCGACCGGCGGTGGCCAGCAACAGCGCGCGGACGAACTCGGCGGTGCGGCGCCGGGCGTCGGTGAACTCGGCGGGATCGAGGGCGACGCCGTCGGCGGTCTGGACATAGCCGCGCCAGGCCAACCGCTCACGGGCCGCGTCCCCGGCCAGCACCACACCGGGGCCGGGATGCCAGCGCAGGAGGCGCGCGGGGCGGTGCGAGTAGTAGGTGAACAAGAAGTCCATGACCGGATGCGCCTCATTGCCGGCGCGGCGGCGGAGATGGGGCTCGGTCCAGGCGGCGACGCGGGTTCGGTGTGCGGCTTCGCGGGCTCGCCAGACGGGCTCGGGAAGGATCTCGCTCACGCTTCGACGGTACCTGGTGGGCACTACACGGCCGAATCGGGTTTGGGCGCCGGTCCCTCAGCGAGCGAGGCTGCCGGGGCCGGGCTGTCTATCGCAGCTCGGCCCCAGCAGTGTGCGGTTAAGAGCGACCGAGGATTCGTGGCCGGGCGGGCTGAGCGACATTGGGAAACCAGCGTCGGAGCTCCGAGCCTGGCCGCACCGGTGCCTTGCCGCGCGCTGCGCTTGCAAGCCGCATGCCCACGACGCTCGTGCCAATTTGCGCGCAGGCGCGGGCCGGGTCGAGGGCGGTCGTCCGGCACGCCCAGGCTCGTTCCCGCCGAGTTTTCCGTGCGCTGCGGCGGCTGCGCCGCCTCGCCAGACCGGCCACCAATCCTCGGTCGCTCTAAGAAGCCGAGGTCGAGGCGGTCGAAGTGCCGGTCGTGCTCGAGGAAGTCGACGAAGTCGAGCTACCGGAAGAACTGGGGCTCTTCGAACCGGTCGGGGTCGGTGTCGACGGCACACCGGTCGAGGAACCGGTCGGGCTCGGCGCGCTCGGCGTGCTCGACGTGCTGGGCGTCGCCGGGGAGCTCGGCGTCCCGGGCGAGCTCGGCGTGGCCGGAGCGCTCGGCGTCACGGAGCCCGAACTCCCGTCCGACGAGCTCGGCGCGCCACTCGGCTCGGCGCTGCTCTGCGCCGCCTCCGCCTGCTTCACCATCGCCATGTAGTCGGCGCTCTGGTCGCCCGGGACCGGGGGCACCGCGACCGGGGTGCCCCAGTCGCTGTAGTCGATCTCGCCGGTGAGGGAGCCGGCCGGGGTGACCTCGGTGAAGGTCATCGCGACCGGGAGGCCGTCGGCGCGCAGCCAGACGTCGTAGCCCAGCTTGGTGACCTGGCCCTGGGCCAGGGCGTCGGCCACCACGTCGGAGTCCTGCTGGGACAGGCCGCGCCCGACCAGGTTCGGGTCGGTGGCGTCGGCGCCGGTCAGGGCGCCGGCGTAGTGCACGGTCTGGACGCCGCCGTGCTGCTCGGCGCCCACCTTGTGCAGGTCCTTGGCGGCGGCCAGGAGGATCAGGCCCTTGCTCGGGGAGGTGTTCTCCAGCACGTCGCTGCCGACGGCGGCGGTGTTCGGGTCCTGGGCCATGGCCTGCAGGTCCATCTTCAGCCACGCCTTGCCGTCCATCTGGGCGGCCAGCTGCGGGTTCTGGCCCATCTCCATGTACATCACGTTGTCCGCGTAGCGGATCGGGATGGGCGGTGTGGACTGCGCACTCGGGTCGGCCGCGCCGCCGCCGGAACCCATCACCAGCATGCCCTGCAGCGTCGGGTGCTCGTCGAAGGTCGCCACCACGTCGGAGGTCTCCGAGCCGGTCGGCGCGGTCAGCACCGTGTGCACCTTGGCGCTGGGGTGCGCGGTGACGGCGCGGGTCGCGGCCTGGATCGCGTCCTGGGCACTGAGCGAGGACAGCTGTGCGAAGGACTGCGGCGTGCCGTCCGACGCCTTCAGGGAGCAACCGGTGAGCGAGGACGCGGCCACGGCCGCCAGCACGGCGCCGGACCATATCTGCTTGCGGGGCATGAGGTTTCCCACCCTTGATCGTGAAAGCGAAGAGCGGGGGGAAGCTTAGCTTTACCGCAGATCAGGCCCGGCGCCGGGGGGCACGGGAGGATCGTTGATCAGGCGTGTTGATCACCGCCGGGCACGACGTAGGTGTCCTCGGCCGGTGGCGGGACGACCGTGACGGGGACGCCCCACTGGCTCAGCGTGCTGTCGGAAACGGTGTCGCCGCCACTCCCCGATTGGGTGTCGATGTACTCGATCTCCAGGCCGTCCGCACCGATCCAGATATCGATACCGGCCTTGGTGATGTCCAGCGTCTGCATCCGCTGCCGGTAATAGTCCAGGTAATCCTGGGTCAGACCGGAGCCCGCGGGCGGCACCTTCGGCAGGGTGTCCGCGGTGACGGTTCCCGCGATATGCAATGCCCGGCGGCCGTCCTTGGTCTCGACGCCGACCCGGTGCAGATCCGGGATCGCCAGGTTCACCAACGCACCCTGCTGCGGGTCGGCGTGCTGGTAGAGGGTGGCGAACTGCCCGAGAGCCGCCAAGGTCGGGTCGCTGGAATTCGCCGACGGCGGATGGGTGAGATCCAGCTTCACCCACGTTTTGCCGTGCCGGTCAGCAGCGGGAATCGTGGGATCGTCCATGTAGACGGAGTTCTCGTCGCCTCGGGTCTCACTCTGGATGTGCTTGCCCGCATCTGTGGTGGCTGTCGTCAGGTCCTGCTGGAACCTGTCGGTCCGCTGGGGGCCGTCCTGCGTGAACAAGCCGTTCGGTTGCGTCACCACGCTGTGGATCCGCACGGACTGCCGGGCGATTCCGGCCTGGACGGCGTCCTTCAGCGCCTGGGCCGCGCTCACCGTGTTCAGGTCGAGGTTCATGCTCGTGGTGACGCCGATCACCCCCGAGGAGGAACAAGCGGCGGCGGCCATGACCATCGTCACCGCCGCCGCCGTGGCGCCGTACCGCGTCCAGCCGGTCGAACCCGTGCGTATCATGCCGAACCCCCCTGTGAGTCAGAACGCGGCGATACTAACCGCGGTCGGACCCGTCACGGGGAGGACCGGTCCTCGTTCACGCCCAGAGCTGGCCCTCGATCCGGTCCTCGGCCTCGTCCAGGGTGCCCTCGTAGGCGCCGGTGGACAGGTACTTCCAGCCTCCGTCGGCGACGATGAACGCGATGTCCGCGCTCTGGCCCGCCTCGAAGGCCTTGCGCGCGATGCCGAGCGCCGCGTGCAGCGCACAGCCGGTGGAGATGCCCGCGAAGACCCCCTCGGCGGCCAGCAGTTCGCGGGTGCGGCGCAGCGCGTCGTGCGCGCCGACCGAGTAGCGGGTGGTCAGGACCGACTCGTCGTAGAGCTCCGGGACGAAGCCCTCGTCGAGGTTGCGCAGACCGTAGATCAGCTCGTCGTAGCGCGGTTCGGCGGCGACGATCTGCACGTCCGGCTTGTGCTCGCGCAGGTAGCGGCCGGCGCCCATCAGGGTGCCGGTGGTGCCCAGGCCCGCCACGAAGTGCGTGATGGTCGGCAGGTCGGCCAGCAGTTCCGGGCCGGTGCCGTGGTAGTGGGCCAGGGCGTTGGCCGGGTTGCCGTACTGGTAGGGCATCACCCAGTCCGGGTGCTCGGCGGCCAGGCCCTTGGCCACCCGCACCGCCTCGTTGGAGCCGCCGGCGGCCGGCGAGGAGATGATCTCGGCGCCGTACATCCGCAGGATCTGCCGGCGCTCCTCGGAGGTGTTCTCCGGCATCACACAGATCAGCTTGTAGCCCTTGAGCTTGGCCACCATCGCCAGGCCGATCCCGGTGTTGCCGGACGTCGGCTCCAAGATGGTGTCGCCGGGCTTGAGCCGGCCCTCCTTCTCGGCGGCCTCGACCAGGCCCAGCGCGACCCGGTCCTTGACCGAGCCGGTGGGGTTGCGGTCCTCGAGCTTGGCCCACAGCCGCACCTCGGGGGACGGCGACAGGGTGGGCAGCCCGACCAGCGGGGTGTGGCCCACGGAATCCAGGAGCGAGTCGTAGCGCATCGGCGGCGCCTCCGTGTCTTCCCCGGTCCCGGGCTCAGCCGCCGGCGACGGCGGGCAGGACGGTGACGGCGTCGCCGTCGGCCAGCGGGGTGGACAGGCCGCCGAGGAAGCGGACGTCCTCGTCGTTCTTGTAGACGTTGACGAACCGGCGCAGCTCGCCGGCGTCCAGCAGCCGGTCACCGAGCCCGGGGTGCCGGGCGTCCAGGTCGGTGATCAGGGCGGCGAGTGTGGTGCCCTCGGCCTCGACGCGCTTGGCGCCGTCGGTGTAGGTGCGCAGGATGGTCGGGATCGACACGTTGACGGACATGTCCGGTCATCTCCTCGTGAGAAAAGCCAGGAAGGGCGGAACGGGCGAACAGGGCGTATGGGAGGCCCCGCGGGCAGTGCCGCTCACACGGCGCCGCGGCTGCGGGGGACGGATCGCGGGTTCAGACGCCCCGGCGACACAGCGCGCTGGCCAGCCGGCCGAAGTCGACATGGCGGCGCGCGACGAGCAGCACCGTCGGATCCATGCCGGGTGAACGCATGTCCCCATGATATTCATCCCGGCAACCGGCCGGGCCTGGTTCCCGAGCGGTGAGACCCGGGGCACCGGAGAAAAGCGCGGGCCCGTCAGCACCCCTGAAGGTA
Source organism: Catenulispora pinisilvae (assembly GCF_015356865.1). Lineage (GTDB taxonomy): Bacteria > Actinomycetota > Actinomycetes > Streptomycetales > Catenulisporaceae > Catenulispora > Catenulispora pinisilvae. The sequence continues at coordinate 10,528 of NZ_JAAFZA010000031.1, forward strand.
CCGACGGGCCCACCGGCGCTCAAAGCCGCGGTCCGGCGCTCACGCCCCCGGCTCGCGGTCGGCGCGGTAGCGCTCGATCGCGGCGTTGGTCGAGGAGTCGTGGTGCAGCGGCGCGTCCGAGGACAGCTCGGGGACGATCTTCTTCGCCAGGACCTTGCCCAGCTCGACGCCCCACTGGTCGAAGGAGTCGATGTCCCAGATCGCGCCCTGGACGAACACCTTGTGCTCGTACAGCGCGACCAGCTGGCCCAGGATCGAGGGGGTCAGGCGCTGGGCGGTGAGCGTGGTGGTCGGGTGGTTGCCGCGGAACGTGCGGTGCGGCACCTGCGCGGCCGCGACGCCCTCGGCCTGGACCTGCTCACGGGTCTTGCCGAAGGCCAGGGCCTCGGTCTGGGCGTAGAAGTTGGCCATCAGCGCGTCGTGCTGTCCATGAGGGTCGGTGCCCTCGATCGGCCGGTCGAAGCCGATGAAGTCGGCCGGGATCAGCGCGGTGCCCTGGTGGATCAGCTGGTAGTAGGCGTGCTGGCCGTTGGTGCCGGGGGTGCCCCAGACGATCGGGCCGGTCTGCCATTCCACCGGCTCGCCGTCGCGCCGCGTCGACTTGCCGTCGGACTCCATGTCCAACTGCTGGAGGTAGGCGGTGAACTTGGACAGGTAGTGCGAGTACGGCAGCACCGCCAGGGTCTGCGCGTCCCAGAAGTTCCGGTACCAGATCCCGATCAGGCCGAGCAGCAGCGGCAGGTTCTTCTCGGCCGGCGCGGTACGGAAGTGCTCGTCGATCGTGTGGAAGCCCTGGAGCATCTCCTCGAACCGCTCCGGGCCGATCGCGATCATCAGCGACAGGCCGATCGCCGAGTCGTAGGAGTAGCGGCCGCCGACCCAGTCCCAGAATCCGAACATGTTGTCGGTGTCGATGCCGAACGCGGCGACGCCCTCGGCGTTGGTGGACACCGCGACGAAGTGCTTGGCGACCGCGGACTCATCGCCGCCCAGCCCGGCCAGCAGCCACTTCTTCGCCGAGGTGGCGTTGGTGACGGTCTCGACCGTGGTGAAGGTCTTGGAGGAGACGACGAACAGGGTCTGGGCCGGGTCCAGGTCGTGGGTGGCCTCGTACAGGTCGGCGCCGTCCACGTTGGAGACGAAGCGGAACTGCATCTCCCGCAGGCTGTAGGGCTTCAGCGCCTCGTACGCCATCGCCGGGCCCAGGTCCGAACCGCCGATGCCGATGTTGACGACGGTCTTGATGCGCTTGCCGGTGGCACCGGTCCACTCCCCGCTGCGCACCCGCGAGGAGAAGGCGGCCATCCGGTGGAGCACTTCGTGCACGGCCGGCACCACGTCCTCGCCGTCCACCTCGATGCGCTCGGTCCGCGGCGCCCGCAGCGCGACGTGCAGCACCGCCCGGTCCTCGGTGATGTTGATCTTCTCGCCGGCGAACATCCGGTCCCGCAGCTCGAAGACCCCGCGCTCGCGCGCCAGGTCCAGCAGCAGCCGCAGGGTCTCGTCGGTGACCAGCTGCTTGGAGTAGTCCGCCGACAGGTCGCCGGCCTGCGCGAAGTAGCGCTCGGCCCGGCCCGGGTCGGTCTGGAACAGCTCGCGCAGGTTCACCCGGTCGAACTCCGCGTGGTGCGTCTCAAGCGCTTTCCACTGCGGCAGATCGGTGAGCTTCTCAGTCATCGGCGTCCTCCTGGCGATCGTGCGACTTCGGCGTCAAAACCCTATCGCCGCAGTCGAGTAGAGGCCTCGGCGGTGAGGTGAACGGGTAGGGTCCGGCGGTTATGACCATCAAGAACAGCCGGGACGCGCGCCTGGCGGAGGCTGTGGCACTGCGCGAGGCCGGGGAGCACGAACAGGCGCGGCGGCTGTTGGTCGCGCTGGCGGAGGAGTTCCCGGCGGACGCGACGGTCGCGTATCAGACCGCGTGGGTGCACGACGTGCTCGGGCAGGAGATGGAAGCGGTGCCGTTCTACGAGCGGGCGCTGGCCGGCGATGGGCTGTCCGAGCAGGAGCGGCGCGGCGCACGGCTCGGCTACGCGAGCACGCTGCGCGGGCTGGGCCGCTATCCGGAGGCGGTCGAGGCGTTCGGCAGCGGCCTCGCGGAGTTCCCCGACGACAACGCCCTGCGGACCTTCTCGGCGATGGCGCTCTACAACGTCGGCGAGCACCACGAGGCGATGCGGACGCTGCTGGAGGTGCTGGCGTCGACGAGTTCGGACCCCGCGGTCCAGCGGTACCGGCCCGCGATCGAGCACTACGCTCGGGACTTGGACGCCGTCGAATAGGGCCGAATAGCAAGATCGCGCAGGTCGGCGCACACCCTGTGCCGAAACTGTGCACGTCGGGTCACGACCCCGGCCACTACCCGCCCCATGCCTATGCTGAACCGGTGACCAGCATTCTCGTCGTCGAGGACGAACCGACCCTCGCCGAGGCGATCGCCGCCCGGCTGCGCGCCGAAGGGTTCGCCACGCACCTGGCCGGCGACGGCCCCGCCGCGGTGCGCACCGCGCACGAACACGTGCCCGACCTGATCGTCCTGGACGTGATGCTGCCCGGGTTCGACGGCCTGGAGGTGTGCCGGCGGATCCAGGCCGAGCGGGCCGTGCCGGTGCTGATGGTCACCGCCCGCGACGACGAGAGCGACCTGATCGAGGGCCTGCGCACCGGCGCCGACGACTACCTGACCAAGCCGTTCTCGATGCGCGAGCTGATCGCCCGGGTGCACGCGCTGCTGCGGCGGGTGGAGCGGGCCGCGGAGATTCGGAACACCGAGCTTCGGACCACAGAGCTCCGAAGCACAGACTTCCGGTCCGGCGAGTCCCGGACCGCCGAACCCGGGTCGAACGGCGGCATCGGCGGCATCGGCGGCAACGTGATCCCGATCGGCACCGGCTTCGCCCCCGGCGCCGCCGCCGCGCGCGCCCCGCGGCCGCTGCGCTTCCAGGCCATCGGCACCAGCGCCGGCGCCCGGATACTGGAGATCGACCCGGCACAGCGCCGGGTGCGGATCGGCGCCGGCCGGAACCGGGACGAGGCGCACCTGACGCCCACCGAGTTCGACCTGCTGGCCTGCCTGGCCGGACAGCCGCGCACCGTGCTCACCCGCGAGAAGCTGCTGGCCGAGGTGTGGGACTGGCTGGACGCCTCCGGGACCCGCACCGTCGACAGCCACGTCAAGGCGGTCCGGCGCAAGATCGGCGCGGACTGGATCCGGACCGTGCACGGCGTCGGCTACGCGCTGGAGGCCGAGCCCGCGGCCGGCGACGGCCTGGAACCGGCGAACCGATGAACTCCCGTCTGTCCCTGCGCGTCAACACCGTCGGCGCCCGGTCCCGCAAGGTCGGCGGCACCGTGATCGGCCGGGCCCGCGAGGTGCGCCCGCTGGACCGCTTCCACAGCATCAAGGTCAAGCTCGGCGTGCTGGTCGTGGCCTCGGTGTCGGTGGCCGGGATCTTCACCGCGATCGGGGTCTCGGCCGGCATCCAGGCCCGGTACGTGGTCAGCGTCGCGGTGATCCTGTCGCTGGGCGTCACGCAGATCCTGGCGCACGGCATGACCAGCCCGCTGCGCTCGATGGCCGACGCCGTCGAGCGCATCGCGCGCGGCGACTACAGCCGCCGGGTCACCACCGCGACCGGCCGCGACGAGGTCGGGCAGCTGGCCTCCGCGTTCAACCTGATGGCCGCCGACCTGGAGGCGGTGGACCGGCAGCGCAAGGAGCTGATCGCGAACGTCTCGCACGAGCTGCGGACCCCGATCTCGGCGTTGCGCGCGGTGCTGGAGAACGTCGTCGACGGCGTCACCGAGCCCGATCCGCCGACCATGCGGCTGGCGCTGGAGCAGGCCGAGCGGCTGGGCCGGCTGGTCAACACCCTGCTGGACCTGTCCCGGATCGACGCCGGGGCGGTCGAGCTGGACCGCGAGGACGTGGCGCTGGAGGAGTTCCTGGGCACCGTGGCCCGCGAGGCCACGGTCTCGATGCTGGCCAAGGACGCCGGCCACCGGCGGCCGCACACCGTGGTCGACGTGGTGCCGCCGGAGCTCACCGTGCGCGCCGACCGCGAGCGCCTGCACCAGGTCGCGGCCAACCTGCTGGACAACGCCGTGCGGCACTCCCCGGCCGGCGGCCGGGTGACGCTGCGTGCGCGCCGGCTGGCGGCCGGCGGCGTCCGGGTCGAGGTGTGCGACCAGGGCCCGGGGATCCCGCCCGGTGAGCGGGTCCGGGTCTTCGACCGCTTCGACCGCGGCTCCCGGCAGGCCGCCGACGGCGGCACCGGGCTCGGGCTGGCCATCGCGCGCTGGGTGGTGGATCTGCACGGCGGCCGGATCTCGGTGGCCGAGCCGGGCGAACAGCTGGAGTGCGGGGAGCCCGGGGCGGCCGGGGTTGCCACGGCCGGGGCGATCGGTGCCGCGGTTGGCAAGCCGGCGCGCACTCCGGTTGGCAACCTCGTTGGCAACCCGGCCGGCAACGGGGTCGGCCATCCGGTGGCCGCCGGTGCGTCACCGGGGTGTGTGATCCGCGTCGATCTGCCGTAACCGGCCGGTTGAGCACAACGCACTAATGGGCGGCCGGAGTGTGAATCTGGTCACTCTTGACCACGGCCTGGCAACCCGGGCCTAGTCAGATGGAGGGATTTTCCCCGTCGGACGGTGTGATCAGCGCCTCGAACCCGGGGCGCGACTGCACTAAAGCCCCACACCGGCGTAGCCTGGATGACCGCTATACGTCTACGGCCGAGGCACGGTTGTGGACGCTGTGCACTCCTATACGCACCCACGCGGAAGAGGGCGGAAACCGCCGTGTCGCCACAGCCGTCGCAGCAGGCAACCACCGATCAGACTGCCGGTACTCCGGGCTCCACGCCGGGGCACACCCTGGCCGAGTTCGGACCGAACGAGTGGCTGGTGGACGAGATCTACCAGCAGTTCCTGCGCGATCCGGAGAGTGTGGACCGCGCGTGGTGGGACTTCTTCAACGACTACCAGCCCACGGACAGCTCTGCCGCCGCGCAGGCTCTTGCCCCCGTTGCGAAGGTTGATAACCCCGAAGTGACTGTGACCTCCGACACATCGGCTCCCGTCCAACCCGCCGCCCCGGCCGCGCCGACCGCCCCCGCGACGGTCCCGGCCCCGGCCCAGGCCGCCGCCCAGCCGGCCGCCCCGGCCCCGAGCAGCACCGCGGCCAACACCACGGCGGTCCTGAAGGGCCCGGCGGCCCGCGTGGTCAGCAACATGGAGGCCTCCCTGGAGGTCCCGACCGCGACCAGCGTGCGCGCCGTCCCGGCCAAGCTGCTGATCGACAACCGGATCGTCATCAACAACCACCTGAAGCGGGCCCGCGGCGGCAAGGTCTCCTTCACCCACATCATCGGGTACGCCCTGGCGCAGGCGCTCAAGGCGATGCCGGAGATGAACCGGTCCTTCACCACCGAGAACGGCAAGCCCGCGGTCCTCACCCCGGCGCACGTCAACGTCGGCCTGGCCATCGACCAGGTGAAGCCGGACGGCACCCGGCAGCTGCTGGTCCCCTCCATCAAGGGCGCCGAGCTGATGGACTTCCGCGAGTTCTGGCAGGCCTACGAGGACGTGGTCCGCCGGGCCCGGAACAACAAGCTGACCCCGGACGACTTCGCCGGCACCACGATCTCGCTGACCAACCCCGGCACCATCGGCACCGTGCACTCGGTGCCGCGGCTGATGAAGGGCCAGGGCACGATCCTGGGCGTCGGGGCGATGGAGTACCCGGCCGAGTACTCCGGTACCAGCCAGGAGACGCTGTCCCGGCTGGCGGTCAGCAAGGTCATGACCCTGACCTCGACCTACGACCACCGGATCATCCAGGGCGCGCAGTCCGGCGACTTCCTGCGGATCATCCACCAGCTGCTGCTGGGCGAGGACGGCTTCTACGACAAGCTCTTCGAGTCGCTGCGCATCCCCTACGAGCCGGTCCGCTGGGTCCAGGACATCAGCGCCAGCCACGAAGACGACATCAACAAGACCGCGCGCGTGCAGGAGCTCATCGAGTCCTACCGCACCCGCGGCCACCTGATGGCCGACACCGACCCGCTGGAGTACAAGCAGCGCCGGCACCCGGACCTGGACGTGGTCAGCCACGGCCTGACCCTGTGGGACCTGGAGCGCGAGTTCGCCACCGGCGGCTTCGGCGGCAAGAAGATCATGAAGCTGCGGGACGTGCTGGGCGTGCTGCGCGACTCCTACTGCCGGACCATCGGCATCGAGTACATGCACATCCAGTCCCCGGACGAGCGCAAGTGGATCCAGAACCGGGTGGAGCACGGCTACGCCAAGCCGGACCGCACCGAGCAGCTGCGGATCCTGGAGCGGCTCAACGCCGCCGAGGCCTTCGAGACCTTCCTGCAGGTCAAGTTCATGGGCCAGAAGCGGTTCTCGCTGGAGGGCGGGGAGTCCGCGATCCCGCTGCTCGGCGAGATCCTGGCCCGCGCCGCCCGCTCCGGGCTGGACGAGGTCGCCGTCGGCATGGCGCACCGCGGCCGGCTCAACGTGCTGGCGAACATCGTCGGCAAGGAGTACGCCGAGATCTTCCGCGAGTTCGAGGGCAACCTGGACCCCAAGTCCATGCACGGCTCCGGCGACGTGAAGTACCACCTGGGCGCCTCGGGCTCGTTCACCGCGCTGGACGGCTCGGCGATCGCCGTGACGCTGGCGGCGAACCCCTCGCACCTGGAGACCGTGGACCCGGTCCTGGAGGGCATCGTCCGGGCCAAGCAGGACATCATCGACAAGGCCTCGGCCGGCTTCACCGTGCTGCCGCTGCTGATCCACGGCGACGCCGCGTTCGCCGGCCAGGGCGTGGTGGCCGAGACCCTGAACCTGTCGCAACTGCGCGGCTACCGCACCGGCGGCACCGTGCACCTGGTGATCAACAACCAGGTCGGGTTCACCACCTCGCCGACCTCCTCGCGCTCCTCGATCTACGCCACCGACGTGGCCCGGATGATCGAGGCGCCGATCTTCCACGTGAACGGCGACGACCCCGAGGCCTGCGTCCGGGTGGCGCAGCTGGCCTTCGACTACCGCCAGGCGTTCAACAAGGACGTCGTCATCGACATGATCTGCTACCGCCGCCGCGGCCACAACGAGGGCGACGACCCGTCGATGACCCAGCCGCTGATGTACAACCTCATCGAGGCCAAGCGCAGCGTCCGCAAGCTCTACACCGAGGGCCTGATCGGCCGCGGCGACATCACCCTGGAAGAGGCCGAGGAGGCCCTGCGCAACTACCAGGGCCAGCTGGAGCGGGTGTTCGCCGAGACCAAGGAGGTCTCCAAGGCCCCGGTGTCGGCGACCTTCGCGGTCGACGTGCAGCCCTACCCGGCGCAGGTGGACACCGCGATCACCGACCAGGCGGTCAAGGTCATCGCCGACTCGCAGGTCAGCCTGCCGGACGGCTTCACCCCGCACCCGAAGGTGCTGCAGCCGCTCCAGAAGCGGGCGCAGATGATCACCGACGACAAGATCGACTGGGGCATGGGCGAGACCCTGGCCTTCGGCTCGCTGCTGATGGAGGGCGTGCCGGTCCGGATGGCCGGCCAGGACTCCCGGCGCGGCACCTTCGTGCAGCGCCAGCACGTGCTGGTGGACCGGGAGAACGCCACCGAGTACACCCCGCTGTCCAACCTGAGCACCGACCAGGCCAAGTACACGGTCTACGACTCGCTGCTGTCCGAGTACGCGGCCCTGGGCTTCGAGTACGGCTACTCGGTGGCCCGGCCGAACGCCCTGGTGCTGTGGGAGGCGCAGTTCGGCGACTTCGTCAACGGCGCGCAGTCGGTCATCGACGAGTACATCTCCAGCGGCGAGCAGAAGTGGGGCCAGCGCTCCGGCGTGGTGCTGCTGCTGCCGCACGGCTACGAGGGCCAGGGCCCGGACCACTCCTCGGCCCGTCCCGAGCGCTTCTTGCAGATGTGCGCGCAGAACAACATGACCGTGGCGATGCCCTCGAACCCGGCGTCCTACTTCCACCTGCTGCGCTGGCAGGCGCACAACCCGGCGCACAAGCCGCTGGTGGTGTTCACGCCCAAGTCGATGCTGCGCCTGAAGGACGCGGTCTCGCCGGTCGCGGACTTCACCTCCGGCCGCTTCGAGCCGGTGCTGCCGGACGTCACGGTCGACCCGGCCGGCGTGCGCCGGGTGCTGCTGGTCTCCGGCAAGCTCTACTGGGAGCTGGCGGCCAAGCGGGCCAAGGCGGGCATCACCGACACCGCGGTCATCCGGGTGGAGCGGCTGCACCCGCTGCCGGCCGCCGAGATCGCCGCGGCGCTGGCCTCCTACAGCCCGGACGTGGACCTGCGCTGGGTCCAGGAGGAGCCGGCCAACCAGGGCGTGTGGCCGTTCGTGGCGATGAACCTGCCGGCCACCCTGGGCCGCGGCCTGACCGTGGTCTCCCGGGCCGCGGCCTCGTCCCCGGCGGTGGGCTCGGGCAAGCGGCACGGCGTGGAGCAGGCGCAGCTGGTCGAGGACGCCTTCACCGGCTGACACACGGCGCGACACGGGTGGGATCCGCGCTGCGGCGCGGGTCCCACCCTTTTGTCTAGAAACTCAGAGCTCTTCCACAGGGAACGGATTCACGATGTACTTCACGGACCGGGGTATCGAGGAGTTGGAGAAGCGCCGCGGAGACGAGGACGTGTCGCTGGCCTGGCTGGCCGAGCAGCTGCGCACCTTCACCGACCTGAACCCGGAGTTCGAGGCCGCGATCGACCGGCTGGCCACCTGGCTGGCCCGGCTGGACGACGAAGAGGACTGAGCCGGTCGGCCAGGGGCGCGGCGCCGGCCGATCGGGCGGCGCGCACGAAACGGCTCTGTAACAGGTCGCGGCCGACAGGCGGCGGGTACTTGCCCTCCCGAGCAACGCGATATATCGTCTTCTTCAGAGACGCGATACATCGTGAGAGGACCCAGGTGATGACCAGACACGAGCTGAAAGGGCCGGACCGGCTCGCCTTCGAGGGGATCCACCGGCTGAAGGTCGTCACCACCTCGGGCAAGGTGGACGTGGTCGGAGCCGGCGAGGACGGCGCCGCGGTGGTGGACGTGACCCGCGTCAAGGGCGAGGAGCCGCTGGTCGTCACCGCCGAGGACGGCGAGCTGAGGGTGACCCACGGCGACTACCGGCCGAACCTGCTGGGCTGGCTGATGCACACCCGCAAGATCGAGGCCGACATCTCGATCCAGGTGCCGCCGGACTGCCTGGTGGACGTCACCGTGATCTCCGGGCCGCTGGTGCTGTCGAACCTGCACGAGCGCACCCGCGCCCACGGCGTCTCCGGCGAGATCACGCTCGCCCAGGTGCACGGGCCCACCGACGTCAAGACGGTCTCCGGGGCGATCACCGCCGAGAGCGTCACCGACGACCTGAGCGCGCTGACCGTCTCCGGGCCGATCACCGTGATCGCCCTCGGCTCCCAGAACACGATCAAGGCCGGCACCACCTCCGGGGCCATCACCGTGGACCTGGAGGACGGCACCGACGCCCCCCGGCTGGACCTGAACGTGGTCTCCGGCCAGGTCATAGTACGGGCCCCGGAAGACGCCAACCTGGACGTGGACATGTCCACGATGAGCGGACGCACCGTCACCACCTTCGACGGACTCGACTCCCAGGCGCTGTTCCAGAACAAGCAGATCCCCTTCACCAAGCCGCGTCAGCTCTCCGGCCGCCTGGGCACCGGACGGGGCCGGCTGCGCGCCAGGGCGGTGTCAGGTGATATGACGCTGCTGAGAAGGGCCGTCGACCACGAGGTGAAGAACTCCGTCGTGGACGACGAGGATGGAAAGGACCGTTAGATGGCACCCGTCTTCGGACACGGACGGCTACGGCTGTACCTGTTGAACCTGCTCGCCGAGAGCCCCAAGCACGGGTACGAGATCATCCAGCAGCTCAAGGAACGGTTCCAGGGCCTTTACGCGCCCAGCGCCGGCACGGTCTACCCGCGCCTGTCGCGACTGGAGAGCGAAGGCCTGATCCGCCACGAAACCGACGAACGCGGCCGCAAGGTCTACCACATCACCGACGCCGGCCGCACCGAACTCGCCGCCCGCGCCGACGACATGGCCGCGCTGGAGAGCGAGATCCGCGAGTCGGTCAGCAGCCTGGCCGAGGAGATCCGCGACGAGGTCAAGGAATCCGCCCGGCACATCCAGGAGGAACTCCGCGCGGCGGCCGCCGAGGCCCGCACGGAATCCAAGGACCGCGCCGCGACCACCGGCGCCCGCCCCAAGCAGGCACCGCACGACCACGACCACGCCCCATCGGCACACCCGCCGGCGGACCGCTCGCAGTGGGGCAAGGACGAATGGCGCGACTGGAAGCGCGCACAGAACGACTGGAAGGAACAGTGGAAGGACCAGTGGGCCGCGCAGTGGCGCGAGCACTGGCAGGACGAGGCCACACGCTGGCAGCGCTTCGCCCAGGACAGCATGGACGACTGGACCGGCCGCCGCCCCCGCGACCGCGCCGACCAGGAACAACTGGACGAGCTGCGCTCCACCTTCCTCCGCTTCCGCGACGAGGTCCGCACCATGGCGCGGGAGCACCGACCGGACATCCCGGTGACACCGGACCAACTGAATGCCGCCCGCGAGGTACTGGAGCGAGCGGCCCGGGAGCTGCGAGACATCTTCCGGAGCTGACGACGAGGGCCGGTTCGGGCTCCAGGGCGAGCCGGGCTTCGGCGTGAGGGGGTGACGGCGCGTGCCGCGGGACGGGGGTCCCGGGCACGCGCCGTCGGCATGTGGGGGTGCACCTGCTGAACCTCGTAGATCTGAGCGAGGGGTCCTCGCCCCCATGCGGCATCATGGCCTGTGGGAGGGAGCCATGGTGATCGCAGGCTTGATCGACGCATTGCACTTCGCGGAGCGCGATGACGCGTCAGCGGTGCTGTACGGACTCGGAGACGCGCAGGTCGCCGCCGGGATCGCGGCGGCCTGGCTGCCGCTCCCCGTCGCGGTGACCGATTTCGTGCTCGACACCGCAGGCTCCACAGACACAGACACAGACACAGACACAGACACAGACACAGACTCCACAGGCTCCACGAGCTCCGCGTCCGTACTGGCCCTGACTCACCGCGCCCTAGCCGACGAAACCGTGACCGACCCGGACGCCGTGCTGCGCGCCTTGATCCGCCTGGCGAACCCGGCGGTCGACGAACTGCTGCTGCGGACCGTGGCCAAGCGGCCCCGGGCCTGGATCCTGGCCGCGCTGGTCCGGGACCGCCGCGACGCGCACGGCCGGCCGGTGATCACCAACGACGTCGAGCGCTTCCTGCGCAACCAGGTGGCACGCGCCGAGCGGCGGCACGCGAACCGCCACACGCCGATGCCCGCCCGCATCGAGATCGACCTGGTCGTGGCGGCGACGGTGGCGGACCAGCCCTGGCTGGCGATGACCGCGATGCCGCTCGCGGTGCGGCTGGAGCAGACGACCGCCGTGGCCCACGGGCTACGGACGCTGCGCGACCACGGGTTGCTCGCCGACGTGTGGGAGGACGGACTCCGCGAGACCATCCTCACCCATGCGAAGAAGAGCTCGTACTACCAACCGCAGTGGGACGCCGTGCTCGCCTTCGGGGACACCGGCGAGGACCCGCGGATGACAAAGGCACCGGCCTCCCGCCTTCGCTTCGAGGGGCTGCCGGACCCGGGCGCCGCCGACGCCTGGACCGCGCCGAACACCGGATCCCAGCACTACGCCCTGGCCTGGGACCGGGTGCTGGAGTACGCGGCGCTGGTCGGCACCGGCGAGCAGGACCGGCAGGCCGGACAGGCGACGGCGCGCGGGCTGGACGAGGCGGCGGCCCGCGAGGACGTGCCGGAGGACGTGCGGGCCGAGTTCGAGGTCCGGTACCCGCGGGCGGTGTTCTGGGCGGCGCGGCCGGACGTCGCGACGCTGCGGCGGGCCCACGCGGCGAAGGCGTCGCTGAACCCGGCGACCCGCCACTTCGCGACCCGCGAACTGCTCCGCCGCGGCCTGCTGCACGGCTCGCTGAGCGCGCCGGAGGCGGTCGCGCACGCGGAGCCGGCGGCCGAGGTGCTGGCCCTGGCGCTGCCCATGCCGCCGGGACTGACGACGTACTACACGGCGAAGGGGAAGAACGGCTTCGCGCCGCACTTCGTCCGCATCCCGCCGGAGGCCGAGGAGCGGTACCAGGCCGACCTGCGGGCGGCCGTCGTCGCGGCGCTGGGTCCGGACCCGGCGCGCTGGCTCAAGGTGCTGACCCGGGTCGCGGCGTGCGAGGGCAGCCTCGGCGACCTGCTGGCGGCGATCGACACCGACCAGCCGCCGCCCCTGCCCACACGCCGCGGGTCGCGGTGGCCGCGCGGGGTGGACCCGGCGGCGGTGCTGCTGGAGCTCGCGCCGCCGGAGGTGGTCGCGGCTGTGGTGGAAGCGGCCGGGCTGCTTCCCGACGCGGCCGAGTTCTTCGCCCCCGAGACCCGCGCGCTCGCGGGCGTCCTCACCCGGGTCCTGGACCGCGGCCCCGAGCCGCGCTGGCTGCTGAACCTCGCGCTCGACCCGCACGGGACGCCGGCCATGCGGCTGGCGGCGGCCCGCAATCCAGCGGCGACGGTGGGCACGCTGTGGCGGCTGGCGGACCGGGAGCCGGCCGAGCCCGGAGTGCTGGCGGCGGTGTATCTGCACCCGCTGGCCTCGCTGGAGCTGCGGATCGCGGCGCTGGTGCGGTCCGAGGCGGCCGGCGGGCTGTATCCGGGGCTGGTGCGGCGGCTGGTGACCCGCTACGCGGAGCCGGCCCTTCTCCAGCCGACGCTGGAATCACGGGACCCCGAGCTGCTGCACAACGTACTGCGGCGCAGCAACCGCTCGCTCCAGACCGACCGGCGCATCGTCGCCTACTCCAGGCTGGCCGAGGCCGCCGGGCCGGAGCCGGTGTGGGCGCTGGAGCTGGAGCGGGCCGGGAGTCTGGACAAGATGCACGAGGCGGTCCGCGCCTCGATGACCGAGCACAGCGACGAGCCGCTGCACGCGGCGGCCACGGGTATCGCGCGGCCGGATCCGGAGCGCGTCGCGGCATCCTGGGACGCCGACTTCCAGTCGAGCCGCCCCGACACCGCCGAACGCGTGCGCGTGCACCTCGACGGGCGGCCCGAGCTCTGGATGCGGCTGGCCGAGGACGGGGTCACGCTGCATGGACTGCTCGCGGAGCTGGAGGGGGTCGAACCGCGCGCGCCGCAGACAGCACAGGCAGCACGGGCAGGCCAGGCAGCGCAGACACCGGAACCGCCGACTCCCCCAGCCCGCGAAACCAAGCCCCGGCTCAGCCAGACCCCGCGACCGCTGCCGCCGCTCCCCGGCAGCGAAGCGTCCAGCGCTACGCCGAGCCAACCGGCGGGACCGCCCAATCCGGCGCCGCCACCAACCCACATCACCGGCCCCGCGAAGCCGCCCACCGCATGAACGCCCCGGCCCGCGTCCTCAACCTCCTGCACGCGGCACGTCCCGAAGACGTCGCCCCGGTCCTGTCTCTCCTGTCCAAGGCCGAGCTGGCCGCGGGCCTGGCCTCCGACTACTGCGATCCCGACCTGCGCGCAGTCCCGCCCAACCGCAAAGCGCTCCGCCGCGCCCTGCTCGATCCGCGCCCCGCCACCGAGCACCTGCTCACCGAACGCGGCGCCGCGGAGGACGCCGTGCGCCTCGCCGCTCGCGCGCCCTACCAGCGGGTGCTGCCCGAAGGTGTCACGCCGTACGGCCGCCCGCAGGCCGACCTCAACCGGCAGCTCCGCGCCCGGCTCGCCGCGGTCCTCGGGGACGAGCCACTGCGGTGGTACGGGGTCCTGGCCAGGATCTACGGCTGGGAGGGGTCCTTCGCCGAACTGCTCGACCTGGCCGCGAGCTGGGACCCGGCACCGGCGCGGCCGACGCTCCGGATCCATCACGGTCTGCGGCGCGAGCTGTTCCTGCCCGGCGTGCTGCTCGCGATGGCACCGGCGGCGGTGATCGCGGGTGTCCTCGCCTACGACGAGCAGGGATGCAGGTCCCTGATCGGAACGTTGTTCACCTCCGCGCCTTACCACCCCGGCTACTTCGAATACGCCTACGGTCCCGTCGGGTCCGACTTCGCACGCGAGAGCCTGTGCGCCGGCTTCGCCAAGCCGCTGAGCGTGGCGTATGGGCTGCTGGAGCGCGGGGTGAGCACCGAGTACCTGGCCCGGATCACCGCCACACACGGCGACCTCGCACTGGGGCTGCGGATCTACCACAGCCTCGCCGTCTCGGAAAGGCCGTGGGGGGTGAGCAACCTCGGCCGGACCAAGCCCGAGGAGATCCACGCGTTGCTGGCGTCGGCCGAGACTGCCGAAGACCTCCTGCGCCGGCTCACTGAGCTCCGCCCCGTCTTCCAGCGGGAACGCGGCCTGTCGGAGCAGCGCCTGCCCGCCTACCTCCGACTCGCGCGGCTGGCCGGGCCGGAGCCGGTGTGGAGTACCGAGCTGGACTACGCCGGCAGCTTGGAGATCATGCACGAGGCGGTCCGCATGTCCATGGCCACGGGCGACCTCGCACCGCTGGTCGCCGCCGCCGACACCGTCAAAGACCCGGGGCCGCCCAGCCCGCAGCCGAATCAGGGCTCGCTGACCGACTGGCCCCTGGAAGACGCCGTACGCAGCCATCTGGACGGCCGCAAGCGTCGCTGGCGCACCGTGCTCCGGCTGGCCGAGGACGACAGCGCGTCGCTTCTGGACATCGTGCAAAGGGCAACCGGCCAATCGGTTCGACCAGCGGGCCCGGACATAGAAGACTTGAAGCAGGACCCGAAGACCCCGCTCCCCTACCGCCCCCGCCCCGCGAAGGAGGACTCCGCGTGAAGACCCACGAGTCCGGCCGCCGCTCGCGTCGCCTGCCGGTCAGCGCCACCGACCGCAAGGCGCTGGCGCAGTGGCAGCCGGCCGACCCGGCGACGATCGACGCGGCGGTGCGGCTGAAGGAGGCGGCGCTCGTCGACTTCGGGATGGAGTCCTCGGCCATCGCCGGGTGGATCTACTCCAAGTGCGCGCACCAGATCCCCACCACGGCCATCGACACCGCCGCGGTGATGGCTGCCGGGGACGGCAGCTGTGTGCTGCTGTTCAACCCGGACTTCTTCGTCGAGCTGGGGCTGGACGGGGTGAAGTTCGTGCTCTTCCACGAGGCCCGGCACCTGATCCAGCGGCACCTGTTCACCGAGCCGGAGCTGCGCGAGGACCCGGTCTTCGACATCGCCATCGAGTGCACGATCAACCACGTCGCGCTGACCCGGCTGCACCGGGACGACCTGCCGGTGGTCAACGGCGAGTCGACCGGGGTGGATCCGCGCAAGATCTTCAAGAACTACCACGCGGACCTCACCGCGCAGGGCCTGAGCCCGTTCTCCTACGAGGAGTTCATCCGCACCGACATGGGCTGCTACACAGAACTGCACCGGATGAAGCACCCGCCGAGCCCGCCGCCGCTGTGCATCCACGAGCTCCTGGAGGAACTCCAGGAAGAGCTCGCCGACGCCGAGACCATCGAGCGGATCGGCAACGAGGTGCTGGCCAACGTGCTGCTGGCGGGCAAGCGCGGGATGCGCGCGGCGCGCTCGGAGCTGCTGGACCTCATCGAGCGCACCGACGGCGCCACCGACCGGTTGGCCAAGCTCTGGGACCAGCTGGGCGCCGGGATGATCCGGGGCCAGACCCACAGGACCCGGCAGGTGGACTGGTGGCAGCGCTGGCTGGTGGACGTGCTGGCGTCCAAGCTGGCCGAGGGCGAGCGGCTGATCTACCCGAAGAAGCGCGGGGCGGTGCTGGCGGCGCTGGGCGAGGACCCGACGCTGTCCCGGCGCGGGCCGGAGCGGCACCGGGTGGTGGCGATCGCCGTGGACGCCTCCGGCTCGATGCCGGCCACCGTGGTGGACTGGGTCGCCTCCCTGGTCGGGCAGCTGGACGGGGTCGAGGCGCACTGGCTGTCCTTCGACGCCGCGGTGGTGCCGTTCGCGCCGGGCGACCCGCTGGTCGGCGGCGGCGGGACCAGCTTCCAGGCGGTCGCCGACTACCTGGAGGGGCGCGCGCCGTCGGTGAAGACCGGGGAGCCGTTCGACGAGACGCTGGACGCCGTCATCATGGTGACCGACGGCATCGCCGCGCACATCACGCCGGCCGAGCCGGACAAATGGATCTGGCTGATCACCGAACGCGGCGACGACTGGCCCGAGAACCACACGCCGCAGATGGCCTGTCACAAAGTACGAACGGGGGACCGTTGAGCACGCACAGCACCGGGCAGACCGCCCTGACTCCAGACGGAGAGCAGGGCCGGGCCGGATTCGACGACGACCGCAGGCTGCCGCGCCAAGGCGGGATCGGCGGCGCGGCCGGCGCCGGCCGGGCCGCCGACCGGCCGGCGGCCCTGGAGGCGTTCATCGACGCGATGATCGACCTGGGCCAGACCGGGCAGATCTTCGGCGAGCACGGCATCGGCAAGACCGCCACCTTCGCCGCGCACATCAAGCACGCCTACGACGACACCGAGCTGGTCTACGTCCCGGCCGCCAACCTGGCCCCGGACGACCTGCTGGTGAACGCCCCGGTGCGCGATCCGCGCACCGGGGAGCTGGTGCTGCGGCAGCTGGTGATGCGCCAGCTCAAGCCGGGCCGCAAGTTCGTGCTGCTGATCGACGACTCGCTCCAGGCGGGCCCGGCGATCCAGTCCCAGCTGATGCAGATCGCCTGCAACTGGAGCCTGGGCGAGCACGACCTGCGGGCGCTGGGCTGCATCGGGGTGTTCCTGGCCGACAACGAGTCGCTGGCCGAGACCGCGGCCCGGCGCAGCGACTTCGCGATCCTGGACCGGATGGTGACGATCAAGGTCACCGCGAACGACACGGCCTGGCGGGACGCGCTGCGCCGCAGGTTCGGCCAGTTCGACCTGACCGGGGTGTTCCGGGTCTGGGCCGCGCAGCCTCCGGAGATCCGCCGGCTGCTCTCGCCGCGCACGCTGGAGCACATCCTGGCCAACGCCGCCGAGGGCTTCCCGCTGATCTGGGGCCTGCCGCTGCTCAACGGCAGCCGACTGCGGCTGGCGCTGCCGGCCGGCGAGGGCAGCCGGGCCCAGGAGGCGGACCGCACCGCGGAGATCCTGGACGCGATCGCCGACGCGCTGGGCGTCCCGAACCGGGCCGCGATCGCCGACCCGGTGCGCCGGCTGGTGCGCGCGGCGCTGAAGAACCGCTGGTGCGTGCTGGTCCAGGGCCCGCCCGGCTGCGGCAAGACCGAGGTGGTCCGGACCCTGATCCAGGAGGTGCTGCGCCGCGACCCGCTGTACTTCTCGCTGCCGGTGACCAACGTCGAGGACCTCTGCGCCCCGGTCCCCTCCCCCGACGGCACCCTGGACAACCTGCTGGCCGCCGGGTTCACCGGCGAGGAGCCGAAGGCCGTGATGTGGGACGAGTACAACCGGCCCAAGGACAAGGCGGCGTTCGCCCGGCTGATGGAGATCACCCAGGAGTGGTCGGTGGCCGGCCGCCCGATCCGCGGCCTGCGGGCCCAGGTCGCGTTGCAGAACCCGCCCTACCACGTCGGCCGCAAGCTGCTGGTCTCGCGCAACAACATCGCCCAGGCCTCCCGCTTCACCGCGTCCCTGGACATCACCCCGGAGGACATCCCGGCCAACGAGTGGCTGATCGCCAAGTACGGCGCGGTCGCCGAGATCGTCCTGGAGTGGTGGAAGAACGACATCGACGACGAGGGCCGCGCCTGGATCACCAAGCGCACCCTGGAGCGCCTGATCCGGCTGCACGGCCGCGGCCTGCCGCTCCAGCAGGGCCTGGTCTACCTCGGCGACGGCGAGTACGCGCCGGTCCCGCTCGGCGCCCTGACCGCGCGGCTGGCCGGCTCGCAGCGCACCGGGCTGAAGGAACTGGCCGCGGACGTCGACACCTGGGAACGCCGCCTGGCGCTGGCCGTCGCCGGCAATCCCGAGGGCGACGACGCCTCCGACGTGGTCCACCAGGTCTTCGCCAACGCCGAGCTGTCACAGCTCAAGCAGCAGCGCGAGGTGGTGATCCGGCTGGCCGCGCACCTCCCCAAGAAGCTCCGCGCCACCTACCTCGTCGGCGCCTCGGAGGAGGCGCAGGCGTTCTGGGTCGGTGTCCTGGCGGCTTGCAAGGCACGGGAGGGTTCCGTCAGGATTCCGTGAGCGGCCCCGTAGCGCAGAGGCAGGCGCACCGCTCAGATCCACTCAAGCGACGCGGGGAACGCCGGTTCGAATCCGGCCGGGGCCACTTGGGGAGGGACGGCATGAGCCTGGAGGAGCTGAGCCACGCCTTGGCGGCGCTGAAGGCGCTGCCGCTCGACGACCCGGCTCGGCTGCGCGCGGAGCGGGTCGCGGAGTCCTTTGTGCGGTATGGACAGCGCCAGCGGAAGAAGGAACTGCGGGCGCGGCGGGAGGTCGCCGACCGGGCGGTGCTCGGGGCCGCGGCTACCGGAGCCGCCGGGCGCCGGGAGGATGTGGCGCTGGCGGTCAGCCAGGCGATGTCGGCGGATGCGGGCGACCAGCCGGCGGGCGACGACTCGCAGGTGTCTGCGGCGATTTCGGGCTCGGCAGGCGACGACAGTCGCGGATCCGCCTCGGTCGGCACCCTGCACCGCCCACGCCGCTGCTACGTCTGCAAGCAGCACTTCACCGAGGTCTCAGCCTTCTACCACCAGCTGTGCCCGGCCTGCGCCGCCGAGAACCTGTCCTGGCGGTCGGCGCGCACCCCGCTCGACGGCCGGCGGGCCCTGGTCACCGGCGGCCGGGTGAAGATCGGGTTCCAGGTCGCCCTGATGCTGCTGCGCGACGGGGCCGCCGTGCGAGTGGTCACGCGCTTCCCGCACGACGCCATACGCCGCTTCCGAGCGGTCCAGGACAGCGCTAAGTGGCTCGACCGGCTCACCGTCACCGGCCTCGATCTGCGCGACCCGCGCCAGGTCGTCGAGCTCTGCGACGGGCTGCTGGCCGCGGGCGAGCCGCTGGAGATCCTGATCAACAACGCCGCCCAGACGGTGCGCCGTCCGGAGGCCTCCTACGCGCCGCTGATCGCCGCGGACCGGCGTGCCGCCGCCGAGCTGACCGGCGGGCTGACCGGCGGGCTTCGTGAGCTGGCCCCGATCCCCGGCTACCGGGGCGCGGGCAGCCAGCTGGCTTCGCAGGGCGCCGAGCTGGTCGCGGTCGACGAGAACGGGCTGCTGCCCGATCCCTCGCCGCGCAACTCCTGGTCGGCGGAACTGGGCCAGCTGGACCCGGTCGAGCTGCTGGAGGTGCACCTGGTGAACGCCGTGGCGCCGGCGTTGCTGGCCGACCGGCTATTGCCGCTGATGGTCGGATCGCCGTTCCCGCGGCGCTACATCGTGAGCGTGACGGCCGTCGAGGGGCGGTTCGAGGTGCGCAACAAGACCGCGGGGCATCCGCACACCAACATGGCCAAGGCGGCGCTGAACATGCTGACCCGGACCAGTGCCGGGGCGCTGGCCCGGCGCGGGGTATACCTGAGCAGCGTGGACACCGGGTGGATCACCGACGAGAAGCCCGCGCCGCGCAAGGCCCGGCACGCCGAGGCCGGGTTCCGCACGCCGCTGGACATCGTCGACGGCGCCGCGCGGATCTACCACCCGATCGTCAGCGGCGAGAACGGGGAGCCGTTGTTCGGCGCCTTCCTGAAGGACTACCGGGCGGTGGCGTGGTGAGCGACGGCAACGGCTTCGACGGCTCCGACTCCGCCAGCGGCTTTCCGGCCCGTCCCGCCGCCGAACTGGCGCCGGTCCTGGCCTGGCTGCGCCGGGGCGAGGCGGTGCACGCCCGCACCGACTTCCCGGCCGGCACCGCCCTGCCCGACGGCCGCCTGGACCTGTGCAAGCAGGACCTCGGCCCGCTCGGCGCCGAAGCGGTGGCCGACGCGCTGCCCGAAGGCGGCGGCCCGGTCCGGCATCTCCTGCTGGGCACCGACGGCCTCGGCGACGGCGGCGCGGCGGCGGTCGCGCCGAAGGCCGTCGCAGCCCACGTCGAAACCCTCTACCTGGGCTGCAACGACATCGGCGGCGGCGGGGTCTGCGAGATCGCCGGCCAGCTGATCGCCGCCCCCGGCGTGGTGAAGGCGCTGTGGCTGAAGCGCAACCCGGTCGGGCCGGACGGCGTGCGCGCGGTCGCGGAGACCGTCCGCGCGGGCACCGTCCTGCGCACCATCGACCTGACGCAGACCGGCCTGGCCACCCCGGACGTCGCGGTACTGGTGGACGCGATGATCGCCGCCGCCGGTGGCCAGCACGCCATCGAGCGGCTTTACCTCAGCGGCAACCGGTTGGGAGCCGACGGCGCACAGGACGTGGCGCGGTTGATCGTGGCCGGGGCGGTAGCAGAGCTCTACCTCTCAGCCGCACAGCTCGGCGACTCCGGCGCGCGGGTACTGGCGACAGCCCTCCAGAACGCCCCGGGAGGAGCCCTCCGCCGCCTGTCAGTGGCCAGCAACGGCATCGGCCCCGCGGCCCTGGCCGAACTGATCGCGGCCGCCGCGACCGCCGGCGTCGAGCTCTTCGACGCGGCCCGGGTGAAAGCCGCCGCCGTCCTAGGCGCCGAGGACAACCGCCTCGACGAGTCCGGCGCGGCGACCGTCGCCGACGCGCTCGCCGCCCCGCACCGCCTCGCGTACCTCAACCTGCACCACACCGGGCTCGGCAGCCGCGGCGCCCTCCGTCTCCTGGACGGTGCCCAGCGCGCCGCCACACCGACCCGCTTCAAACTCGGCGGCGGCATCGCCAAGCGGGTCAAGAAGGAGCTCACGGCGCTGGCCGCGGAGATCCCGGCATCAGTGTTCGACGTCGCGCCGGACGTCCGGGCGATCCGCAGCGTTTATCGGACCGCCCCGCCGGCCTGATCGCCGCCACCGCCCGGCTGCGGCCCGCCGCGGCGCACCGCGCGGCTCCACGACCCGAACCGATGCCGATGCCGATGCCGTGACAAGCCGCACAGCACCGGACCACCCCGACCCCCGCGGTCTAAGCTCGGCCCCATGTTCGCAGTGAGCGCGGTGCGCATCGACCCCAAGGACCCCCTGTCCGGCCTCGAACTCGGGGAGCGCGACGATCCCGCGCCCCGCCCGGGCTGGACCACCGTCACGGTCAAGGCCGCGTCCCTGAACCACCACGACCTGTGGACCCTGCGGGGCGTGGGCATCACCGAGGACAAGCTGCCGATGATCCTGGGCTGCGACGGGGCCGGCGTGGACGAGGACGGCAACGAGGTCGTCATCCACTCGGTGGTCGACCCGCGCGACGGCAAGCCGTCGATCCTCACCGAGGCCTACAACGGCACCTTCGCGCAGAAGGTGCTGGTCCCGAAGGCCAACCTGGTGCCCAAGCCGGCCGCGCTGTCCTGGGAGCAGGCCGCGTGCCTGCCGACGGCCTGGCTCACCGCCTACCGCATGCTCTTCCGCAACTCCGGCCTGAAGCCCGGGGACACGGTGCTGATCCAGGGCGCCGGCGGCGGCGTGGCGACCGCGGCGATCGTCCTGGCCCGGGCCGCCGGGTTCCGGGTGTGGGCGACGTCGCGCAGCGAGGAGAAGCTGGCACGGGCGGTGGAGCTCGGGGCGCACGCCGCGTTCGAGTCCGGGGCCCGGCTGCCGGAGCGGGTGGACGCGGTGCTGGAGACGGTCGGCGCCGCGACCTGGTCGCACTCGGTGAAGTCGCTGCGGCCGGAGGGCACCATCGTCATCTCCGGGGCGACCTCCGGGGCGATGCCGCCGGCCGAGCTGACCCGCATCTTCTTCCTCCAGCTGCGGGTCATCGGCTCCACGATGGGCTCGCTGGACGAGCTCAAGGCGCTGGCCCGGATGTGCGAGGTGACCGACGTGCGGCCGGTCATCGACTCGGTCCTGCCGCTGGCCGAGGCCCGGACCGGGTTCGAGCGCATGGAACAGGGCGAGGCGTTCGGGAAAATCGTCTTCACGGTCTGAGAAGACACAGGCTGGGAAGACACAGGCTGAGGCACAGAACAAGCGGCGCCGCGCTCGGAACAGTCCGAGCGCGGCGCCGCGGCGATTCACGGGATCAGTCCTCGACCTCGACTATCCCCAACCGGCGCGTAGCCCGCGTCAGGGCGACGTAGAGGTCGTTCTCGCCGTGCTGGGCGGTGACGATGGCCGCCGGGTCGACCACCAGCACCGTGTCGAACTCCAGCCCCTTGGCCTGGCGGACCGGCAGCACCACGGTGCGCCGCTCCAGGTCCGGGTCGGAGCCGTAGCCGGCCTCGGGCAGCCGCGCCGACACCGCCGCGGCCACCTCGGCCAGCCGCTCGGGCGGCACCAGCACCGCCAGCCGCCCGGTGTCCCCGGCCCCGCCGCCGTCGGTGCCGACCCCGCCGGCGTCATCGGCGCCGTCGCCGGCCCCGGCGGCCAGCGCCGAGTCCTCGCGCAGCGCCAGCTCGGCGACCTTCTCAGCGAGCGAAGACACCGGCACGGACACCCGCCACGGCTCCTCGCCGCTGGACCGCACCGAGCGCGGCGGCTTCAAGCCCGGATCGATACGCTCCAGCACCTCGGCGGCCACGGCCATGATCTCCGAGGGCGTCCGGTAGTTCACCGTCAGCTCCGCCAGCCGCCACCGGTCGCCGACGTGCGGCGCCAGCATCGTGCCCCAGGACGTGGCGCCGGCCGGGTCGCCGGTCTGCGCCACGTCCCCGACCAGGGTCATCGACCGGGCCGGGCAGCGCCGCATCAGCAGCCGCCAGGCCATCGGCGACAGCTCCTGCGCCTCGTCCACGATCACGTGCCCGAACGTCCACGTCCGGTCGCCCATCGCCCGCTCGGCGACGCTGCGCTCGTCGCGCTCCTCGAACCGCTCGGCCAGCATCTCGGCCGAGACCAGGTCCACGGCGGTGACGATCTCCTCGCGCGGGTCCTCCAGGTCGATCGACCGGGAACCCTCGGCCACCTCCAGCGCGCCCTGCGCGTAGGCGATCCGGGCCCGCCGCTCGGCCTCGGCCCGCGCCGCCGCCTCGGCGGTGTCGGAGTCGCCCAGCAGCTCCGCGGCCTCGTCCAGCAGCGGGATGTCCGCCGCCGACCAACCGCCCGGGGAGCGCAGCAGCAGGTCGATCTCAGCGTCCGTCAACAGCGGCTCGCCCTCCTCGCCGGAGGCCTCCTGGACCGCCTCGCGCAGCAGTTCCGGCGTCGCGAACAGCTCGGCCAGCATCCGCTGCGGCGTCAGCTGCGGCCACAGCCAGTCCAGCGCCTCCTGCACGCTCGGCTCGTCGGCCAGCGCGGCCGCGACCTGCTCGCGGTCGGCCCGGCCCAGGAACACCCCGTCTGCCATCTCCGACGGATCCTCGCCGAGCTCGGCGGCGATCAGGTTCACCATCGCCAGCGTCTCCTGGCGGTGCGGGTCGTCGTTCAGCCGGTCCACGACCTGGCCGGCCAGCGAGTCGATGAGGTGCTCGGCGAACGCCTTGCGGCCCAGGTTGGGCCGCCGGTTGGCCTTGCGGCCGAGCTCACGGGCGGCCACGCAGGTCTCGCGGTCCAGCCGGTACTTCACGCCCTCGTACACGACCTCGAGCACGTCCTCGGGCACCCGCTGCCGGGCCCGCACCGCGCCGCCGACCAGATCGGCCATCGCCGCGCGGCCCTTGATCTCCGCGACCTCAGGCGCGTCGGCCCGCGAGGCCCGCACCCCCGGGAACATCTCCCCGACCGTGGCCAGCACCGCACTGGTCTCCCCCAGCGCCGGGAGCACGTGCGAGACGTAGCGCAGGAAGGTCGGGTTCGGCCCGACGATCAGCACGCCGCGCTTGGCCAGCCGCTCGCGGTGGGTGTAGAGCAGGTAGGCCGCGCGGTGCAGGGCCACGGCGGTCTTGCCGGTGCCCGGGCCGCCCTGCACGACCAGCACCCCGCGCAGCTCCGACCGGATCGCATGATCCTGCTCGGCCTGGATGGTCTCCACCACGTCGCGCATCCGGCCGGTGCGGCCGGCGGTCAGCGCGGCCAGCAGCGCGCCCTCGCCGACCAGCCCGGAGGTGTCGCCCTCGGCCGCCATGTCCAGGTCGAGCACATCGTCGTCGACCCCGACGACGGTCCGGAACCGGGAGCGGATACTGCGCCGCCGCCGCACGCCCTGGGGCGCGGCGGAGGTGGCGACGTAGAACGGCCGCGCCGCCGGGGCCCGCCAGTCCAGGAGCAAGGGCTCGAAGTCGCCGCCGTCGTCCAGGATGCCGATCCGGCCGACGTAGCGGCGCTCGCCGCCGGCCAGGTCCAGCCGGCCGAAGCACAGCCCCTCCTCGGCCGCGTCCAGCTGGGCCACCCGGCCGGCGCCGGCGGTGGCCAGGTTGTCGCGCTCGGTCCGCGCCTGCTGGGTGCCGGTGCCGGAGCGCAACACGCCGGCGAGCTGGCCCTCGGCCCGGGCCCGCAAGGTGTCCAACCGGGCGTACAAGAGGTCCAGATACCGCTGTTCGTGGGAGATTTCTTCCGTTCCCCTTGACAAAACGCCTCCCAATGCTCCAGAATCAAGCACATACCAGATTTCTGGTGAGCTATGTGTGCCCGAAAACTCTACGATAGCAGATGCCATCGCAGGGCCTTCGGGCCCGTTGCGTTTTTGGGGGCCGTCTCAGGGCGTTCGGTGCCGCCTCAGGGTTTCCGAGTCAGTTCACCGCCACCAGATCCTCCGCTCCGGCGAGCGCCTCGGCCTCGGCTTCGCTGTGCACATTACGGGTCCGCAGCGCGATGACCGCCGCGCAGACCACGGCGACCGCGCACGCGGTCAGCGCCCACGACAGCCCGGAGGCCATCGCCGCCGCGGGCCGCACACCGCTTTTCAGCTCGTGGTTCAGCCGCGCCGTGGAGATCGCGGCGAAGATCGCGAGCCCCAGCGCGCCGCCGACCTGCTGCGAGGCGTTCAGCAGCGCCGCGGCCAGGCCCGCCTGGCGCTGCGGCACGCCGGCGTTGGCGGCCGTGGCGATGGCGACGAACAACAGCCCGAGCCCGAACGCCATGACCACCATGCCCGGCAGCAGACCGCTGTCATACGAGCCGTGCACCTTCAGCCCGGCCAACAGGTAGATGCCGACCGCGGCCACGGCCGCCCCGACCACCGCCACCGGCCGGGTGCCGACCCGGGCCACCACCTTCGGCGCCAGACCGGCCCCGATCCCGACCGCGACCGTGATCGGCAGGTAGGCCAGGCCGGCCCGGATCGGCGAGTAGCCCTCGACGTTCTGCATGTACAGGGTCAGGAAGAAGAAGAACGACAGGAAGCCCGCGACACCGACCAGCTGCGTGACGTTCGCCGCGACCAGTCCGCGGATCCGGAACACCGAGAGCGGCAGCAGCGGATCGCGGGTGTTGCGCTCGTTGACGATGAACGTCACGAGCAGCACCCCGGCCCCGGCCAACTCCAGCACCGTCCGGCCGGACCCCCAGCCCTGATCCGGCGCCTTCACCAGACCGAACACCAGCAGCAGCATCCCGGCGGTGGCCAGGAACGCACCGACCAGATCCAGGCCCTTCACCGCGACCCGCTTGCCGTCGGCCTCGAACATCCGGAACACGGCGACCAGGATCAGCACACAGAACGGCGGGTTCACGAACATCACCCAGCGCCAGCCCGGACCGTCGGTGAGCAGACCGCCGGCCAGCACGCCGACCGCCGAGGCGAGCCCGGCGACCGCACCCCACGCGCCGAAGGCCTTGGTGCGGTCCGAGCCCTCCTTGAACGTGGTGGTGAGCAGCGACAACGCGGCGGGCATCATCAAAGCGGCGCCGACGCCCTGGACCAACCGCGCGCCGACCAACAGCCCCGCGGTGTCGGCGAACCCGCCGGCCAGCGAAGCAAGGCCGAACACCACGGTCCCGGTGATCAGCACCCGGCGCCGCCCGAACAGGTCGGCGGCCCGGCCGCCGAGGAGCATGAAGCCGCCGTAGGTGAGCAGATAGCCGCTGGGCACCCATTGCAGACCCTGGGTGCTGAAATGCAGATCCTTGCGGATGGACGGCAACGCGACGTTCACGATCGAGGCGTCGACCAAGTCCAGGAAGGCGACGCCGCACAACAACAGCAGGATGACCTTGCCTCTGCCGGTTGATAGGAAGGATGCAGACACGGGAGACCCCCTCCGGTACCCTATTACTTTGAGTTCCGTACGTTATGAAGAAGGTATCATATGAGTTCCGTATCATCCACCGACGCGGCCGCCTCCCGCGAGCGTCGGCGCACGATGAACCAGATCACGGACAGCTTCCGCGAGATGGCCGTGGTGATGACGGTGCTCAACCTGCGGGCCGGGGAGCAGGTGGGACTGCGGGACGTGGAGCTGAAGGCGCTGGACGTCCTGATGCGCGACGGCGCGATGAGCGCCAAGGCGCTGGGCCAGCGGCTGGGCATGCACCCGGCGACCATGACCGGGATCCTGGACAAGCTGGAGAAGTCGGGCTGGGTGACGCGCGAGCGCAGCCCCGAGGACCGGCGCGTGGTGCTGATCCAGCCGGTGCGCGAGCGGGTCGGGGAGATCGCGCGGCTGTTCACCGGGATGAACGTGATGGCGAGCGGGCTACTGGACCGCTATGACACCAAGGACCTGGAGACCATCGCGGAGTTCATGGGGACGATGGTGAACATGGCCAAGCAGGCTTCGGAGGAATGGGGGGCCTGAGGGCTTCGGCGCCGACACCGATCAGCCGGAACCCGACTGTAAGCACGGCCCTGTTCTCGGACCCGCCGTCAGCCCGGCCGACTAGCCCATGGACGGGTACCGGTAGTCCGTCGGCGGCACGAACGTCTCCTTGATCGAGCGCGTCGAGGTCCAGCGCAGCAAGTTCTGTGGGGACCCGGCCTTGTCGTTGGTCCCGGAGGCCTTGGATCCGCCGAACGGCTGCTGCCCGACCACGGCGCCGGTGGGCTTGTCGTTGACGTAGAAGTTGCCCGCGGCGAAGCGCAGCACGCTCATCGCCTCGGCGACGACGGCGCGGTCCCGGGCGATGATCGCGCCGGTGAGCGCGTAGCCGGTGGCCCCTTCGACGCCGTGCAGCACCCGGTCGTAGTCGGCGTCGTCGTACACGTACACCGACAGCAGCGGGCCGAAGTACTCGGTGGAGAAGATCTCGTGCTCGGGGTTCGAGCACACCATCACCGTCGGCCGCACGAAGTAGCCGACCGAGTCGTCCGCGGTGCCGCCGGCGACGATGCGGATGCTGTCGTCGCTGTGCGCGATGTCCAGGACCCGGCGGTGCTTGGCGAAGGCCCGGGCGTCGATGACCGCGCCGAGGAAGTTCGACAGATCTGTGGGATCGCCCATGCTCAGGCCGTCGACCTCGGCCGCGAACTCCTCGCGCAGCCCCGCGGCTCCCTTCCCCGCTCCATCCCACAGCGAGCGCGGGATGTAGGCGCGGGAGGCCGCCGAGCACTTCTGGCCCTGATACTCGAACGCGCCGCGGGTCAGGGCGGTCTTCAGCGTCGCCGGGTCGGCGCTGGGGTGGGCCAGCACGAAGTCCTTGCCGCCGGTCTCGCCGACGATGCGCGGATAGGCGCGGTAGGCCGCGATGTTCTCCCCGACCGTGCGCCACAGGTGCTGGAAGGTCGGGGTCGAGCCGGTGAAGTGGATGCCGGCCAGGTGCGGATCGGCCAGCACCACCTCGGAGACCGCCAGGCCGTCGCCGGGGAGCATGTTGATCACTCCGGGCGGCAGCCCCGCGGCCTCCAGCAGGCGCATGGTGAAGTGCGCGGCCAGCTGCTGGGTCGGCGACGGCTTCCAGATCACCGTGTTGCCCATCAGCGCCGGGGCGGTCGGCAGGTTGCCGGCGATCGCGGTGAAGTTGAAGGGCGTGATCGCGTAGACGAAGCCGTCCAGCGGCCGGTGGTCGGTGCGGTTCCAGACGCCCGGCGCGTTCTCCGGCGGCTGCTCGGCCAGGATCTGCCGCGCGAACCCGACATTGAACCGCCAGAAGTCGATCAGCTCGCAGGCGCTGTCGACCTCGGCCTGCACCGCGGTCTTGGACTGGCCGAGCATGGTCGCCGCGTTCAGGGTGGCCCGCCACGGACCGGAGAGCAGCTCGGCGGCCCGGAGCAGGATCGCGGCCCGGTCGTCGAAGGAGAACGCGCGCCAGGCCGGGGCCGCCGCGCGGGCCGCCGCGACAGCCGCGCGGGCGTCGTCCTGGGTGGCGTTGCGCAGGGTGCCCAGGACAGCTTGGTGGTTGTGCGGCTGGACCACGTCGATGGGCTCGCCACCGCCAGGCCGCTGCACGCCGCCGATGGTCGCGGTGAGGTCATACCGCCGCCCGGCCAGCCGGGCCAACTCCGCGGTCAGCGCGGCCCGCTCCGCGCTCCCGGGTGCGTAGCCGAGCACCGCTTCGTTGTGCGGGACGGGGACGTTCGTGACGCCGGTGACGTGCTGCTTGTCGTTCGCGTGCGCGGCCATGTCCGCATCCCATCGCGGCCCGCAACGGGGCGCCACACCATTGCGCCGATCGACGTACGCCCGGCTCAGCCCGCTTCGGCCCCGGCCGCACCCGCCATGACCTCGTCGATCATCGCCACCGCGGCAGCCAGACTGTCCACGATCGGCACCCCGGCCGTCCGCAGCGACGGCACGGCCGCGAACCCACCGGAGTACAGGATCGCGTGCGCACCGACACTGGCGGCGGCAGCCGCGTCATCCGGCGAGTCCCCGATGAGCACCACCCGCGCCGGATCAACGCCCAACCGGCCAAGGTGATCCCGCAAGTGCAGCCCCTTGCGCGCCGGCCGCGGCGGCTTGGTCCCCTGCACCAGCTCGAAGTACCGGTCGATCCCATGGTGCCGCACCACCGGCACCAACTTGTCGTCGTGGTACATCGACAACAGCGACTGCGAGTGCCCGCGCCCCGACCACTCCCGGAACAGATCCGGCAGCCCGTCGGACAACCGCGCCTCCCGCTCGTAGGCCACGTAGTACTTGTGGAAGGTGGCGTCCAGCGCCTCCCACTCCTCATCGCCCGGCTCGTGCCCGAGGATGTCCGCATAGAAGGCGCGGATCGGCATCTTGATCTGCGTGCGGTACTGATCAGCCGTTATCGGCGCCAGCCCGTGGTCGGTGAACGAGTCGTTCGTGGAGCGCAGGATGATCTCGAAGTCGTTCAGGACGGTGCCGTTCCAGTCCCAGACGAGGTGCAATGGCTGTTGATTCTTCGGCACGGTCACCCGGACAGGCTATCGACGGACGCCAACGGATTTCGAGATCAGCGAGTTAACCTTCGGTTACCCCAACAGGTCCGGAAGTTCCTGCGTCGCATACCAAAGCAGCTCGTGGTCGTCGATGCCGTCGACCGTGAACGACGCGTCCTCGTCCCCGGCGTCGGCGGCGCCGAGCAGGACCACGGCCAGTGCCACCTCGTCGAGGACCGCAGGGTCGTCGACGTGCAGGGAGGCCACCCAGGAGAGGGGGATCTCGGCGGTGACGCGGACCAGGCCGGGTTCGGGGCCGTCGAGGATCGGGGCGGCGTGGGCGTCCGGGACCTCGGCGGCGATCACGACGCGGCGGCGGGGGGCCTCCGGGGTGTCGGACAGGAGGCGCAGGGAGGCTCGGGCGGCGTCGGTCAGGGCGGCGTACTCCAGTTCTTCGCTGTCCCCTTCGGTGTACCACTCGCGCAGGGCCGGGGTGACCGCGTACGCCGTCGGCGGCTCGGGGGTGAGGCGGCCTGTCTTGTGCAGCTCGGCGAGCACTGGCAGGGTCGCGGGGAGGTAGACGCGCATTGCGCCATTATCCCCTCCGGGGGTGCGCTGGGGCGCGCCACGCCGGGAGCGCTATAGCGGAGTTCTGTAGAGGCTCTACGCGGGGGCGCGCTGTGCGGCGATCTGCTCGCGGGTGGTACGCATCGCGGTCTCCAGGACCTGCGGGCGGCGGTCTCCGTCCATCACGTTGGGGCCGATGGCGTCGTAGTCGTCGGCGGTGGGGCAGAACACGATGACCTTGGTGCCGTCGGCGCGGACCTGCTGCGCCTCCAGCAGCATCCGCCGTGTCACGGCTCTCCTATAGCGGCGCTCGACCCGTTCCATGACCCTGTGCGGCGGCCCGTTGAATCCGCGGATCGCCATCGGGGCCAGGACGTAGAGCTCGTCCAGTGGCGGCTCGCCGATCTCCTGGAAGTTCTGCTTGTCGGCCACGTCCACGTTGGTCGCGGACCACATGCCGCCGTCCACGTAGCGGCGGCCGTCGATGATGATCGGGGCGAACCAGCCGGGGATCGCGCAGGAGGCGGTCACGGCTTCGGCCAGCGTGGTGCGCGGCGCCCGGGGGCTGCCGAAGGTCACCCGCTCGCCGGTGGTGAAGTCCAGCGCGACGATCCGCAGCGCCTTGTGCGGCGACCAGCCCTCGGCGTCCCCGGGCAGGCCTTCGACGAGTTCACCGACGCCGCCGAGCGAGCCCCGGCCCGGCGGCATGGCCGCGGCCATCACCGCGGTCGGGGGCACGGAGCGGGGGTGGCGCGCGGTGCGGGCCAGCAGCGGGCCGGAGCCCAGGCGCAGCTTGGGGCGCTCCGGGTGGGCGCCGCCGGCCGCGGTGGCGTAGTCGAACTCCACGCCGCTGAGCGGGCCCTGCGCGATCCGGCCGGTGAGCTGGTGCTCGTACAGGACCTCCGGGGTGGCGCCGGCCCCGAGCATCGCGGCCACGACCGAGCCGGCGGAGGTCCCGACGATCATCTCGGCCTCGCGCGGGTCCCAGTCCACCGCCTCGCTGAGCACCGCCAGCGCGCCCACCATCCAGGCCGCGCCGAGCATGCCGCCGCCGCCCAGGACCAGACCACGCCGCACTGCCGTGGAGGCCATCTCGTCGCTCCCGTCGGGGGTGATCCGTTTCCTCGACTGTAACGGGCGTTCGTGCGCAGCACCCCTCATCCGCACCGACGAAAGTCGGATACACAGGGGTCCCACCCGCCACCCACCGCCGCCCGTTAACGAGACGCTACGCGCCGCAGTGTTGAATGTGGGAATAACGTGACAGGCGGGGGCTGTTCGTATGTCGCGGGAGGTACGTGCCCATGGCTGACCGAGGCGGAAACGAGATGCCGGTCCCTGAGGATCGGCTCACGGTATGGCCGTTAGCCGCGCTGGTACTGGCCGCGGCGGCGACACTGTTCGGGTACGCGGGCGCGGACAGCCCACCGTCGTGGCTCACCAGGACGGTCATCGTCATCACCGGCACCGCCCCCTCCGGCGGCCACGCGGTGCACATCGGGCTGGCTCTCCTCCTCCTCGCGCGCGGCCTGTATGTGCGGCGTCGCATGGCGCTGTATCTGACCTCTGCCGCGGTGGTGTGGTCGACGGCGATGTCGGTGATCACCTGGGACCAGCCGTGGCGGCTGCTGCCGATGGCGGCGTTCGCCTGGGCGCTGTGGGGTGCGCGGGTGCGGTTCACCGCCCTGCCCGACGCCGCGCGCGTGCACACAGCCCTGCACATGGTGCTCGGGTTCGGCGTCCTCGCGGTCGTCGTGGGCGGCGGCGGGATCTTCCTGCAGCGGGACCGGCTCAGCTCCTCCCTCACCCCGGCCGGGCTGGGGCGGGAGCTTCTCGACAGCCTCACGGCGAACCCCGGGCCGATGACGATGGAGGGCCGCTCGTGGTTCCTCCACGGGCTTTCACTCCTCGGCGGGATCACACTGCTCCTGGTGCTGATGTCGCTGTTGGCGCCGGCCCGGGCCCCGCTTCCGGGGACCGACATCGAGCGGGACCGGGTGCGGCGGCTCGTACAGCATCCGGACTCGGACACGCTGGCCCCGTTCGCGCTCCGTCACGACAAGTCCTATGTCTTCTCCCCCGACGGCCGCGCCGCGATCGGCTACCGGGTGTTCCTGGGCACCGCGGTGGTCGGCGGCGACCCGATCGGCGCGGCCGACGCACAGGAGGCGGCGATCGTCGAGTTCCTGGCCCTGTGCCGGCGCCGCGGATGGCGGCCGACGGTGCTCGGCGCCCGGGAGGCGCTGCTCCCGCTGTGGAAGGCGCACGGGATGCGGCGCGCGATCAGCATCGGGGACGAGGTCATGCTGCCCGTGGCCGGCTTCTCGCTGGAAGGGCGGTCGATCCGCAACGTGCGGCAGGCGGTGCGGCGGACCCACAAGGCCGGGATCACCACCCGGGTGCTGCGCGAGACGGCGCTCGACGAGGAGTCGGCCGACCAGCTGCTCGGCATCCACCAGCGCTGGCTCAAGGGGCACGCCGAGCACGGCTTCGCGATGAACCTGGACGCCATCACCTCCGCCCGGCACCCCGACGCGCTGCTGATCGTCGCGTACACCCCCGACGGCCGCGCGGTCGGCTTCCAGCGCTACCACCCGGTCGGCGCCGACCGGCCCTCCGGCCACCCCACGGCGCTGTCGCTGGACGTGATGCCGCGCGATCCGCAGAGCCCGAACGGGGTGAACGAGCGGCTGATCGTGGACCTGGTGGCCTGGGCCCGCGAGCGGGGCATCGACGAGATCTCGCTGAACTTCGCGGCGTTCCGCCCGATCATGGACGCCGGCAGCCGCCGCTCCCCGCTGCAAAGCGCGGCGTACCGCGCGATCCACCTGCTGGACCCGTGGATCATGCTGGAGTCGCTGTACCGGTTCAACGCCAAGTTCCGCCCCGGCTGGCAGCCCCGCTCGGTGATGTTCCGCTCCTGGGGCGAGGTCGGCTGGCTCGCGGCCTCGGCGCTGGCGATGGAGTTCTCGCTGCCGCTGGACCGGCAGCGGGTGGCCCCGGCCGGCGCGCGGGTGCGCGGCAGGCGGCACGCGCAGGAGCAGCTGCCGGAGGACATCGGGATCGGGGATGAGGATGCTGTCGGAGGTCCCCTGCGGCGGCATGTCGGGTAACCGACTGCTCGGGGGGGTAACCGACAGCTCGGGAGTGTCAGCCGGATCTGGGGTACCAGCCGGATCTGAAACGTCAGCCGGGCTGGAGCGCGGTGCAGCGCCAGCGCGCGTCCTCGGCGCGGTCGAAGCGCAGGGCGACGGCGCGGGTGCGGGCGCCGTCGCGCAGAAGGGCTAAGGCCTCGACACCGTCACCGCTTTCGGAGAGCCGGACCGACTTCAGGGACGCGGTGCGGGCATAGCGCGGGGTGCGGAGTTTGCCGCGGACTTCGGGAGCGGTCCAGGACGCGGCGTGGGTGGCGGTGCGGCGGCCGACCATGACCTCGACCAGGACGCCTACCAGGGCTCTGACTTCGTTGTAAGCCTTCTGCGGTGGCGTGCGGCGCGGGGCCGGCGCCGGTTGGGCTTCGACGGGCAGCACCGCGGGCCGACGCTCGGAGAGCTCCACGCGGGACAAGGCGCGGGCGAGCGCACCGGTCGGCGGATCGGGCAGCGGGGTCGGACAGGCCATGACCACGCCTGCCCGCACTACCGAGAGCAGCAACCCGGGACGGGGCTCGCGGCCGCTGCCGGACAGGGGGCGCCACACTTTGCCGTACTCCGACGACCAAGCATCGACCGCCCACGGCACGCTGCGGCCATCGTCATCCCCCGGTTCCTCGGGCAGGTCGTCGCCGAGTCCGACCGGCCAGTCGTTGGAGGGGGCGAACAGCCCCGCGTCGATCTCCACCTCGGCGACCGCGTCCACCCACACCGCGATGCCCGGGAAGTCTGGCCTGTTATCGTGCCGCCACCGCGCGGCGACCTCGGCCGTCCCGACCGCCCGAACCGGCACCACGATCTACCGCCTCCCCCGTCACCCGAGAACTGAGGCTCCAGCAGATCACAGGGGTATGCGAAACGGCTGACTTCCCGGGGAAAGTCAGCCGTTCGGCCCAGCTAGTGACCCGGTGTCGCCACCGCGTCAGCGCTTCTTCCGCTTACCGGAGGAGCGGCGGCGCGGGGTCTCGTCCTCCGCCGGCGGCTGGTCGACCTGGGCGTCGG
Source organism: Catenulispora pinisilvae (assembly GCF_015356865.1). GTDB lineage: Bacteria > Actinomycetota > Actinomycetes > Streptomycetales > Catenulisporaceae > Catenulispora > Catenulispora pinisilvae. Next base: position 44,418 of record NZ_JAAFZA010000031.1, read on the forward strand.
GGTCGCCGTAGTCCACCGCGAAGGGGACCTCGCGCTGCAAGACGCCGCCCTCGCCGTCGACCGTGGGGGCCGTGTAGCTCAGGTGGGCCGGGCGCTGGGGCGCGTCCAGGCCCTTGGCGAGCAGCTGCGGGGCGCCCGCGACGGCGTCCTGGACCCCGTTCTGGCCGGCGCCCAGGGCGTTCGCGGTGGCGGCGGCCTGGGCCTGCGCCTCCGGGTCCTGGTTCACGGCCTCGACCTCGACCTTGAGGTTGAACAGGTAGCCGACGGACTCCTCCTTGATGGCGTCCATCATGGCGTTGAACATCGCGTAGCCCTCGCGCTGGTACTCCACCAGCGGGTCGCGCTGGGCCATGGCGCGCAGGCCGATGCCCTCCTGCAGGTAGTCCATCTCGTACAGGTGCTCGCGCCACTTGCGGTCCAGGACCGAGAGCACCACGCGGCGCTCCAGCTCGCGGGTGATCTGCTCGCCGAGCTGTTCCTCGCGCCTGTCGTAGCCGCCGCGGATGTCGGCGTTCAGCTCATCGATCAGGATGTCGCGGGTGATCTTGTCCGCGCCGCCGGCGGCATCCTCGATTTCCTGGACGGTCACGGAGATCGGGTACAGCGTCTCCAGCGCCGTCCACAGCTTCTCCAGGTCCCACTCTTCGGCGTAGCCCTCGGCGGTGGCGGCGTCCACGTAGCCGGCGATGGTGTCGTCCATCATCAGCCGGACCTGGTCCTCCAGGTCCGCGCCGTCCAGCACCTGGCGGCGCTCTTCGTAGACCACCAGACGCTGGCGGTTCAGGACCTCGTCGTACTTCAGGACGTTCTTGCGGATCTCGAAGTTCTGCTGCTCGATCTGGGTCTGCGCGCTGGCGATCGCCCGGGTCACCATCTTGTGCTCGATCGGCACGTCCTGCGGGACGTTCGCCATCGACAGCACCCGCTCGACCATGCCGGCCTTGAACATGCGCATCAGGTCGTCGCCCAGCGAGAGGTAGAACCGGGTCTCGCCGGGGTCGCCCTGGCGGCCGGCGCGACCGCGCAGCTGGTTGTCGATGCGGCGGGACTCGTGGCGCTCGGTGCCCAGCACGTACAGTCCGCCGAGCTCCTGGACCTCGTCGTGCTCGGCCTTCACCTTGCGCTTGGCGTCCTCCAGCGCGGCCGGCAGCGAGGCCTTCCACTCCTCCGGATTCTCCTCCGGGCTCAGGTTGCGCTGCCGCAGTGTGGCGTCGGCCAGGTCGTCCGGGTTGCCGCCGAGCTGGATGTCGGTGCCACGGCCGGCCATGTTGGTGGCCACGGTGACCGCGCCCTTGCGGCCGGCCTGGGCGACGATCGCCGCCTCGCGCTCGTGGTACTTGGCGTTCAGCACTTCGTGCGGGACGCCGCGCTTGCGCAGCATGCCGGACAGGCGCTCGGACTTCTCCACCGAGGTGGTGCCGACCAGAATCGGCTGGCCGAGGGCGCTGCGCTCGGCGATGTCGTCGACGACGGCCTCGAACTTCGCCTCCTCGGAGACGTAGATCAGGTCCTGCTGGTCCATGCGGACCAGCGGCTTGTTCGTCGGGATCGGCACCACACCCAGCTTGTAGATCTGCTGGAACTCCGCGGCCTCGGTCATCGCGGTACCGGTCATGCCGGCCAGCTTGTCGTAGAGCCGGAAGTAGTTCTGCAGGGTGATCGTGGCGAGCGTCTGGTTCTCGTCCTTGATCTCGACCTGCTCCTTGGCCTCGATGGCCTGGTGCATGCCCTCGTTGTAGCGGCGGCCGGCCAGGATACGGCCGGTGTGCTCGTCGACGATCATGACTTCGCCGTTCATCACGACGTAGTCCTTGTCCTTCTTGAACAGCTCCTTGGCCTTGATGGCGTTGTTCAGGTAGCCGACCAGGGGGGTGTTCACGGACTCGTAGAGGTTGTCGATGCCGAGCAGGTCCTCGACCCGCTCCACGCCGCGCTCCAGGATGCCGACGGTGCGCTTCTTCTCGTCGACCTCGTAGTCGGCGTCCGGCGCCAGCCGGTCCACGATCTTGGCGAAGTCGGTGTACCACTTGGTGGCCTGGTCCGCCGGACCGGAGATGATCAGCGGCGTACGGGCCTCGTCGATGAGGATCGAGTCGACCTCGTCGACGCAGGCGAAGAAGTGGCCGCGCTGCACCATCTCGTCACGCGACCACGCCATGTTGTCGCGCAGGTAGTCGAAGCCGAACTCGTTGTTGGTGCCGTAGGTGATGTCGCAGTTGTACTGCTCGCGGCGCTCGGCCGGCGTCATGTTCGCCAGGATCACGCCGACTTCCAGGCCCAGGAACCGGTGCACCCGGCCCATCCACGACGAGTCGCGCTCGGCCAGGTAGTCGTTGGTGGTGACGATGTGCACGCCCTTGCCGGCCAGCGCGTTCAGGTACGCCGGCAGGGTGCCGACCAGCGTCTTGCCCTCGCCGGTGCGCATCTCCGCGATGTTGCCCAGGTGCAGGGCGGCTCCGCCCATCAGCTGCACGTGGTAATGGGTCTGACCCAGAGTGCGCGTGGCCGCCTCGCGGACCACCGCGAAGGCCTCCGGCATCAGGTCGTCCAGGGTCTCGCCCTCTTCCAGGCGGGCCCGGAAATCGTCGGTCTGAGCGCGCAGTTCGTCGTCGCTCATCTGGACGTAATCGTCCTTGATCTCCTCGACGAGGTCGGCGATGGCCTCCAGGCGGCGCAGGATCTTCCCCTCGCCGGCCCGCAAGACCCTGTCCATCAGACGCGCCACGGCAGACAACTCCTCGATTACGGGCTCAGGCAGGCAGGGGTGGGCCCCGCCTTTTCCAACATGTTATGCGACGGCCGGTGCTCCAAGGGAAGAGCACGGCGTACCGATCATCGGCATATTGCCTGGAGATCACGGATCCGGCTCGCCTACGGTGGGGCGATGGACACACCGGAAACGCGCGAGCGCCTTGAGCCGGTTCCCGTACCGGATCACATTCTCGCTGCTCCACCGCTGCCCCAGGGGCCTTTGCAGACCGCCCGGCTGTTGCTGCGGCCCTGGCGGGAGGCGGAGATACCGGAGGTGTTCAGGATCTGCCAGGATCCGGAAGTCCAACGCTGGACCACCGTGCCCACCCCCTATCAGGTGAAGGACGCGGAGTGGTTCGTGCGCGATCACACACCGCGCGGCTTCCACACCGGGGACGAGGCGACGTTCGGTGTCTTCGTCCGGGGCACCGGCGAGACCGCCGGGGCGATCGGGCTCGGCGCGATCACCCGGTCCACCGCGGCCTCCGGGGTACGCACCGCGGAACTCGGCTACTGGGCCAATCCCGAGACGCGCGGTCGCGGATACATCACGGAGGGTGTGCGCGAGGTGGTGCGCTGGGGGTTCGAGGTGGCCCGGCTCCGGCGGATCACGTGGCAGGCCTTCGACGGGAACGTGCCGTCGCGCCGGGTGATCGAGAAGGTCGGGTTCACGATCATCGGGCGGCAGCGCGGATCGCATGAGCACCGCGGGGTGGTCCGGGACATGTGGCTGGCCGACATCCTGCCCGGGGAACTGCGGTAGGCCTCTCCCGTTCTGGGCAGTTGAACAACCGCCTCCGCGGATCGTCGCCGGTCACGCGGACTTGTCGGTCACACGGACTTGTCGGAGCCGACCGCTAGCGTGGCGAGGGTGACGTCCGCTATCGCACCCGCACCGCGCGCCGAACTGTCCGCCGCCGAGGCCCGCCGCCTGGCCCTGCACGCGCAGGGGCTGATCGGCGCGCCGGATCGGCGCAACGGGGTCGAGGGTGTGTTGCGAGATCTCGGGGAAGTGCAGCTGGACACCATCAGTGTGCTGGCCCGCTCACACGAGCTGGTGCCGTACGCGCGCCTCGGCGCGGTCGGACGCGAGGCCGTGGAGAAGGCGTACTGGAACCACGAGCCGCACGGGGCCTCGACTTTCGAGTACTGGGCCCACGCCGCCTGCATCCTGCCGGTCGAGCAGTGGCCGACGTTCGCCTACCGCCGCGCGCACTTCCGCGACCGGGCCAGCGGCGGCTGGGGGATGCCGACCACGCGCGAGGCCGAGGCGCTGGTGCTGGGCAAGCTGCGGGACGAGGGACCGTGCATGACCTCGGACTTCGGGGGTGCGCGCAAGAGCGCGGAGTGGTGGGACTGGTCCGATACCAAGGTCGCGGTGGAGAAGCTGCTGGCGACCGGGGACGTGGTGTGCGTCGAGCGGCGCGGCTGGCGGCGGGTGTACGACCTGCCGGAGCGGGCGCTGCCCAAGAACGTGCTGGACGCGGCCGAGCCGACCCGCGGGGAGTCGCACATCAGCCTGCTGGCCCTGGCCGGACGGCGGCTCGGCGTCGGCACCATAGGAGATCTCGCCGACTACTACCGGCTGAAGATCCCCGATGCCAAGCCCCTGATGGCCCAGACCGGCCTGATCCCGGTGACCGTGCGCGGCTGGAGCCAGCCGGCCTGGGCCGACCCCGCGGCGCTGGAACTCCTGGCCGCCGGCGGCCCCCGCGGCCGGCACCGGACCACCTTGCTGTCGCCCTTCGACTCGTTGATCTGGGAACGCGACCGCATGGAACGGATCTTCGGCATGGTGCACCGCATCGAGGCCTACACCCCGGCCGCGAAGCGGGTACACGGATACTTCGCGATGCCGCTGCTGGCCGGCGGCAAGCTGCTCGGGCGCGTGGACCCCAAGCGTGAGGGGAAGACGCTGGTCGCCCGGAAGGTATCGCTGGAAACGGCGGCCGCGGTGCAGCCGATGGCTGAGGCGCTGCGCGAGGCGGCCGCCTGGGTGGGATGCGAGAGTGTCGCGGTGGAGCAGGTGACGCCGGTGGGGTTGGCTGAGCCGCTGCGGGCCGCACTCGGCTAAGCGAGGCAGACAAGACCAGTCGGCTCACAACCGCTGCCGCCCGCGGACTGGCGCGAACGCGATCGCGATCGAGACCGGCCAGCGCTCGCCGTCCGTGCGGGCCGCGCTCGGCTGAGCCTTGATCAGAGCCGATCACAGAGCCAATCAACGCTGATACTCACACCAGCTCCAGCACACCCGAAACCCGGCGCGCTACCGCCACAAAGCCTGTGGCGGCGCACCGAACCACCCGACCAGCACCTCGGCGTCATCGGTCCGCAGCCCGGCGCGCCAGTCGACCAGTTCCAGTCCGCGCGCCCGCAGCAGGGTGCCGAAGGCGGCGGCGACCTGCGTGCTGCCGATGCCGGTGCGGTGCACGCCGGCCACCGTGACCCGGCTCGCGGTGTCGACCAGGCCGTAGACGTGGACGCCGTCCGCGACCGACAGGGCGTAGCCGCCCTGCACCACGCCGCGGCCCTCGATGCCGACCGGGCGGACGAAGTGCGTGGTGGTGCCCAGGCCCGCCGCCAGGTCCTCGACCGTGAAGGTGACGCCGGCCAGCGGTTCGGCGGGGGTGGTGCGCAGGTGGAGTTCGGTGAAGCCGGGGCCGGAGCGGAATTCGGTCTGGATGCGGCGGATCGCCTTCAGGTTCTCGGTGACCGCGGCCGCGCCGGAGGGGGCGACCAATTCCACATCACGCCACAGGTCGTCTTTGATCAGCAGGACCGAGCGGCCGTCGAGCGGGCCGGCGATGTCCGGCAGGCGGTCGCTGATGCTGGACATGCTGAAGTGGATGTCGCGGGCCGGCAGCATCTCCACCCGCGGCTCCTGCTCGACCCGGCGCAGGGTGAGTTCCAGCTCGCCGATCAGCTCGTACTCCTCGCGGAAGGCCGGTTCGGCGCGGACCACGCGCCAGACGTGGTCCGCGGCCTCCAGCAGCTGCGTGCCGTCGAACGTCGGGGGCAGGTCTTGGGAGGGCACCACCGTGCGCGCTATCACCCCGCCGTCCGCGGCGTCCCGCAGCGTCACGGATATGTCCATAGTCCCGAACCTACGCGGAGAACGTCCTGCGATGTCAAGCTGCGTACCTTAGGTGATCTCAAGTAGTTTCTCGCGCACCGCGTAGACCACGGCCTCCATGCGCGAGTGCAGGTTCAGCTTCTCCAGGATGTTGCGGACGTGGTTCTTCACCGTGTTCTCGGTGATGAACAGCTCCTTGGCGATCTCCCGGTTGTTGCGCCCGGTGGCCACCAGTTTGAGGACTTCCATCTCCCGGTCGGTGAGCTTCGGCGCAGTGGGGGCGGCCGGGGCCGGCTCGGGCCCGGCGTCCGCGCCGCGGGCCAGGGCCGCGAAGCCGGTCAGCAGTTTCGCCGCCATCGACGGCGTGACCTGCGACTCGCCTCGCTGGACGGCACGCAGCGCGTCCGGGATGGTGTGCGGCAACACGCTCTTGAGCAGGTAGCCGGACGCCCCGGACTTCACCGCCTCGTAGAGGTCGCTCTCCTCGTCGCTGGAGGTCAGCATGATGACCTTCACGTCCGGGACCGAGCGCTTGATGGCCGCACACGCCGCCAGACCGTCGGTGTCGGGCATCCGGACGTCCAGGATCACCACGTCCGGGGTCAGCTCCTCGGCCTTGTGCACGGCCTCGGCGCCGTCCGACGCCTCGCCGACCACCTCGATGTCGTCCTCGGTGTCCAGGACGACGGCCAGGCCTCGGCGCAGGAGCGTGTGGTCGTCGGCTATGAGGACTCTTATGGCTTCCGACACAGGACCATGATGACACCTCGAGTGGACAACGAACATTACCCATCTGGGTGATCGTTGAACCTGTTGAACACTCGCGGAGCCGGGGGGACCGGCTCCGCGAAGGAGTCCTCTGAGATCAGAGCCCTGTCGACGTCGTGCCGGCCGGGGAAACCCCGACAGAAATCAGTGCCGGGCGCCGGCCATCCGGTCCGAGGGCGACGAGCCGTTGATCATCGGCTCGGCCATCTCCTCGCCGGGTTCCAGGCGGATCACGCCGTAGTCGTACGCGCGCCGCCGGTACACCACCGCAGGCAGGCCGGAGTCCTTGTCCACGTAGAGGTAGAAGTCGTGGCCGACCAGTTCCATCTCGTACAGCGCCTGGTCCAGCGTCATCGGGGCCGCGGTGTGGGTCTTCTCGCGCACCACCATCGGGCCGTCGGTCGAAGGGCCGGACCCGCCGTACGGCGCCAGATCCACCTCGGGGTCGTCGCCGGCGGCGCCGTCGGCGCTCAGCAGCGGCTCGGTGCCCGGCGGCAGGTCCGCCATCGGCGGGAGGTGCTTGATGGACTCGGCGATCGCCTTGCGGTTGCGGTGGATCTTGCGCCGGTCCTTGACCTTGCGCAGCTGCGTCTGGAGCTTGGCCGCGGCCAGATCGAGCGCCGAATACGGGTCGGCGGCGCAGGCCTCGGCCCGGATCACCGGGGCCCGGGGGCAGTCCAGCGTCAGCTCGATCCGGTCCTTCTGCTCGGCCTGCCGGGGATTCTTCTCCTCACCCAGCACGACGGTGAGGCTGATGGCCTTGCCATCCATCTCCTCGACCTTGGCCAACTTCTCCATCACGTGCCGACGGAATCGGTCGGTCACCTCGTGGTGGCGGCTCTTGACGACGATGTCCACGCGCGTTCTCCCATCTCGCGTTCAGATCTCGGCCGGGCTCACGGCTCCGGCATTCGCCCGTCAGGTGAAATCTGGACCAGCGGCGCCTCCGCGAAGTGATCGGGGTCTGCTCTTGTATTGATCGATTCCTGTGTGGATCGATGCTTGTGGATGGGTTGCCCTGTGCCTGGGGACCGCTAGTCGGTCCGTCCTTGTAGATCTCCAACGTACGCCGGGTCCACTTGGTGCCCGATATCCCGAGTGGAGGAAGTCACGCCCGGGGCCGGAACCGACTGAAGTCGTCGGGGATACGGCCGGGACGTGAGATGTGCCGGGAGGAAATGGCCGTCCGAGGATGGCGGATGATGGCGGGCCGCCTGCTACCGGTGGCCGAGTATTTGCGTGATGGTGCGCATCGTGCCTGCTCACTCTCGCGGGCCAGTGCCTATGGCTGAAAACTAGCCCCGGTTCGCGCCCGACGGAAGGGGCCGGAGGCGGCGTTGGACCGTTCGAGTGATCGGAACGGTGTTCGACCGGGGTTTGTGTGCGGTTTCGTGGTGATTCCTCGGCAGTTCACGCAGTGAGACGGTTCGCGGACGGTTCACGCGCGCACCCGCGCCGCGGCGATCGTCGCCGCCCCGAGCACCGGGACCCCGGCCACCCGCAACGCCCGCGCCGCCTCGGCCAGACTGGCGCCGCTGGTGCTGATGTCGTCGACCAGGACCACGCTGGAAGCGGCGACGGCGGAAATACGACGAGCCCGCAAGGCGCCCGACAGGTTTTGCCGGCGCTGTTCGCGGGAGAGCCCGGCCTGGTCCTCGACGGCGCGGGCGTGACACAGCGCGGGCACCGCGTGAACCGGGACGCCGACCTCGCGCAGCGTCCGGGCCGCGGTCCTGGCCAGCCGGGCCGTGGTGTCCTCGCCCCGCTCGCGCACCACCTTGCGCCGAGACGGCATCGGGACCAGGGCGACCTGCCGGCCGGCCGGGCCGCCGCCGGTCACGGGGAAGGCGTGCGCGTCGTCGAGAGTCTGCGCGACGGCCCGCGCGAGCGCCCGGCCCAGCGCCCGCCGCAGGTCGGTGCGGCCGCGTTCCTTGTAGCCGATGAGCATCGTGCGCACCGGGTCCTCGTACCGGGACACCGCGTGTGTGCGCGGCGTGCCGGGGACCGCCGCCAGCGTGCGCCATGGTCCGCCGTCGGCCAACAGGCCGTCGCAGCCCGGGCACAACGGCTCCCCGGAGGGCTGCGGGCGCCCGCAGCCGCCGCAATCGCGCTCGGCGGCCAGGTCCAGCAGGGCGGCCCAGAGCGGGCGGACGAGCGGCATCGGACCCCCCGGGTCGGGCGTGATCGGAACGTGGCGGAATTATCCGCTATGCCCGATCCTCGGCGCCACCGGAAGGCCAGTCCGACCTCCGCGGGGTCCCGACCTCCGCGGGGTCAGCTCGGCAGCTGCGTCGCCACCACCGGACTCCACCCGAGTTCCTGGAAACTGTCCGAACCGCCGCTCAACTTGAAGTACGAATACCAGGAGTCCGGGGTCGTGGGCCCGGGCGCGTCACTGAACGTCCACATCGCCGAGCTGCGCCTGGAGCTGTTGCCGGTCGCCGCGCCGACTCGCTGGGTGGCGGGCTGGGCGTCCTCGGGATCGAGGATCGTCGAGTCCTGCGAACCGTCCAGGTACACCTTGTAGAGCTTCTGCGTGCTCGAGTTGGTCTGCACACCCAGCAGCACCACGGTACGGCCGTCGACCCAGGAGGCGTCGTAGACGGTCTGCAGGGCGTCCGAATCCGAGGTGGGGTCTCCGGTCTGCGACGAGCCCTGAAGAAGCTGGAACTCGGTGGCGTTGTCCAGGGTCGGCAGGTCGGCGGAGCGGTCGATGGTCACCATCGCCGCCGGCTGCGGACTGCTCACGGCCGCCGGGTTGGGCGCGTTCTGCCCGCTCACCACGACCGCGCGCAAGCCGTCCGGCGAGGGCTTGAAGCGGGTCACGTGCTGACCGGGGACGGGCACCGACTCCGGCGACTCCCCGGGGCCCTGAACCCGGTAGAGGCTGTCGTCGTCGACCACCCACAGCGATCCGTCGAGCGGGTCCCACTCCAAGTCGGTGATCTTCGCCGGGTCGGCGGCGCTGTACCAGACCCGCTGGTCGGTGGTCTTGTCGTCGAGCACCACGACGTCGCCGTTCGTCTGGACCACCGCCACGTCGGTCGTGGACTTCGGGTCCTTGATGTCCGAGGAGTCGGGGGCCACCTTCACCGCGATCGGTGAGTTCTTCTGCGGGTTCACGCCGGTCATGGCGACCACCGACTGCGGCTTCCCGCCGTTGGTCGGGCAGGCGGCCGTCGCGTTGGAGGCACCGGCGAGCGTCCGGTAGACGATCGAGGCGACCGCGCCGTTCTGGCCCTCCGGGCACAGCCAGTACACCGTCGGCGGGGGTACATACGCCGGGAGAACGGACTGCGGCTTGCAGGTACCGCCGCAGCCGGCGTAGGTGACGCGCACCTGTGTCAGCGGGGACGCGGAGAGCAGCTGCTGGGTCTCCGAGGCGTTCTGGAAGGTCAGGTAGAGGGCCCGCTGCACGTTGGTGATGTCCGGCATGCCGCCGCGCGGGGCCGTGAGGTTCACCGTGGCCACGCCGTCGGGGTCGAGGGTGACCGGGCTCGCCAGGTCGAACTGCGAGTTCTGGGAGGCGTACCGGCCGTGCAGGACCGCGCGCGCCAGCGCGTCGTAGGTGTAGTCGACCTTGCCGGAGTCCTGGGTCAGGTACACCTGGTCCATCTGCTGGGCCGTCTGGTCGTTCGTGGGCAGGTAGACCGGCAGCGCCGACTGGTAGGTCTGATAGGCCCGCTTGAACGCGTCGGCGTTGATCATCCGGGAGTCCGGCATCGATTCGATCCGCCAGCCGGTGTTGGCGCCGAAGTACTTCACGGTGAAGGTCTGGGTGACCGAGCCCGTCTGGTACTTGAAGAAACCGTACGGGTCGATCTGGGCGAACTGGGTGCCGGTCACGCTGACCGTCTGTTCGGCACCGACGGGCGGGGTCGCGGTGGCGGCCGCCGTCGGATGCCCGCCGTGGTCGGCGCCGGGTGCCGGATCGGAGACCGCGCCCTGATAGTTGACGATCTTCGTCGTGGTGACCCAGCCCCGGGTGGAGCCCGGCGACACCATCAGGTTGCGGGCCTCGGGGGTCAAGAACTCCTGGGCGACGCTGAAGGTGGGGTCCTGCTGGTCGCCGGTCAGCGCCTGGAGGAAGCTGTTCACCAGCTGTTCCGGCGTCATGCCGGGCGTGGGTTCGCGGGCCAGGATGACGACGTTGTTGCGGCTCTGGTTCAGCTCCGCCGAGTGGACCTCGCCCTTGGACGGCGGCCCGGCGCAGGCCGCGGTCCCGGCCGCGGCGGCCAGGGCCAGCAGGCCGGCGGCCCAGCGGGCCACCCGGTTCGGCGCGGACATCAGCGCTCCCTGAGTCTGTCGGCACCGCGGCCGGTGAGCCCGGTGAGGTCCGGACCGTCATGGCGCGGGGCCGCCGCGGCGGCCCCCTCGGCGGCCAGCCGCGCGGCCTCGGCCTGGCGTTTGTGGTGCCGGGAGTCGTCCGGCTCCAGCGGTATCGGCGAGCGCACCAGCTCCAGCCCGGCGGTGCGGGGCAGCGTCAGCCGGAACTGCGAGCCGCCGCCGGGCTCGCCCCAGGCCTGGAGCCAGCCGTGGTGCAGGTGCGCGTCCTCCAGCGAGATGGCCAGGCCCAGGCCGGTGCCGCCGGTGGTGCGGGCCCGGGCCGGGTCGGCGCGCCAGAACCGGCCGAACACCAGCGAGGACTCCCCGGGCTTGAGGCCGACGCCGTAGTCGCGCACCGCGACCGCGACCGCGTCGCCGGCCGCCGCGACCTTGATCAGCACCGGCCGGCCCTCGCTGTGCTCGATGGAGTTGACCACCAGGTTGCGCAGGATCCGCTCGATGCGGCGCGGGTCGATCTCGGCCACGCACGGCGTGTCCGGGGCCACTATCCGCACCTCGGCGCCCTTGCGCTCGGCCAGCACCGCGCTGCTGTCGACCACCCGGCGGGCCAGCAGCCGCAGGTCCACCGGCTCGGCGTCCAGCACCGCGGCCCCGGCGTCGAACCGGCTGATCTCCAGCAGGTCGCCGAGCAGTTCCTCGAACCGGTCCAGCTGGGTCTGGAGCAGTTCGGCCGAGCGCGCCGTGGGGCCGCTGAAGTCCGCACGGGCGTCGTGCAGGACGTCGGCGGCCATCCGGACCGTGGTCAGCGGGGTGCGCAGCTCGTGCGAGACGTCGGAGACGAACCGGCGCTGGACCCGCGAGAGCTCTTCCAGCTTGCGGATCTGCCGCTGAAGGTTGCCGGCCATGGTGTTGAACGCGGTCGCCAGCCGGGCCAGGTCGTCCTCGCCGCGCACCCGCATCCGCTCGTCGAACCGGCCGTCGGCCAGCCGTTCGGCGATCCCGGCGGCCTGCCGGACCGGGGTGACCACCAGGCGCGTGACGAACCAGGCCACCCCGGCCAGGGCCAGCACCAGCACCGCGCCGGCGATCGCGATCATCTCGTTGTCGAAGCTCAGCGCCTGGCTCTCGGTGGTGAACGGGAACGCGTAATAGAGCTGGACCTCGCCGATGCCGCCGCCGCCGTTCACCGACGGCAGCTGGAACTGCGCGCCGTAGAGCAGGCCCGGGGTCCGGTGGTCGATCACCTCGGCGCCGGAGGGGGCGTCGGACAGGGCGGTCGCGTCATTGCCGGCCGTCTGCACCCCGTATTCCAGCTCGGTGGTCTGGTACTTGACCACGAACGTCGGGGAGCCGTAGTCCTCCAACTGGCCGGCCCGCAGACCCTGGGAGATGCTCTGGTGCTGGATGCCGCCGCAGGTGTAACCGGCGACCGGCACCAACGGGACGTCGGACATCAGCATCACCTGGTAGGTGTCGCTGTTGGCCCCGCTGCACAGGTTCCGGACCATGTCGTACAGGCTGCCGACCCAGGCCGCCCCGTCGCCGTCGTGCTGGGGGGTGCCGCTGGGGGCACCCTGGCGGAAGGTCTCGGCGTCCGCGGCGATGGAGGCGCTGGCCTCGCTGAACCCGCTGCTGGCCATGGCCAGCGACGAGCTCTCCTTGGCCTGCACCAGACCGTCGCGGATCTTGTTGTTCAGCACCCAGCCCAGGGCGAAGGCGATGACGAAGGACAGCAGCAGGGTCAGCGACACCACGCGCAATTGCAGCGAGCCGCGCCAGGTCCCGGGCAGTTCCAGGACGGCGCGGCCGAACCGCCGGGCACCGCCCGTGAACTTCGAGACCCGCATGTATTTCCTCGTTTAAGCCGGACCGGCCTTGTAACCCACTCCGCGCACGGTGACCACGATCTCCGGGTTCTCCGGGTCGACCTCGATCTTGCTGCGCAGCCGCTGCACGTGCACGTTCACCAGCCGGGTGTCCGCGGCGTGCCGGTAGCCCCAGACCTGCTCCAGCAGCACCTCGCGGGTGAACACCTGCCAGGGCTTGCGGGCCAGCGCGACCAGCAGGTCGAACTCCAGCGGGGTGAGCGGGATCTGCCGGCCGTCGCGCTTGACCGAGTGCCCGGCCACGTCGATCGACAGATCGCCGATGGCCAGGGTCTCCGGCTTGGGCTCGTCGGCCCGGCGCAGCCGGGCCCGGACCCGCGCCACCAGCTCCTTGACCTTGAACGGCTTGATCACGTAGTCGTCGGCACCGGACTCCAGCCCGACCACCACGTCCACGGTGTCGCTCTTGGCGGTGAGCATGATGATCGGCACCCCGGACTCGCCGCGGATCAGCCGGCACACGTCGATGCCGTCCCGACCGGGCAACATCAAGTCCAGCAGCACCAGATCCGGCTTGAAGTCGCGGAACACCTGTAGCGCCCGGTCACCATCGGCGACGGACGTGGTCTCGAAACCCTCTCCGCGCAGGGCGATGCCCAGCATCTCGGACAGGGCTATGTCATCGTCGACGATGAGGACACGACCTTTCATGCGGACTATCGTCGCATTACTTTCTGCTTTTGGTGAATCCCCGGTGCCACTGAGAAGGATCACGGGTGTTGGTGCGGGGGTGGCGCCGTCCTCCACGCTCCCTGCATGCTGGGGTGCACACTCCCGGCGACGAGCCGGTCCGCGCCCCAGGAAGAAGCGTCCCCGCAGACCATGAGCCAGCCCACACGGCCCGCGTCGCCCACCGGAGTAGTGCCGCTGCGTCCTTTGCAAGCCGGGGAAATCCTCGACGGCGCGGTGACCGCGATGCGCGCCAATCCCGGCGTCATGCTCGGACTGTCCGCGCTCGTGGTCACGCTGGGACAGGTCGTCGCGATCCCGCTGGACTATGTGTATCTGCGATTCCTGGCCGGACTGGTCGACGACAACACCACGCTGGGCAGCGGGAGCGGGATCAACGATCTGGCGCTGCTGCGGCCCGGCGTGCTGCTGAACGCGCTCATCGTCTCGCTGCTGGTCGGGCTGCTGACCGTCGCGGTGTCGCGGGCCGCGCTGGGCCGGCCGGTGACGCTGGGCGAGGTGTGGCGGCTGACCCGGCCGCGGCTGCTCCGGCTGGTCGGGCTGGCGCTGGTGATCTTCATCGTCCTGTTCGGGGCGCTGGCCCTCGGGATGGTCCCCGGGCTCCTGCTGGCCGCCGCCGGGAGCCAGGCCGCCGCACTGGTGCTGCTACTCGGGATCGGCGCCGGAGCCGCGCTGGCCCTCAACCGCTGGGTGGCGTGGTCGCTGGCCGCGGCCGCGCTGGTGCTGGAGGACCAGCCGGTGCGGCGGGCGCTGAAGCGGTCCTCGACGCTGGTCAAAGGCGGCTGGTGGCGGGTGCTGGGGATCACGCTGCTGGCGCTGCTGGTGTCCGAGGTGGTGGCGGCGGTGCTCTCAGTGGTCCAGCAGGCCCTCATCGGCTCGAACCTGAGCCCGGTCGCCGACAACGGGGACGGGACGTTCTCCGGGCACCACGTGTCCCTGCTGTACGTGTTCCTCGGGGCGTTGTTCTCGGCGGCGGTGCAGTCGGTGGTCTCGCCGTTCGCGGCGTCGGTGATGGCTTTGCAGTATCTGGACCGGCGGATGCGGCGCGAGGGCTGGGACATCCAGCTGGCGCTGAACGCGCGGAAGCAACGGGATGGTTTGGCGACTACCGGTGCCGGCGGGCCGGAGCCGGGGAACGGCCCGGCCGCGTGACCGATCCGGGGTCCCCGGTGACGCCGCCACCCGGCGTGCCGATCACCGCGGGCCGGGAGGAGGCCCGCCGCGCGGCCGCGGACGAGCTGGCCAAGCCGGTCTACGCGCACGCCAAGCCCTCGCTCACCCGGCGGGCCCTGGACTGGATCGGGCACGAGCTGAGCACCCTGTGGCACAAGGCGTTCGGCACCGGGGCCGGGAACGAGCGCGACGGCTGGACGGCCGTGCTGATCGTGCTGGTGCTGGTCGGGGTGACGCTGGTGGTGATCCGGAAGCGCTACGGGCCGGTCCGGCGGCAGGTCGCGGCCGATCGGGCGCTGTTCGGCGCGGAGAGCCCGCTGGACGCGGCCGGGTACCGGCGGGCGGCCGAGGAGCACGCGGCCGGCGGACGGTGGGCCGAGGCGGTGCGGGCCCGGCTGCGGGCGGTGATCGCGGCGTTGGAGGAACGGGCCGTGCTGGATCCCCGGCCGGGGCGGACCGCCGACGTGGCGGCGCGGGAGGCCGGGGCGCTGCTGCCGGACCAGGCGCCGGCGCTGCTCGGCGCGGCGCGGGTGTTCGACGACATTTGGTACGGGCAGGCGGCAGCCGGGCCGCAGGACTATCGGCGGCTGGTGGCCGTGGACGAGGCGGTCGCGGCGGCGCGGGTGCGGGTCGGCGGCCCGGCCGGTGGTCCCCGATGACGTCCCCGATGACGACGCTGCGGGCCTGGCGCTGGCCGCTGGCCGCCCTCGTCGTGCTGCTGGCCGGGGCGTTCGCGGCGGCCCTGGCCTTCGGCGGCAACGACGGCGGCACCCTGGACCCCGACTCCGCCTCACCGGACGGCGGCCGCGCCCTGGCCACGCTGCTGCGGGACCGGGGCGTCACGGTCACGCCGGTGCGGACCACCGCGGAGGTGCTGACCACCGTGCAGGCCGCGCGGGGCGGGGCGACGCTGCTGGTCACCGACCCGGGGCTGCTGACCCGGCTCCAGCTGGACACCGTGGCGGCGACGCCGGTGGCGCGGCTCGTGGTGGTGCAGCCGGACCCGGAGTCGGCGGAGTTGCTGACCACCGAGGCCGCGCTGGTGTCGCCGTCGCCCGACGGCGCGAAGCTGGTGGACCCCGGGTGCCCGGACGCCGACGCGACGGCCGCCGGGAACGCCGACATCGGCGACGGCGAGGTCTTCAGCGGCGTCCCCACCGGCTGCTACCCGCTGGCCGGCGGCGACGCGCTGGTGCGGACCGCCGGGCCGGCCTCCAACGACACGGTGCTGGTCGGCAGCCGCACCCCGTTCCGCAACGACGGGCTCGCCGACCACGGCAACGCGGCCCTGGCCCTGCGGCTGCTCGGGAAGCACCCGACGGTCGTGTGGTACCTGCCGGACGAAGCGGACCCGGCGGCGGCGTCCGGGCAGAAGAGCTTCACCGACGTGCTGCCGGCCGGCTGGCGCTGGGGCGCCCTGACGATGGTGCTGGCGATCGGCCTGCTGGCCCTGTGGCAGGCCCGACGCCTCGGCCCGGTCGTCAGCGAGCGGATGCCGGTGGCGGTGCGCGCGGCGGAGACGGTCGAAGGACGTGCGCGGCTCTACGAGCGCGGGCGAGTGACGGACCGCGCCGCCGGAGCGCTGCGCGAAGCGACGCGGGCCCGCCTGGCGGCCCGGCTCGGGCTGCCGCGGATGGCGGCGGCCGGGGACGTCGCGGCGGCGATCGCGGCCCGCGGCGGCCCCCCGACGGCCGATGCGCTGGCGGTACTGGCGGGTCCGGTACCCGCCGACGACGCGGGCCTGGTGGGATTGGCTTCGGCGCTGGACCGGCTGGAAGCCGAGGTCGGGCGGCTGTGACGAGACGGGAGAGTGGGATGACGCAGCAGGGCTCGGACGGTGGTGCGGGTGCGGGTGATGATTTGGACGGCGCCGGCTTGGCGGTCGGCGGGCTGACGGACGGCTCGGCGGTTGGCGGGCCGGCGGGATTCGGCATCGACAGCTCAGCTGGCGGACCCGGAATCGGCAGCCCGGCGACCGGCTCCCCCATCGACCCGGCGACCGCCCGCACCGCGCTCCTGGCCGTCCGCACCGAGGTCGCCAAAGCCGTGGTCGGCCAGGACTCTGCGGTCACCGGCCTGGTGATCGCCCTGCTCTCCGGCGGCCACGTGCTGCTGGAAGGCGTCCCGGGCGTCGCGAAGACCCTGCTGGTGCGCTCGCTGGCGGCCGCGCTGGCGCTGGACTCCAAGCGCGTGCAGTTCACCCCGGACCTGATGCCCGGCGACGTGACCGGCTCAGCGGTCTTCGACAGCCGCACCGCCGAGTTCTCCTTCCGCGAGGGCCCGGTGTTCACCAACCTGCTGCTGGCCGACGAGATCAACCGCACGCCGCCGAAGACACAGGCGTCGCTGCTGGAGGCGATGGAGGAGCGGCAGGTCACCGTGGACGGCCGGCCCCGGCCGCTGCCCGAGGTGTTCCTGGTGGCCGCGACCCAGAACCCGGTCGAGTTCGAGGGCACGTACCCGCTGCCCGAGGCCCAGTTGGACCGGTTCCTGCTGAAGCTGGTGCTGCCGCTGCCCGGCCGCGAGGAGGAGATCGGGATCCTGGAGCGGCACGCGAACGGCTTCGACCCGCGCGACCTGGACGCCGCCGGCGTGCGGCCGGTCGCGGGCCGGGCCGAGCTGGCCGCCGCCCGCGCCGCCGCGCGTCAGGTCACGGTCAGCCGCGACGTGCTGGGCTACATCGCCGACCTCGCGCGGGCCACTCGCGTCTCGCCCTCGCTGGCGCTGGGCGTCTCGCCGCGTGGCGCCACGGCTTTGCTGAGCACGGCGCGATCGTGGGCGTGGCTCGCCGGGCGCGGCTACGTCACGCCGGATGACGTGCAGGCGCTGGCGAAGCCGGCGCTGCGGCACCGGGTGCGGCTGCGCGCCGAAGCCGAGATGGAGGGCGGGACCGCTGACGGGGTGCTGGACGCCGTGCTGGGCGCGGTTCCGGTGCCTCGGTAGGGCGGGGCGGGCGGTGCGGTGGTGATGATCGTTCAGGTGGCGTTGGTGACGCTAGTGCGGGTCATGGCAGGGGCGCGGGTGCCGCTGCTGCCGCTGGCACGAGGCCAGTATCAGGCCGCGGATGCTCCGCACGGGGCGCTGTCATGGCCCTGACCTGGCGGGCCGGAGCCCTGGCCGCCCTCGGCGCGGTGTTCGTCGGCCTGGTGCTGCCCTCGTGGATCGGGATCGCGGTGGTCGTGGCGGTCATCGCGGTCGGGGTGGCGATCGACGTCGTCCTGGCCGGCCCGGTCCGCACGCTCACGTTCGCCCGCAGCGGCGACACGACAGTGCGCCTCGGAGCCACGGCCCGGGTGCAACTGGTCGTCACCAACCCCTCAGCGCGACCGGTCCGGGCCCTGATCCGCGACGCCTGGCCGCCCTCGGCCGGGTTGCGGGGAACCGCCGGGTCGCCAGGGGCGAACCGGTTGGCCGACCCCACGATCGTGCAGCCCCGCCACGCCGTCACCATCCCGGCCGGAGAACGTCGGCGCATCGAGTCGGTGCTGGTGCCGACTAGACGCGGCGACCGGCAGGCCGAGCACGTCAGCGTCCGTTCCTTCGGGCCGCTGGGCCTGGCCGCACGACAGCGGACGATGCAGAGCCCGTGGCGCGTCCGCGTGCTCCCGCCGTTCCTGTCCCGCCGACACCTGCCCTCACGCCTGGCGCGCCTGCGGGAGCTCGACGGCCGCACCTCGCTGCTGGTCCGCGGACAGGGCACGGAGTTCGACTCACTGCGCGACTACACGGCCGGCGACGACGTCCGCTCCATCGACTGGCGCGCCACCGCCCGCCGCCACATCGGCGACCACTACGACGTCGTGGTCCGCACCTGGCGCCCCGAACGCGACCGCTCGATCCTGATCGTCCTGGACACCAGCCGCACCGCCGCCGGCCGCATCGGCACCGAGGACCTGGGCACCGACGGCGTCCGCCTCGACGCGGCCCTGGACGCGGCCCTCCTCCTGACCGCCCTGGCCCTGCGCGCCGGCGACCGCGTAGACCTCCTCGCCTACGACCGCCGTATCCGCACCGCGGTCACCCGAGCCCCCGCCAGCCAAACCCTGGCCCAGGTAACGAACGCCATGGCCACCCTGGAACCGGAACTGGTCGAACTCGACGCCCGAGGCCTGGTCACCACAGTCCTTAACCGCGCACCCCAACGCTCCCTGGTGGTCCTCCTGACGAGCCTGGACTCAGCCCCGATGGCCGAGGGCCTCCTCCCGGTCATCAACCGCCTCACCACCCGCCACGAAGTGGTGGTCGCCTCAGTCGCCGACCCCCGCATCGAGCAGATGGCCCAGGGCCGCAGCAACGCGACAGAGGTCTACGAAGCGGCCTCCGCCGAACGCGCCCGAGCCGAACGCCGCCACGTCGCCGACCTCCTGGCCAAGCACCGAGTGACGGTCGTCGACCAGCCACCGACCCTCATCGCCCCGGCACTGGCCGACGCTTATCTGGCACTGAAGGCAGCCGGGCGGCTGTAGGGCGAGATCGGCGGGCACGCCGGGAGGGAGCATCGCGAAGGGGCGATGGGTGATCGCGGCGATCGCGGCAGGCAGCGCAGAGGGCTGCGAGCGGAGCGGGCTCGCTGTGGGCTCCGCAGCGACAAGCGAAGACACCTGAAAGTCGGGCGCATGCCCTTCACCATGGCCCGCACCAGAAACCAGGCCTGCGAACCCGACCGGCAGCCCGACATAGTGCCGGAAACAGCAGTAGGCCCCCGACAGAATCTTGTCGGGGGCCTACTGGCAAATTTAGTCCGGCCGCGTCCTACTCTCCCACCAGGTCCCCCTGGCAGTACCATCGGCGCTGGCGGGCTTAGCTTCCGGGTTCGGAATGGGACCGGGCGTTTCCCCACCGCTATGGCGGCCGTAACATCTTGAGACAACCAGCCGAAAAACCACACAACAGTGGTTCCCGAGGCCAGTAGGGGTCTCAGATCTAAACAGTGGATGCGAGCAAAAAGACTCAAAAAATCAGCTTTGTGGTCAAGCCCTCGGCCTATTAGTACCGGTCCGCTACACCCCTCACGGAGCTTCCACGCCCGGCCTAT
>NZ_JAAFZA010000310.1 GCF_015356865.1 Catenulispora pinisilvae
GGGGGAGGTCCAGCGGTTGGAACTTGCTGATGTCGAAGGCCGGTGCCGCCGCCGCGGCGGCAGCCGGGGCTGGGGCTGCGGGCTTCTGGAACCCTTGTGCGGCCGTCGGTTGGGGCGGCGGGGTGGGGGTGTGCAGGCCGTTGGCCACCATCACCAGTCCGACGCACAGTCCCAGCGAGATCGCCGAGGCCGTCAGGACGCCGCGCGCCGAGATCTCGCGCTGCGGCTTCTCGTTTCCGGCGCCGCCTCTTTTGCCGCCAACCAAGCGCTTCATGCCGTGTCTCTCGCAGTGTTCTCGGTCGCGGTCATGTAGCTGGAGTGATCCCCGGCTACTGATCTCTGGCCACTGATCTCCGGTCTTAGCGCGCCCCGAAAAATCCCCGGGGCGCGCTCGACCCAGATGGTGCCGAAAGCTGAGGCTCAGCCTCAGCTCTCGCTGCCCGCGCGGCGGCGGCGCAGCATCAGCGCGCCGGCGCCGACCGCGCCCAGCAGGCCCACGCCGCCAGCGATCTCGCCGGTGTTGACGCCCTGGCTGGTGCTGCCCACGCCGGTGCGCATCGCGCCGTGCGGGTGCCGGCGGTGCTGGTCGCCCATGCCCTGGCACATCCGGGCGGCGGCGGAGGCCGCGGAGTTGGCCTTGGCCTTGAGGTTCTCGGCGTTCTGCTCCTCGGCCATGCCGGGGTGGCCGCCGGCGGCCCACTGCTTCTTCAGGTCCGCGACGGCGGCGTTGAAGTCGTGCTCCGCCGACACGGCGGCGGCCACCGCGGTCGCGCAGGCGCTGCGGTGCGGCGCGGTGGCGGCGTGGGCCGCCGGGGCGGTCATCACGAAGCCCGCGGTCAGCACGGCGGCGGCGGTCACGGTGGTCTTGATAGAGCGCATCTTTAAGCCCTTTCGTCCACGGTCCGCGGCACCTGGTGCGCCGCTGCTGGATCCCCGTGTCACGAAACAGGCAATAGCCGCTATCGGGGCGAATGATGCGCGAAGTCTGATGATCGAACTCGTGGATGATCGCATCCGGCCTCGGAAAACCCCAGGTCAGACGGCTATTTAAGGGGATCTTCAGGTTCTGGTATTCCGGCGCCCGAACGGGTGAGACTGACCTGAGAGGGACCTGACACTAGCCTGAGAAACGGTGCCCCCGGTCCCATCAGAGCCCTGTCGGCACGGCCCCCGCCTCACGCCTCCCGCAGCTGCCGGAAGAACCCCCGGATGTCCCCGACCAGCAGGTCAGGCACCTCCATCGCGGCGAAGTGCCCGCCCCGGTCGAACTCGGTCCATCGGACGAGACGCTCGCTCCGCTCGGCACGGTGTCGCAGAACGATGAAATTCTCCGCCGGGAAGCACGCCAGCCCGGTGGGCGTCCGTGACGGCTCCGGCGGCGAGCCCCAGTACGGCGCGTGAGCGCGTTCGTAGTAGATGCGGGCGGACGAGCCGGCGGTTCCGGTGAGCCAGTACAGCATCACGTTGGTCAGCAGGTGGTCGCGGTCGATGGCGTCGTGACCGATGAGGCCGCCGTCGACGGCGTCGCCGGTGGTGCCGCGAACCGTGCCCTCGACGTCGTCCTCCGCACGACCGCGGGAATCGGTCCACTCCCTGAACTTCTCGGCGATCCACGCGAGCTGCCCGACCGGCGAATCGGTCAGCGCGTAGGACAGCGTCTGCGGGCGGGTGGACTGAAGGTCGGCGTAGCCCTGCTTCTCCCGCAGCCAAGCCTCGGTCCGCTCCCACGAGGCGATCGTCCGCGCCTGCTCCGCCGGACTCAACGCGGCCAGTTCCTCCGGCGTGGGCTCCGCCGACGCCGCCGCACCCGGGATCAGGTTCAGATGCACCCCGAAGACCTGCTCCGGGAACAGGCGGCCCAACTCGCGCGAGATCGCCGAACCCCAGTCGCCGCCTTGGGCCCCGTAGCGCTCATAACCCAGGCGGCGCATCAGCTCCGCGAAGGCGCGCGCCACCCGCAGGTGGTCCCAGCCGGGTTCGCGCGTCGGGCCGGAGAAGCCGAAGCCGGGGATGCTCGGCAGGACCAGGTGGAAGGCGTCGGCCGGGTCGGCGCCATACGCGCGCGGGTCGGTCAGCGGGCCCGTGATGTGCTCGAACTCGGCGATGGAGCCGGGCCAGCCGTGGGTGATGATCAGCGGGGTGGCGTCCGGCTCGGGGGAGCGGAGGTGTGCGAAGTGGACCGTCGTGCCGTCGATCGTCGTGAGGTACTGCGGCCAGCGGTTCAGGCGTGCTTCGGCCGCGCGCCAGTCGTATTCGTGGCGCCAGTAGCGGGCCAGGTCCTGGAGGTAATCGCGGGGGACGCCGTACGACCAGCCGACGCCCGGCAACTCATCGGGCCAGCGGGTGCGGTCCAGACGGGAGCGGAGGTCGTCGAGGTCTGATTCGGGGATCTCGATACGGAAGGGGCGCAGGGACTCGTCGGGCGTCGGCATGGAACGATAATCTCAAGTCCATGATCGATATGGCGAGGGTTTCGGCGGACACCCCGGGGGCGGCGCACCGGGTCTTCCTGAACAGCGCGGGGAGCTCGCTGCCGCCGACACCGGTGCTCGACACGGTGATCGCGCACCTGCGGCGCGAGGCCGAGATCGGCGGATACGAGGCGCTGGACGAGCGCGCCGCGGACCTGGAGGCCGGTTACGGCGTCTTCGCCGAGCTGCTCGGGTGCCGGCCCGACCAGGTCGCGTTCACCGACAGCGCGACCCGCTCCTGGCTCGCGGCGTTCGAGGCCGTGCCCCTCACCGCTGGGGACCGCATCCTGGTCGGGGAGCTGGAGTACGGCGGCAACGCGATTCCGCTGCTGATGCGCGCCCGTGCGGTCGGCGCGTCGGTGGAGGTGGTGCCCAGCGACGGCGACGGCAGCTTCGCCCCCGACGCCCTGGCCGCGATGCTCGACGAGCGGGTCAAGGTGGTGTCGGTGGTCCAGGTGCCCACCAACGGCGGCGTCGTCGCCGCCGACGTGCGGCGGATCAGCGACGCCGCGCACTCGGTCGGGGCGCTGGTGCTGCTCGACGCCTGCCAGGCGGTGGGGCAGCTGGCGGTGGACGCCGAGGCGCTGGACGTCGACGTCCTGACCGGGACCGGGCGCAAGTGGCTGCGCGGGCCACGCGGCACCGGGTTCCTCGTCGTGCGGGACCGGGCGAAGGCCGTGCTGCGACCGAAACTCGCCGACTTGCAGGGCGGCACCTGGACCGGCGCCGAAAGCTACGCGCTGCGCGACGACGCGCGGGTGTATGAGCTCTGGGAGAACGACACCGCCACCCGCCTCGGGCTGATCGCCGCGGCGCGGTACCTGCTGGAGCTGGGAGTCGAGGCGGTCGAGGAGGCGGTGACGCGGCGCGGCGCGCACCTGCGCTCGGCGCTGGCCGAGGTCGACGGGGTGACGGTCCACGATCTCGGCACGCGCAAGTGCGGGCTGGTCACGTTCAGCGTCGACGGGGCCGAGGCCGGCGAGGTACAGGCGGCGCTCGCCGCGCGAGACGTCGCGGTGAGCATCACGCGGCGCTCCTCGACGCTCTACGACATGGATCGGCGAGGGCTCACGGAACTGGTGCGGGCTTCGCCGCATTACTTTGTGGGGGAGGCGCAGCTGGACGCGGCGGTCGGGGTGGTTGCCGAGGTGGCCGCGGGGGCGCGGGGTAGGGCGGCGCGGGCGTAGGGCGGCAGCGCCCGCCCAGGATTCCACTCGTGGGGCAAGCACAGGTTTCCACCCGTAACAACCTGTTCATCCCCCCGCCGCGCCCAATTACCGCCCAGCCCTGGCACGCCCCGTCCGGCGTGGGATCATGGGCGCGTCCGGCAGTGGCTGCCAGCGTTCGTGGAGGTGGTCGGTGGCGTCTTGGGGGATGTTCCCGTCCCGCGGGGTGTGGCGGCGGCCGGCGTTCCGCTGGGTGGACGCCGTCGTGCTGGTCGGGGTGGCGGTGTTGCTGTTCGGGTTGTTGCGGTTGGCGCCTTCGCTGAACGCGCCGTTCCTGCCCAGTCAGGCGCCGTCGCAGGTGTCGACCGATCCGGCGGAGTTGCCGTACTACGCCGTGCGGTCCCTGCTGCGGATGTTCATCGCACTGGTGCTGTCGGTGGTGTTCACCTTCGTCTACTCCACGGCCGCCGCGCGGCTGCCCCGGGCGTCGAAGGCGCTGATCCCGCTGCTGGACATCCTGCAGTCGGTGCCGGTGCTGGGCTTCCTGACGGTGACCGTGACCGCGTTCATCAGCCTGTTCCCGGGCTCGTCGCTCGGCCTGGAGTGCGCGTCCATCTTCGCGATCTTCACCGCGATGGCGTGGAACATGACCTTCGCGTTCTACCAGTCGCTGGTCTCCCAGCCGCGCGATCTGGACGAGGCGGCGCGCATCATGCGGCTCACCAAGTGGCAGCGGTTCTGGCGGCTGGACGTGCCCAGCGGCATGATCCCGCTGGTCTGGAACGGGATGATGAGCTTCGGCGGGGCCTGGTTCTTCCTGGCCGCCTCGGAGTCGATCACCGTCCTGAAGCACACCTACGCGCTGCCGGGCATCGGCTCCTACGTCGCCGCCGCGATGCAGCAGGGGAGCCTGAGCAAGGTCGCGATAGCGATCGTCGTCATGGTCGTGATGGTGATCGCGGTCAACATCCTCTTCTGGCGTCCGATGGTGGCCTGGGCCGAGCGGTTCCGGGCCGAGGAGTCCGCCGCCGCGGACAAGCCGCGCAGTGTGGTCCTGGACCTGCTGCGGCGATCGGTGGTGCCGGCGGCGGTGGCCCGGCCCGCGCGGCCGGTCGGCCGGCTGCTGGACAAGCTCACGCGGCCGTTCGGGCTGGCCGAGCATCCGCTGTCCAAGCCCCTGGTGCGCCAGCGGACCGGGGACGTGTTCTTCGCCGGGCTGGTGACGGCCGCAGTGGCGTTCGGCGCCTGGCGCGCGGTGACCTACCTGCACGTGCGCGGGGACCTGGGCCAGTTCGGCCACGCCTTTCTGCTCGGCGGCGCCACCTTCGGCCGGGTCGTGGTGCTCCTGATCTTCGCCACCCTTATCTGGGTCCCGGTCGGGGTCTGGATCGGCATGAATCCGAAGGTCTCGCGGATCGCGCAGCCGGTGGTGCAGGTGCTGGCCAGCTTCCCGGCGAACCTGCTGTTCCCGTTCGCGACCGCCTTCTTCGTCGCCACCGGGATGAGCCTGAACATCGGCGGCATCCTGCTGATGGCCCTGGGCGCGCAGTGGTACATCCTGTTCAACGTCATCGCCGGGGCCAGCGCGATCCCCTCCGACCTGCGGGAGGCGATGCAGCTGATGGGCGTCGGCGGTTGGCTGCGCTGGAAGCGCTTCATCCTGCCGGCCATCTTCCCGGCCTACGTCACCGGCGGGATCACCGCCGCCGGCGGGGCGTGGAACGCCTCGATCGTGGCCGAGGTCGTCAGCTACGGCAAGCACCACCTGGAAGCCTACGGCCTAGGTGCCTATATCGCCTCCGCCTCCGCGAACAGCGACTTTCCCAAGGTGCTGATCGGCGTGGTCGTGATGAGCGTGTATGTGGTCGGAGTGAACCGGCTGTTCTGGCGGCGCCTGTACGCAATCGCCGAGGCGAGGTATTCCCTGTGAGCGCGAAGGAGCCGGCCGTGACCGACGACAACGTCCCGCACGCCGCCGACAACGTCATCGTCGAGGCCGAACACGTCACCAAGACCTTCACCACCCCCGACGGCCGCGCGCTGCCGGTCCTGGACGGCGTCTCGCTGACGCTGCGCGAGGGCGAGATCGTCGCGCTGCTCGGCAAGTCCGGCTCGGGCAAGTCCACGCTGCTGCGCTGCATCGCCGGGCTGATCGCCCCGTCCTCCGGCACCGTCCAGTACCGGGGCGAGCCGCTGAACGGGGCCAACCCGGGCGTGGCGATGGTGTTCCAGTCCTTCGCGCTGCTGCCCTGGCTGACCGTGCAGCAGAACGTGGAGCTGGCGATGCAGGCCCGGGACGTGCCCGAGGCCGAACGGCGCGACAAGGCACTGCGGGCCATCGACCTGATCGGTCTGGACGGCTTCGAGTCCGCCTACCCCAAGGAACTGTCCGGCGGCATGCGCCAGCGCGTCGGCTTCGCCCGGGCGCTGGCCGTGGAGCCGGACGCGCTGCTGATGGACGAGCCGTTCTCGGCCCTGGACGTGCTCACCGCCGCCAACCTGCGCGGCGAGCTTGTGAAGATGTGGGATGGAGGAGCGAGGGAGGGAGCGGGCAAACACAGCCGGGGGTTCCCGACGAAGGCGGTGCTCATCGTCACCCACAACATCGACGAGGCCGTCCAACTCGCCGACCGCATCCTGGTCCTGTCCTCCAACCCCGGCCGCATCCTGGCCGAACTGCGTGTGGACCTGCCCCGGCCCCGCGACAAGCGCGACCCCGGCTATGAGGAACTGGTCGACACCGTCTACGACATCCTCACCGGCCGCGAGTCGGCGCTGGAGAAGGCCGCGCAGATCGCGCCGGCCGCCGTCTCCGCGATGACCCCGGTCGACCTGCCGCTGCCGGCGGCCTCGGTCGGCGGCCTGTCCGGCCTGCTGGAGATCCTGGACGCCCGCGGCGGCCGGGACGGCCTGGCCGAGATCGCCGAGGACCTGAACTTCGAGGTCGACGACCTGCTGCCGCTGGTCGACGCCGCGGTGATGCTGACCATGGCCACCGTCGCCGGCTCCGACATCGAGATCACCGACGAGGGCCACACCTTCGTCGTCTCGGCCACCGACCCGGCCAAGGAACAGTTCGCCCGCCTGGTGGTCCGGCACGCCCCGCTGGTCGGCGCGATCGTCAAGGCCCTGCACGCCACCAAGGACGGCTCGCTGCGCGAAGGCTTCTTCCTGGACCTGCTGCGCCGCGGCTTCTCCGAGGACGAGGCCCGCAACCAGCTGGACATCGCCATCGCCTGGGGCCGCTGGGCCGAACTGTTCGCCTACGACGCCGAACGCGGCGAGCTGATCCTGGAGGTCCCGGAGCCGGTGGTCACCGGCGGCTCGCGGTTGTGAGCGGCGGCGGACGGCTTCGGCGTTCCGCTCACCCGGCCGGATAGAACAGGAACAGCGTGCACCCGGTCACGCTGGTCGGCACATGCCACGAGCCGGCCGGCGCGTGGATGAAGCTCCCGGCGGGATAGTCGCGGGCCCCGTCGTTGAACACACCCGCGACGACGAACACCTCCTCGGGCCCGGGGCTGTGCACGTCATGCTTGGGGAACGCGGTGCCCGGGTCCATCTCCAGGACGTTCGCGTGCGCGCCGTCCGCCCCGCGCCACAACGGACGCAGCCGGATACCGGGGAACAGCTCACGCGTCGGCGCGTCGGCAGTGGCGATGGAGGTGTAGCCGGGCTGGTCGAGAATCTCAGGGTGCATGCCTCCCACGCTGCCGGGTGCCGGCCGCGCGGGACAGAGCCTCGGCGGCCAGCATGGGGTACTTTCTTGCCATGCATCGCGTGGTGGCCCTGGTGCGGCCGGTGCAGTCGACGTTCGAGCTCGGGTGCGCCGCCGAGGTGTTCGGCTTGCGGCGTAACGGGATTGCGCGGCACTACGAGTTCGAGGTGTGCACCCAGACGCCGGGACCGGTACCGACCACCGGCGGCTTTGTGATGCAGGTGGCACAAGGCCTGTCGGCGCTCGACACCGCCGACACCGTCATCATCCCGGGCTGGCTGCCGGTCGACACCCCTTTGCCCGCCGCCGTCCGCGACGCCTTGCTCCGGGCCCACGCCCGCGGCGCGCGCCTCGCCGCCATCTGCTCCGGC
The DNA here is from genome assembly GCF_015356865.1 of Catenulispora pinisilvae. GTDB lineage: Bacteria > Actinomycetota > Actinomycetes > Streptomycetales > Catenulisporaceae > Catenulispora > Catenulispora pinisilvae. Next base: position 7,727 of record NZ_JAAFZA010000310.1, read on the forward strand.
GTCTTCGCGCTGGCCCGCACCGGACTGCTCGACGGCCGCGGCGCCACCACGCACTTCGCCCGCGCCGCCCTGCTGCGCCGCGAGTTCCCCGGCGTCCTCGTCGAGCCGGAGCACGCTTACATCGACCACGGTGACGTCGCCACGAGTGCCGGTGCGGGAGCCGGCCTGGAGCTGTGCCTGCACCTCGTGCGCCGCGACCATGGTCCCGACCACGCGGCCTTGCTGGCGCGGCATATGGCGCTTCCTCAGGCGGACGAGGCTTCGCCGAGTAGTCGCGGGGATGGTGGGTTCGACGGCATCCCGCCGCCCGGCGGCGTCCCGCAGTTCGACAGCGTTCCGCGGTTCGACAGCGGCTCACAGTTCGACGGCGTCCCGCAGTTCGACAGCGTTCCGCCATCGCAGGACTCTGTCGACTCGGCCAACTCGCTCAACTCGCTCAACTCTGTCGACTCTGTCGCGAGCCTTCTCACCTGGGCCGCCGAACGCCTCGCCGACCCGCTTTCGGTCGCGGACCTCGCCGCACACCTCGGCGTCTCGCCCCGTACTTTGGCCCGCCGCTTCACCGACCAACTGGGCACCAGCCCCGGCGCGTGGCTGCTGTCCCGCCGGGTCGCCGCCGCCCGCACTCTGCTTGAGCAGACCGATCTCCCGGTCGAGGCGATCGCCACTCGGGTGGGGCTGGCCTCGGCGGTCAACCTTCGCCGCCGCTTCCGCGCGCACGTCGGCACCAGCCCCGGTGCTTATCGGCGAGCGTCCAGGAATTCGCCTCCGGTCTCAACCTCGGCCGCGACGTTCTCCGCCGCCCGCACGAACGCCGCCACCGCGCGCGACGTCGCCTGCTGCGGCCACGCGAGCACGAACTCTGATTCCGGCAGGTCCGCCACCGCCCGGTAGGCGATCTCAGGCCTCGGATATCGCCGGGTCACCGACAGCGGCAGGAAGGCCACGATCGTGCCGATCTCCACCAGCCGCAGGATCTCGGTCAGGTCCGCGACCGTGTGGCGACGCGGCGCATTCGCGCTCGGCCGCGGGTCACCAGTGTTGCCAGTGTTGCCAGTATTGCCAGCGCTGGCAGGGTACTGATCCGCCGCACGTCCGCCGGGCAGCACGTGCCCCGCCAGATCGGCCAGCCGCAGCGTGTCGCGGGCCGCGAGCGGGTCGGCGGCCGCCATCGCCACCAGCGTCGGCTCGCTGAGCAGCGGCACGGCGTCCAGCCCGCGATCGTCGTAGGGGGCCAGCACGATCGCCGCATCGGCCCGGCCGTCGCGCAGGGTCTGGGCCTGTTCGCCGATGCTGACCAGCACCAGCTCGGTCTGGCAGGCCTCCGGTTTCTCGGCGAACGCGGCCAGGATCCCCTGGAGCAGCCCGGCGTCCAGGTCCGCCTTCAACGCGATCCGCAGGCTTGGCGAGGGCTGCCCGGCGTGCCGGGTGCGCCGTTCGGCGGCGGCGACCGCGTCCAGCGCGATGCGTGCGTCGCGGAGCAGGACCTCGCCGGCCGGCGTCAGCTCGACCCGGCGCGTGGTGCGGCGCAGCAGGGTCACGCCGAGTTCGTCCTCCAGTTGCTGCACCGCGCGCGACAGCGGGGGCTGGGTCATGTGCAGGCGCTCGGCCGCCCGGCCGAAGTGCTGTTCCTCGGCGACCGCGACGAAGTACTCCAGGCGCCGCACGTCCAGGCCATTCATGTCCCCACGGTATCAATCGCTGCCGGATCGGACCTTCAGCTGCCGCCGGCCTGCGGATCTACTGGATGTGGGGCGCAGTGCCCCACCCCTCCCCGGAAGGCCCTTCATGATCGTCGTCACCACCCCCACCGGCCAGATCGGTCGCCAGGTCGTCGAGCTGCTGCTCGCGGCGACCGACCAGTCGTCCATCCGGGTCGTCACCCGCGACCCGGCCGCCCTCGATCCGCAGGTCCGCGCCGCCGTCCAAGTCGTCGCCGGCTCCCACCGCGACCCGGCGGTGCTGGACCGGGCCTTCGACGGCGCCGACTCGGTCTTCTGGCTCGTCCCGCCTGACCCGCACGCCTCCGGCACCGCGACCGACCACTACCTGGGCTTCGCGGCTCCGGCGTGCGAGGCGCTGGCCAAGCACCGCGTCCGCCGGGTCGTGGCCGTCACCAGCCTCGGCCACGGCTACCCGCACGACGCCGGCACGCTCAGCGCCGCGTTCGCCATGGACGCCGCCTTCCAGCACAGCGGTGTCGGCTATCGAGGCCTGGCCGCGCCGTTCTTCCTGGAGAACCTGTTCAACCAGACCGCTTCCATCCGCGACAACGGCGAGTTCGCGATGGCACTGGCCGCCGACCGGCCGCTGGCCGCCGTCGCATCCGCCGACATCGCCACCCTCGCCGCCTCTGTGCTGCTCGACCCGGCTTGGGCCGACCAGACGATGCTGCCGGTCACCTGCCCCGAAGACCTCACCCCTGACCGGATGGCCGCGATCATGAGCGAGGTGCTGGACCGGCCGGCGCGCTACCGCCAGAACACTGTCGAGGACTTCCACAAGATGCTGCTCGGGTTCGGCGTCGCAGCGGGCTGGGCACAGGGCGTCGCCGACATGGTGCGGGCGCAGAACGACGGCATCTACGACGCCGAACCACACCTGCCGCCAGCCCACACGCCCCACCTGTCGCAGCCCACGGACTTCCGGGCCTGGTGCGAACAGCAGCTCAAGCCCACCGTCGACGCCGCGTAGCCGCGCCGGAACACAGCGACCCCGGGTCTGGAGCGCGTCTGGAGAAAACCTGAAGCGCCGCGGTCGAGGCTGGAAACATGACCGCAACCGCGACTGAGGCGACGAACGAGCCGACGACGGCACCGGGCCCGCGAGGGCGGCTCCGCATCGCGATCGTCAGCCCCGACATCCTGGCCCGCATCCGCCAGGAGTTCGCCAGCAAAGGCCTGTCGGTGAGCATCGACCGCCTGCCCGCACTGGAACTCACCGTCCAGCCCGGCCCCGGCGCCCCACCCGCCGCCGCTGCACTCGCCGACGCCC
>NZ_JAAFZA010000311.1 GCF_015356865.1 Catenulispora pinisilvae
GGCCCCGGCGCGCCGGTCCCGACCCCCGCCACCGCCCCGGGCGCGCAGCCGCTGCGCCAGGGCCAGGTGGCGACGGTCCCGCTGAACCGGCACGGCGTGCGGACGCCGATGCAGTCGGCTCGGGTGTAAGGCAGGCAAGCCCTCCTGCTGATTCGGGGAACGACAGTGAAGAGCGCGCATACGGCCCCGCCGGATTGACGATCCTGCGGGGCCTTCGCGTTGCCGGACATCTATAGCGCCCCAACGCGCACAGCGTTCTCATACGGGGCGGCCGTCTCCCGGCGGCTCACCAAGAGCAGCGCCCGCGCCAGGCACACCGCGGCGCCCGCGCTGAGCACCGCCCGCGTGATGTTCCAAAGGTTCCACGTGTCCTCGAACCGGGCACGTACCGCCGCCGGGTCGGTGATCCGTGCCGGATTGCCGGCGGCGGCCAGCTGGTTGTTCAGCGGCACGTTGACGGCCATCGTCGTCAGCAGCCCGATCGCGTAGAGCGCGAGTCCGGCGGCGATCCACAGGCGGAGGCGGCGGTCGTGGCGGAACGTGCGCAGGGCCCAGGCCGAGAGTACGAGGGCGCCGAAGAAGGTCAGGAAGAACAACGGGTTCTCGATCTTCTTGTTGATGTTCTGCATCGCCTCGATGAAGGTCCGGTCGCTGGAGGCGCCCAGGCCCAACATCACGGAGCAGGCGAAGGCGTAGTAGACGCCGGCGATGAGTCCGGTCACGACGGTCGCGGCGGCCAGGACCGTGTTGCCGTTTGCTCGCGTCGTCATTTCCAGGCCCCGTTCTCGGCGGCGGTACGGGCGTACTCTGCGAAGTCCCGCGGTGGGCGCCCTATAGCGCGTTGCACTCCGTCGGTCACATAGGCGTTGCGGCCGTCCAGGACTTCAGCGAAGAGATACGCAAGCATCTCGATCACTTCTGGCGCTTCGCGTTCTTCCTTGAGGTACGCGGTGAAGGCGTCTAGTGGGATCGATGTAAAGGAGATCTCGCGTCCTGTGGCCTTCGCTATAGCGTTCACCGCTTCCACGAAGGTAAGGAGGCGCGGTCCGGTCACCTCATAGATCTGTCCGTTGTGGCCGTCCTGGGTGAGCGCGGCGGCTGCCACGTCGGCGATGTCCTCGACGTCGACGAACGGTTCCCCGACCTCGCCGACCGGTAGCACCACCTCTCCGGACATGACCGACTCCAGGAACGCGCCCTCGGAGAAGTTCTGCGCGAACCAACTGGCACGGACCACGGTCCACTCCACTCCGGCGCGAGCGACGACCTCTTCGGCCAGCTGCGCTTCCGGTTCGCCGCGTCCGGAAAGCAGGACTACGCGTCGCACTCCGGCGCGCCGGGCTTCGGCGGTGAACGCCGCCACGGCTTCGGGCGCGCCGGGGACGGCCAGGTCGGGGAAGAAGGACAGGTAGACGTTGGTGACGCCTTCCAACGCCCTCGGCCATGTCGTCGGGTCCTGCCAGTCGAACGCCGGGTCCGCGGAGCGGGAGCCGTGGCGGACGGCGATGCCGGCGGCTTCGAGGCGGGCGGCCACCCGGCGGCCGGTTTTGCCGGTGGCGCCCAGGACGAGGGTCTGGCGCTCGGCCTGGTTCTGGTTGCGCTTTTGGCTCTGGTCTGTGTTCCGGGCTGAGTTCTGCTTCGCGCTCTGCTTCGTGTTCATGACTCAAGTACAGCCGTCACGAGTGAGATCCAGAATGGTCCAGACTCCACACATCCATACGCGATCGTCTACCCTCGGGACATGGACGTCATAGCCGGGTTGCTCAACGGGCCACGCGCCGACGGCGCCTTCCTGCTGCGTTCGCTCCTCACACCGCCCTGGTCGCTGCGGGTCCAGGACCGGGCGCCGCTGACGCTGGTCGCGGTGATCGCGGGGACCGCGTGGGTGGTGCCGGACTCCGGGGCCCCGACCCGGTTGCGGCCCGGCGACCTGGCGGTCCTGCGCGGCCCGGACCCGTATGTGTTCGCCGACGACCCGGCCACCGCACCCCAGGCCGTGATCCACCCCGGCCAGCGCTGCATGACGCCCGACGGCGAGGATCTGGGCGACATGCGGACCCTCGGCGCCCGCAGCTGGGGCAACGCCCCGGACGGGGCGACGGTCCTGGTCACCGGCACGTACCAGGTACTCAGCGAGATCTGCGCGCCGCTGCTGGACGCGCTGCCGCCGCTGGCGGTGCTGCGCGAGGGCGAGTGCGACACGCCGCTGATCCCGCTGCTGGCCGCCGAGGTCTCCCGCGAGACCCCCGGCCAGGACGCGGTGCTGGACCGCCTGCTCGATCTGCTGACGGTGGTCGCGTTGCGGACCTGGCTGGCCCGGCCCGACGTCGAGGCCCCGGCCTGGTACCGCGCGCAGGACGATCCGGTGGTCGGCACCGCGCTGCGGCTGATCCACGACGACCCCGCGCACCCCTGGACGGTCGCGGCGCTCGCTGAGGCGGCGCACGTGTCACGCGCGGCACTGGCGCGGCGATTCAGCGCGGAAGTCGGGGAGCCGCCGATGGCGTACCTGGCGAACTGGCGGCTGGCGCTGTCGGCGGACCTGTTGTGCGATCCGGCGGCGACCATCGCGTCGGTGGCCGAGCGGGTGGGGTACGGGAGCGCGTTCGCGTTGAGCGCCGCGTTCAAGCGGGTGCGCGGGGTGAGCCCGAAGGAGCACCGGGAGCGGGCGGTCCGGGAGGCGGGGCCGGTGGCTGAGGTGCGGGCTTGGCGGGTGGCTGTTTAGCCACAAAAGCGCTGACCGTAGAAGCGTTAGCGGTAGAAGCGTTAGTCACAGAAGCACTGGCTACAGAAGCCTTAGCTACAGAAGCCTTAGCCGCAGAAGCGGCCGACCCGCGCTGCTACCGCAAGCGCACCGCCATCGCCTCCACCGCCAGCAGCGGCGCCACACTCCGTTCCACGGCCTTCCGGCACTCCAGTACCGCCTCGATCCGGCGCAGCGTCGCCTCCGGCGTCCCCGCCGCGGCGATCTTGCGGACCGCCGCGTACTGGTCGTCGTGGATGGGCTCTGTCACGTCGCCGCCCGCCCCGCCGATCGCGCCCAGCTGCACCGCCAGGACGTCACGGTAGAACGCTGCGAGGTCTACCAGCGCCAGGTCCAGTGCGTCGCGCTGCATTCGTGTCGCGCGCTTCTTCTGCCGTGTCTCCAGGTCCTTCAGAGCGCCGGCCGCGCCGGGCACCGCCTTGCGCGAGCCCTCCTGGTAGCCCATCGCCAGGCGCAGATCCGCGGTCTCCGTGACGTTTCGCTCCTCGGCCGCGCGCTTGGCCTCGGAGATGGTCGCGTCGACCAGTTTCTGCGCGGCTGACAGGGCTGAGCCCATGTCGGTCAGCGATGACGGGAGCGCCAGCACCTCACTGCGCTTGGCTCGTGCCTCGTCGTCCGTCGCCAGGCGCTTGGCGCGGCCGATGTGGCCCTGGGCGGCGCGGGCCGCCTCGCGGGCGCGGATCGGGTCCACCCCGTCGCGGCGAACCAGGATCTCGGCGACGGCTGTGGAGGGGGGTGTGCGGAGCAGGAGGTGGCGGCAGCGGGAGCGGATGGTGGGGAGCATGTCGTCGCGGCCGGGCGCGCACAGGATCCAGACCGTGCGGGACGAGGGTTCCTCGACCGCCTTCAGGAGGACATTGCCCGCCGCCTCGGTGAGGCGGTCCGCGTCCTCTATCAGCAGCACCTGCCAGCGGCCTGAGGACGGGGTCATCGAGGAGCGGCGTACCAGGTCGCGGGTGTCGGCCACGCCGATCGAGAGTTGATCGGTCGCCAGTTGCAGCACGTCGGGGTGGACGCCGTCGAGGACGGTGCGGCAGCCGAGGCAGTGTCCGCAGCCGGGTTCGTTCGCGGTGGTGCACTGGAGGGCCGCGGCGAAGGCGCGCGCGGCGGTGGAGCGGCCAGAGCCGGGCGGGCCGGTGAGCAGCCAGGCGTGCGTCATCCCGTTGCCGAGTGCGGCCTGGACCAGGTCGGTGCTGATGTGGTCCTGGCCGACCAGGTCGGTCCAGACGCCGTAGGGCTCGAAGGCCGGGGCGCCGGCGGTCCTGCGGCTCACCCCGCTTACGCCGCTTCCGTCGCTCATGCGTCCTCCCCGCTGTGCGGAGTCTGCTGCCGGACGCCGAACAACTCGTCGGCGAGGGCCATCGCGTCCTGCTCCGGCTCCTCGTCGAACTCCGGCTCCGCGACGTAGTCCGGGACTTCCCATTCGCCGCGCGTGCTCGGTGTCGCGATGTCCTCGGCGTGCGGCGACGCAGGGGGTTGGGTCGGTGTTGTAGGGCGCGGGGCCGGTGTTGTAGGAGGCTGGGCCGACGGCGCGGTGGTGCGGGGCGGTGTGGCGACGCCGGGCGGTGTGGCGGTCCGCTCCGGTGCGGTGGGCGGGCGTTCGGTCTGGCCGAGCCGGGTGGCCAGATCCGCGTTGCTCTGTGCCCGCTCCCTGGCCGCGCGTTCGGCCCGGGCCGCGTCTTCCTCCAACCGGCGGCGGTGCTCCTGCCGCGCGGTCTCCCGCGACTCCTGCTCCCGCTGCGCCTGGTCGCGCTGCTCGGCCTCGGCCTCGGCGCGGCGGCGCTCGGCGTCGGAGAGCTCCGCCATCTGCACGGCGCGCTGCTCGGCGGCCTTGCGGCGCTCCTGCTCGCGGCGCTCGGCCTCCTCGGTCCGCTGCTGGCGCGAGAGGTGTATGCGACCCTCCAACCGGGCCCTGATACGTCCGGAGATCTGCTCGACGGGTTCCTGGGCGTTGATCACGATGAACCGCTCGGGCTCGGCCTTGGCCAGCTCCAGGTAACCGTTGCGGACCCGCCGGTGGAATTCCACGGACTCCAGCTCCAGCCGGTCGGCCGGGGTCTTGCGGCGGCGGGCCGCCTCGATCGGGTCCAGGTCCATCAGGATCGTGACGTCGGGCATCAGGCCCTGGGTGGCCCAGTGCGAGAGCAGCTCGACCTCGCGGGCCGACAGCGCGCGGCCGGCGCCCTGGTAGGCGAGGGAGGAGTCGACATAGCGGTCGGTGATCACCACCGCGCCGCGCTCCAGGGCCGGCCGGATCACCCGCTCGACGTGGTCGGCGCGGTCCGCGGCGTAGATCAGGGCCTCGGCGCGCGGGGAGATGACGTCGGCGTTGTGGGCGTCCAGCACGATGCCGCGCAGCTTGGTGCCCAGCGGCGTCCCGCCGGGTTCGCGGGTGACCACCACTTCGTGGCCGCGCCCGCGCAGCCAGTCGGCGAGGAGGTCCAGCTGGGTGGATTTGCCGCTGCCGTCGCCGCCTTCGAAGGACAGGAAGGTGCCCGTGTAGGTGTGGGCGGTCCTCTCGATCGCGCCGCTGTCCGGCAGCAGCGCGTCGTTGCCGGCGTTTCCGGCGCTGGTCACGGCCCCGGTACCCGTTCCGGGTCCGGCTCCGGTACCCGCTCCGGGCGTGGACCCGGACGCGGCCCCGGTAGTCGGTCCGGGATCGGTCCCCGACCCCGCCGCGCCCCCGGCCCGCGTCGAGGTGGCGGCGGTGCTCCGCTTGAGCGCCGCCTTCAGTTCGTTCCGCAACGATTTCCCTGGCACGTCATCCATCATCCTGTACGCCACCCACCCCACGCCCGCGGCCAGCAGCCCGGCCCCGAAAAGGGTGATGGCCGCGCCGCCGTAGGTGACCGCCAAGCCGCGGAGCCGCAGCGTGTGGGCGCCGAACACGCCGGCCACCGCCGGGGCCACGGCCAGGATCAGCACCAGGATGACCCGGATCAGCGACTGCACGAAGGCGAAGGTCCGGCCGCGCAGCTCGTCGGCCACCTCGCGGCCCAGCATCGTCTGCCCGATGATCCACGCGGTGCCGCCGAGGAAGCCGATGACCAGGGCGCACATCACCGAGATCAGCAGCACCGGCACCAGGGCGAACAGGCACAGCACCACCCCGGCGGCGAAGATCACGGAGCCGAACAGCCGCTCCCGCGCCATCCCGGGCAGCATCCGCGATCCGGAGAACATCCCGGCGGCCAGGCCCAGGAAGACGGTGCCGAACAGGACGCCGTACGCGGCCTGGCCGCCGTGCAGGTCGCCCACGTAGGTCCGGGCCAGCCCGACCACCGCGCCGCCGGCGGCGAAGGCCCCGGCTGTGCCGATGATCACACCGCGGATCCGCTTGTCGATCCCGAGGTAGCGCCACCCGTCCAGAAGGGTCCGCAGCGGGGAGCGGTGGTCCTCGGTGTGGCGGCGCTCAGCGGCGCGCTCCATCGCCGAACGGGCCGGGATGCTCTTCAGCCGCGCGATGGTCAGCGCGGAGAACAGGAAGGTCAGCGCGTCGAAGTAGAGCGCGAGGTCCACCGGCTGGGCGGTGAAGAAGGTCCACTGATGGGCCAGCGCCTTGGTGATCAGCGCCAGCACGGTGAACACGCCGGCCGCGATGGGGGCGGTGCCGTAGGCGGTGAGCAGGGAGATCTGGTTGGCCGGCTCCAGCAGCCGCGGCGGCACCAGATTCGGGACCGTGGCCTCCTTGGCCGGGATCCAGAACATCGCCGCGATCTCGATCAGGAAGGTGGCGGCGAACAGCCACCACAGGGTCCCCATCAGCGGGATCGTGATGAAGAGCAGGCACCGGGCGCTGTCTCCGGTCACCATCGTCCAACGCCGGTCCAGCCGATCGGCCGCCACACCGGCGATCGGACCGAACAGCACCGCGGGGATCAGCCGCACTACGAAGACGCCGGCGACCGCATAGGAGCGGCTGGCGTACCCACCCCCGGCCAGGGACACCGCCAGCGAGGACTGCGCCAGCAGCCCGAGCCAGTCGCCGAGGCTGGACAGCGACAGCGCCGTCCACAGCCGGCGGAAGTCGGGGATGGCGAGCACGTCGCGGATCCCGACCGGTGATGACTCCATGAATCCACGGTAATGCGGAGAGTTTCCGGGGGAGGTGAACGAGGCCGTGACCCGGCGGTCCGGGTGATTATCCGGACCGCCGGACCACGGACGTCCGACTTGAGCATCGCCTGGTCACTTTCGCCCCAGGCGGTGGCGCGTGGCCCCGATCCCCGACGCCGTGCCGCCGGCCCTGACCGGCTGCACGGTGCTGGAGCGGCCCCACCTACGACTACGGCACCGGGTCGAACAGCTGGCAGATCGACAACACCGCAGTCGTGCAGCGAGCGACGCCCTGGGGCGCCCGCTTCGACGCCGCCCCTACTCGGTTCCGGACTCCGCGGTCTCGGCGGCCTTCTTCAAGCCCTCGGCCTCCATCTGCACGTACTGCCGCGTCCGCTTGCCGAGCAGCAGGCTGATGAGGCCGCTGAGGGCCCCGGTCTGCTCGATGCCGAGGGTCATGCGCGCGTGGCCCTCTCCAACGGCCTCCACGACGTGGACCGCCGAGACCTTCACCCCGGTGGCCTTCATCTCCCACACGAAGGACTTGCCGGCGTCGTACTCGGTGACGGTGTAGACAGTCGGCTTCAGCTTCGGCTGGGTAACCCGCGCAGTGCTTCCCTGCCCCAACTCACCCTTCTGTAGACGCTCTACAGAAGTCATGGAGGCGGTCCACTTAGGCCAGGACTCCACGTCGGTCAGGGTGCGCCACACGGTAGCCGGGGTGGCGTCTATGTCGATCGCGGTTCGGAACTTCATCGATATTCCCTCCCTACGCTCTCGCTCCCTTTGTACCGCAGGGCATTTACGCGCCCTCCTCCAGGTGCTTGATCAGGACGGGCACGTGACTGTGGTCGACGTCCTTGGCCGCGGTGATGAGGGTGACGGTGTGCGCGTCGTGCAGCCGGCGGACCTCCGCCAGCGCCGCCTTTTGCGTGGCACCTTCCAGCTCAACGTCATAGCGCGCCACGAACTCGGCGTACTCATCACGGTTCGCATGGAGCCACTTCCGCAGATCGTTGGAGGGCGTCGCATCCTTAGCCCACAAGTCGAGCTCCGCCTCCTCACGACTCACCCCGCGCGGCCACAGCCGATCCACGAGCACCCGCTTCCCGTCCGCCTCCGACACTGCGTCATACGCGCGCTTCACCCGGTAGTCGCCACTCATGCCGCCAGGCTATTAGGGCGCGGGAGCCACGACCGGTCTGCAAGGCTGACCGAGTGACCATCTGGGACGAGACCGCGGACGACACCAAAGAGCTCGTGTTCACCTCGCTGGACTACGCACTGGAGAACGCACAAATATCGGAGCAGCCCTTCACCCCCTTCTCCTTCGCCCTCCACAAAGACGGCACCGCCACCCTCACCCGCTTCACAGTCGACGTCGCCACCGACGTCCCCGAAACGCTCGAGGCGGCCCGCGAACACCTCCAGACCGCGGGCCCGGCCACCGTCGCCATCACCCTCGCCTACGACGGCTACACCACCTACGAGGGCCAGCGCACAGAAGCCGTCTTCATCGAAGCCCACCAACTCAACCTCACCCGCACCCTCGTCCTCGCCCAGCGCTACCTCCGCACCACCCCCGGCGAGGTACAGCCCCTCGGCGACCCCCTACTCCAAGCGGAGCTGGCACCTCTGGTGCTGCGGGTCGGGGACTGAGGGGCGCCACCGCCAGGGATATTCGCCGCCTCAGCAGAGATCACAGCGGGTGCCCAACTATGAGGCTTGACAACAATGCATAGGCTGCTAGCGCTTCCGCATGGGAAGAGCAGCCGAATTTGATACGGCAAAGCGGTGCCCAGTTCGAGCTACGACTGGTTGGTACGCGACCCGCAGTCTTGACGACGTCGGCCTTGCCTGGGACTCCGCCACCATCGTCTATTGCGATGGTGGAACGGTAATCGAAATGCTTTGCGAGCCTGGTTTTACTCCAGCAACGGAACCCGGCGGCTAGCTGCGGGAATTCGATAGTGCCATTCGAGCGGTAGGCGTAGAACCGGCAATCGGCGACCATCCAGACAGGGCCCGGTAACGATCCGAAACGACTGGGCAGTAGCAGTCGACCCGCCCCCATACCGTGGCGCTGTCGCATGGGGGATCGGGATATTCCAGGGGGATTCATGGATCAGCGCGACACGCAACCAGGGCCGCCGTCATACGTGCCGTCCTACGCGCCGCCACAGCGCACACCGAACAAGCCGACCGTCCGCCGCCGTACCGCAATTCTCGGCAGCGCCGGCGGGCTCGTTCTCGGCCTTATCATCGGCGCCGCCGGTCACAGCACGTCGAAGACCACCAACACCGCGACTGGCACGCCTTCGGTAACAACCACCGTCACTGCCACAGTGACAGCGCAGAACGCGGCCCCGGCCGTGGCCCACACCAGCGCGGTGCCGCCGCCGAGCACGACCGCCGCGCCGAAACCGGCTGTGGTCTTCACCACCACCGGCGATGGCATCAAGAAGACAGAGTCGTTCACCACCGGCCCCAACTGGAGCGTGGCCTATACGTTTGACTGCTCCAATGCAGGCGGCCAGGGAAACTTCGTGCTTCAGGTCGACGGCGACCTCGGCGACATGCTCGCGAACGCCCTTTCGGCGAAGGGCGCCGACACCAGCTACGAACACGACGCAGCCGGCAGTCACTACCTGTCGGTAAACAGCGAGTGCGACTGGACGTTGAAGGTCACCAACGGCGGCTGACGGCCGGTTCAGCGCCACCACTCAGGACGCCCGGCCCGAAGCGGCCGGGCGTTTGCCACGTTCGGGGCGTGGCTACCAACTCTGACCATCGACGACCTCGGCCCCGGATCAGGACGCACGGCGGTGTGCAATTGCTCGCCCGACGGAGCATCAGGGTGACGATGTCCATGACGTGGCGTTGGTTGCGATGCTGGATGGCAAGCGACCGACCGATGCACGACCTGCAATGCCAAGATCCACTCTGGCGCAGTCGTGAAATCGCGTCAGCGCCTTAACGAGATCGAGGCTCCTCGGATCGAGATCTAAGTCGATTGGGTCTGGGCCCTGCTTCAGCACCAGGTCCAGAAGGCTCCACAGGTAGCCGTTGACCTCGTCCGCTGCTTCGATAGCCGCCTCGCTGCGATGTAGGTCCCAAGAGCGCCAACTATGACGCCGACGATAGTCAGGATCTGTGCCCCCATGAAGAACAAAGTACAGCGGGGTGCATCAGGGTTCGATGGTCAGCCTGGAAGCTGTCCAGGGTTCTTGTCTGCCCAGCTCCAGGCGATGGCATAGCCGTATGCGGCCTGCGTGTCGATCCCGCCCTTGACCATGCGGTCAACATAGCTCTGGGTGACCCCGTCATGACGGAAATCATGACAGCGGCGGGGTAAGGCATCAGTGGCTGAGTATCAAGCCATGGGTGTAGGGACGCTAAAAGGCCAGGTCAGACAAAATCTGACCTGGCCTTCGGCAGAGCCTCCTATCGGAATCGAACCGATGACCTACGCATTACGAGTGCGTCGCTCTGGCCGACTGAGCTAAGGAGGCCCGGACCCGTCGGCGTGCACCGCGGGCCGGGGCACGAGTGTACCGGACGCTAGGGGCTGACGTCACAAGTGATACCTGCGGGTGGGACGGTGCCTTGGAGCAGGTAGGCGTCGACTGCGTTGTCGATGCACTGGGAGCCTCTGGTGTAGGCGGTGTGGCCGCTTCCGTTGAAGGTCAGGAGGTGGCCGTTTTGGAGTTGCTTGGCCAGGCCCTGGGCCCAGGGGTAGGGGGTGGCGGGGTCGTCTTTGGTACCTACGACGAGGATG
>NZ_JAAFZA010000312.1 GCF_015356865.1 Catenulispora pinisilvae
GTCGTCGAGAACGAACCGGGATTGTTCACCCTCGCACACCCGCCGACCGCCGAACCGGCCGCCGACCAGCAACCCTAACCCGCAGCCAACGGCAAAACGGGCATTAACTTACAGCCCGCCCTCTGAGGAGACCGGCTGGGATGCCGCGGTCATGGAGCAGCTGACCACCTACCACCCGCTCAGCGGCATCAGCACTATGACCTATACAGTCTTCCACGCTACTGACCTCAGCCACATCGGCGAGGCCGACGCCGACGAAGCCGACCGTGCCGCCTGGTTCACCCGCGCCGAGGCACGTGACCTGATGGTGGAGAGGCAAGTAACCGACGGCCCGAGTCTCACCGCGCTCGGCTTCTACTTGGTCACCATCGGGTGAACACCCTGCTTCGAGACAGCGGTCTACCCGCAAGTGGGGTATTCCGGTGCAACACCATCCGCCTAAATGTGTCTAAATGTGTCTAAACGGGCGATACCGCATCACTTAAGCATGCTGGCAATATATGTCGGGGATCGACTCACAGGCGCAGACTTTGCCAGTTGGCCCCTGCTGCCGACGCCGGATGAAGACTGGTTACGCTCGTAGTTCCAAAAGCCGTTCGGCCCAAACCGCCGGCCCCGCCTTGACATCCTTCCATGGTGCGACCGCGCTGATCACGCCATTCGTCTCCTCAACGGGAGCGATCCGAGCCAAGCGGATGCCGTGGATCACCGAGAAGAGCTGCACTGCCAGGACCTTCCGGAAGATCGCCCCGGGCCGCCCCGTGAGGGCGGAACCTGCTAGCAGTACAGCTTCGGGCCGCAGGCCAGCCACCTGATCAATAAGATCATCGGACTGCTCGACGAATGGCACCCCTGAATTGTTGACGAAAGCGACTACGTTGCCCTCGTGATACGTCGACGTGCCGACAGAATGGTCGACGGCCGCCTCACTAGAAGCAACCACCACGAGCCGCTCTGCCACCTCAACGTCGCCGATCGCGCTGTCACGGATTTCGGCACAGACACCGTCGAGGATCTGCAGCAGTTCGTCGCGGGATCTCATGGCGGCATTCTATCCAAGCGACGACCAGGCCTATCCGGCCGTGAGCCGTTATGCGGCCATACGCGGTGCACGGTCAGCAGCCTCGGCTACACGGTCATCCTGGACCACCCCGACGTCAAACCGCCACAGCCTGGAAAACAAGGACGCCCGCGGACCACAGGCAGCCGTCACACTCTGGACCGATGCCACGTAGCGTAGTTTGATCACGCTGCGAGGTCGAGTTTCGCAAGCCCTGGGTGCGCCGATTGTCTTGTATGCCGCGAGTCGCATGTTGCCTACCCTGAGGGTGGCCGGTTGGCTCTAACTATCTGCCAAGCAGATCAGGACAGGCGCAACCACAGCGCGGTTCTGCCCTTCGAGACTTTGCTGTGCACTTCTGAGTGTCGGCCGTCAGGTCCCAGCGCTAGAGTTCCTCCGTGGCTGAGCCTTGGGACGACGCGCTGTTTCCGGAACCTACCGCGTCGGCAGCAGGTGATGATGATCCAGAGCTGGAAATGGTGGCTCGACATCTTCTCGCCCTGGATCCTGACGGCAGCCGGATTGCCGCAGCCCTCCGGAACACGATCGATATGCTGCTGAACGGCCAACAGACCGGCCGTTTCCGCTGGGATGAGCTCTTCAAGACCGAGAAGACGCACTGCGGGACCCTTGTCGAGATTAGTCTGCAGCGGGAGTTCGGGTTCCATGGCGGACAGGATCTCGACTACGAGATAGCGGGGATAGACGTCGACTGCAAATACTCCCAAGACCTCTGGAAGTGGATGATCCCGCCGGAAGCGGTCGGAAAGCTGTGCCTTGTCGTGTGGGCCAGCGACGAGGAATCGCGCTGGTGCGCGGGCCTTGTCCGCACGAACGAGTCCGTACTGGGAGGCGGGGCCAACCGCGATCTCAAGCGGACCCTTAGCCAAGAGGGGCGCCGACATGTGCGCCGTCTGTTCTGGAATGCGCCGCTCCAGGAAAACACGCTTCTTCGTCTGCCACCCGCCGACGTCAAGGCGATCTTCGCTCCGCGTTCCGGCCAACAGCGTCTCGACGAACTCTTCCGTCGTGCTCAGCGCCGCCGCATCAGTCGAACGGTGGTCGCAACGGTCGCCCAACAGGACGACTACATGAAGCGGATCCGCTATAACGGCGGATCGCGGTCACGCCTCCAGCCAGAAGGCATTGTGATCTTCGGTCAGTTCAACAGCCACCAGAAGGCCGCGGCGGCGCTAAAGCTCCCGATCCCGCAGGCCGGCGAGTCCGTATCTGCCCGGCTCGCACGCTATAGCGGTGAAAAGCACAGCATTGCGCCACGCGTCGTGCTTGATGGCAGCGAGTGGATTCTCGCCGGCGCCGAAGATCCTCCGGAGCGAGCACCGATGCTTCCCCAGACATGACGAAACGCCCTGCAGCTCCGCCCGACAACGAGCCCTGGTCCAAGCCAGATGGGTCTTGGGCGTCCTCTGCCGCGAACCGGAAATCGATGCAGTCCAACCGGCGAAGGGACACAAGTCCTGAAATCGCCGTACGGCGGCTCCTGCACGCCGCTGGGATGCGGTACCGCGTGGACTGCAGTCCGATAAAGAGCCTGCGCCGACGCGCGGACATCGTTTTCGGGCCTGCGAAGGTCGCGGTCTTTATCGACGGCTGCTACTGGCACGGCTGTCCGGAGCACTACGTCCCGCCGAAGACGAACCCCGGCTACTGGGGCCCGAAGATCGGCGGGAACGTGGCTCGCGATCGCGACACCGACGCCAAGCTCACTGCGGAAGGCTGGCTGGTTCTTCGCTACTGGGAGCATCAGCCCCCTCAGGACTGTGCGGCACAGATCGCTGAGGCGGTACTTGATCGCCGGAAGCCAGCTGGGCAGCAGCGTCGCCAGCCTTGAGCGCCTCCATGATCTGATGCGCGACAGCGCCGGCCACCGGCGGCGGGAAAGCGTTGCCAACCTGCCGATAGCGCGCAGTCTTGCCGCCGGTAAACTTCCACTTCGCCGGGAACCCCTGCAGCAGCGCAGCTTGGGCGACAGTCAGCTTCGGCCCTCGTTCCTTCGGCCCGATAAGATCCGCGGCCTCGCCGTCGTCTGCCAGCCCGTGCCCGTCGACGCCCATCAATTCCCACTGGCGCTTCGCCCGCGTCGGGCCGAGGTCAGCGCCACCGTGCTTCTTAGACCCGCCGACGAGGGTGGGCGCGACCTGGTTGGCGCGGTTAGTCCACTTCTTGAGGTCAGCACCTGTCAAACCGCGCTTGCGCATCGAATCACGCAGCGCCGCACCGACAGAGACGACGTTCGTCGGGTCCGGAATCGGCGCGGTGTAGTACTCGGCGTATTCGGGCTTCAACGCAACGAGGATGGAGCGCGGCCGCAACTGAGGGACACCAAACTGCGAAGCCTGGAACTCCGCCCAATCCATCGGCACGTAACCGAGGTTCTTCAGCTCTTGCAGGATCCACTCCCGGTACGGCCGGAACTTCTCCTGGAGCAGGCCGCGAACGTTCTCGATCATCACGGCAGACGGATTGATCTGCTCCACGAGCTCAAGCATCGCTGGGAAGAGGTCGCGGGCGTCAGCCGGGCCCTCCTGCTTGCCGGCCAAAGAGAACGGCGGGCACGGAACGCCGCCGGCCAGCAAATCGATGTGCTGATCAGCGGCGATATGCTCTATTGGCTTGAATTCGCGGACATCGCCCTCGATGACGTTCCACTCAGGACGGTTTACCCGAAGCGTGGCACACGCGTGCGGGTCGATCTCAACAAGGGCTGCGTGCTCGAACCCTGCCGCTTCGAGACCGACCGCCTGGCCGCCGGCGCCGGCGCAGATCTCCACGGACGTGTAGACCCGATGCCCTTCGGCCACGAGCGGCCTCCCTTACGATCACGTTCCCGACCTGCGTGTGCCGCGACCCACACTAACCTGGATGCCACCAGTCTTCCGGCAGATCCAGCAATGATCGACCCGATCGGTTATCGAACTGTTGTACGAAAAAGTTGTGTACGCTCGATTTTGCACCAATCTGCGGACCTAGTCCAGCACCGAATGGCGGACCGGCTCCGGCCTGCAACGAGGATCGCTTGAACTCGGCGAGGCACCGCGACGTTGTGGCGTAGAAAGGCTCAGCAGCTAATCGGCCGCCACCAGCTGGTGCAGTGCGAGCAGTAGACGTGTTC
Source organism: Catenulispora pinisilvae (assembly GCF_015356865.1). Classification (GTDB taxonomy): domain Bacteria; phylum Actinomycetota; class Actinomycetes; order Streptomycetales; family Catenulisporaceae; genus Catenulispora; species Catenulispora pinisilvae. The sequence goes on from NZ_JAAFZA010000312.1 coordinate 4,194, forward strand.
GGCGAGCTCGGGGCATTGCGGCAGATCGGCCGTTTCAACGTCATCTGTCTCGCCCCACGAGTCTTCGACGCAGTTCATCCCGCCCGCACCGCATCCGGGGCACTCGCAGTCTCCCGTCATGGGATCAACAGCGATCGGTCCAGCGTCGCATCCACAGGGGCCGTTGTGCTGGCGCGGGAAAAACGCGAAGCGCCGGTCCCCCGGTTCGGGCGGACCGGCGCTGCCGCCGGACCGCCCGGCGGCAGCGACTGGTTCGAGCCGGCTGCCCGCCGCTGCGGCCTCGTCGGGGTCCGAGTTGGTCATCATCACGTCTGCCTCCGTGTCGAGCGCTCGTGCGGTGCGATGAAGTGCGGTGCGATGAAGAAGAGATGTGCCGTTCGAAGTGCTGCTGTCGCCGTCATCCTCCGCGTCACCGCCGAGCAGGAGGACTGCAATGTCAGCGTGCTGTCCAGCGCGCGCAAGCTCTCTGACGACGTCAAGGACGTGCTCGGCGCCGCGGCGGCTAGCGCTGCGCAGCACCGCCTCGGCCCCGTCATCGAATCCGAGGCTTCGGCAGCTCGCGGCGGACAGCTGCACCTCCTGTGCCGACAGCGAGCTGCCTGCGTGGTCCAGCAGCCGTGCCGCGTCTTGGGGCCGCCCCGCCTCCAGGAACTGCCGCACGTCATCGATTCCGTCCCAGCGCGCTGCGGCGCCGACAACAGGGTGCCGGTCCGCATACCGCGACTGGACCGGCGCCTCAGCGGTGGGCGGAAGGTCGGCCGGTTCCCGGGGGGCAGGCACGCTTCCGTTCCTCCGTGACCAACCCTCACGACCAGCTTCGTCATGTAGGGCGAGGAGCACGTCAAGCCCGAGGGGCATTGCGGAGGCGTCGCCGACAGCGTCCAGGGCGACTCGGTAGAGGTCCTTGACGAAGGCGCCTGGAACTGACCGTTGCAGGTTGAAATACTGGCTCATGGCGGACGCGCTGCAGTAGAGAAGCCCCGCGACCTCGGCCTGAGTCCTCGGCTTGAGCTTCTCGTACACCGCGAGCAGGGCGTCCGTGAACGCACGCTCCGCCTCCGTGCATGCCGAGCGCCTCTTGCCGTTGCCAACTTGCCCTCGGGGTGACATAGACGTCGCTCCTCCCGCCCTCGATAAAAGACTCGTGCGACAGCTTCGTCATTGTCGCATGTGAAGTCCACCTGAAGTGTGCCGCGAAGCACTTTCACGCTTCCGTGAAATCGCTACACACAGCCCTCCGGTATGGTATGATACGTGCGTTTGCAATTCCAGGCATTTAGTGACATACGGCACTTCTCCGACATACCGCACAATCACATTCTGCGTAAAATCTCGCATCATCTCGCGCTTCCCGGACCGTGTCTGGCTCAATGGAACTCGTCGGGGCGGGCGCTGCGATGGGATTGGTTCTGGCGCCGTCTCAAGCTGAGGCGCTAGAGGAGTTCGGATGGACAACGAGCAAGGGCTTCCGTCCTGGGAGGACGCAAGCTACGGGACCATGAAGCGCGCAGCGCTGTGGCTGGTCACAGTGATCGGCGTGGGCAAGGTCTTCACCAAGGAACAGCTGCGGGATGCGTTCCCGGGCGTCTCACAGGTCGACCGCCGGATGCGGGACCTCCGGGACTACGGCTGGAAGATCGACACGAACCGCGAGGACCCCACTCTCGAGCCTTACGAGCAGCGCTTCGTCGTCCGGGGCGTCGATGTGTGGGTGCCCGGCAAGGCGGTCAAGGTCGATGCCGACACTCTGTCCACCAAGCGCCGCCGCGAGATCATGGCCAAGGACGGCCACTTCTGCCGCTCCTGCGGGATCGCGCAGGGTGAGACCTACGCCGGCTCCTTCGAAACAGCCCAGCTCGACATCGCCCGCCGCGAGGTCATTCAGCCCGACGGCTCAGCATCAGTGCAGCTGGTGACCGAATGCAACCGCTGCCGCGTGGGAGGGCGCACGCTGACTGCCGACCTGGGCGAGGTGCTCACCGGCATCAGAGGCCTGGGTCGGCTGGAGAAGCGGATCCTCGCCGGCTGGGTAGCCGACGATCATCGCGAGTTCAACGCGATCGAGCAGCTGTGGGCTGATTACCGATCACTGCCTGAAGAATCACGGGCCGAGGTTCGCGCTGTGCTGGATCCGGGATCGTGACCCTGCGACAGGGCTATTCGCTCTATAACTGGGATGCAATGCTGCCGGCGGCAAGCTGGGGACGGCCCGTACGCGTGCACCACACTCATGGAGGAGATCTCGAATGACCCCGACGCCCCCTGGCGCAGCCGATAACCAGGAACTCGTCGAGAAGCGGCTCGACCTTGTCCGCAAGGGCGGTCAGACGGCCGAGACGACGCGAGTTGAATGGCGCGGACGCCCTGTCGATCTCCCCGTCATCACCATGCCGGTCAATGACCTCTACTACAACCCTGCGACGCACCGGATTGGAGCACAGCGCGCTCACGACCCTGCGCGGGACGTAGCGCTTACGTCCGACCCATGGTCTGAGCAGAGTCAGCTGTACCTGCACCAGCTGCTGCAGAACAAGCCGAGCAACCCCGATGAGCTCGACCCTGAGTTCACCGCGCTCATGGAAGACCTGCAGTACCGCGGTCAGAACGACCCGGCTCTCATCACGCCCTCAGGCATCCTTGTCAACGGCAACACCCGCCGTGCTGCGCTCAAGGAGCTGCGTCAGCAGAATATCCGCGTCGGCGTACTGCCCGAGGATTGGGATTGGACCGATGTCGCCGCCGTCGAGCTAAGCCTCCAGCTCCGCAAGGAGCACAGGCGTGACTACTCCTACATCAACGAGATCATCACCATCGCCGAGGAAGTCAGCAACGGCCGGAGCATCGAGGAGATCGCACGTGCCTTCGGCAAGCAGGCCAAGACCATCAAGCAGAGTCTCTGGGTGTTGGCGACTATCGACAACGCAGTCGCACGGAGCGAGGTCACGCTGTCCGATGGAACCGTCGCGCGGATGCGACGGATGGACTTCGAAGGCCACCAGGAAACACTCCGAGAGATCTACGTCAAGTACACAGGGATGAAGGCCAGCTATCCCGACCAAGCCGAACGCCGCCTTGAAGCCAGCGTGATGGCAGTACTCTCCGACCAGGCCAAGACAGCGATCCGTGCAATCTGGGCTGTCGAAAGGGACTTCGACGACGCGTACCTTGAACCGGCGCTCCCGGAGGACTTCGTCAGCGGCACTGGCGGAACAGGCGGCATCGACATCCCAGGGCTCGACATCACCCTGGACGCTGATGATGCCAAGGTCGAGCGCGCACGTTCACGGACCGACGTGATACTGCATGCGAAGGCGATGTCGACTGCCGCGGACAAGTTGACGCCCCGAGAGGTGACCAAGACTTCCGCTCTCCTCACGGAGACAAAGATGGCCGTCACCGAAAGCTTGCGGAAGGCCCAGCGCGATGTCTCATTCACCCAGCGGAAGCTCGCTGCGGCCGATCGCCTCGCAGAGGCGACGGACATCATTGAGACCTGCATCGATGACATCGGCAAGGCTCGGAGCCTGAACGTTATGGACCATGACGTCCTCGATGAGTCGCTCGAAGCCCTTCGCGAAGTGATCGTCAGGCTAGCCACGGCAGCCTCGCGCGGCGTGGCAGAGCCCGGTAAAGGGCTGTCCTGGCTACAGCAAGCAGCGCGGGTGCGATCGTGACCAGCGCGCCGAGCCTCCGGCTTGAACTCCACCCGTCGGGCACCGCAGTTGTTCTAATCGCGGCCGACGGCTTCGAGCAGGATCTCCGTCTGCTCGTCGCCGGATTCCTCACCGTAGTTCATCTGGGTCCCGGCTCAGTGCAGATCGCGCTGGACGACCTCCTCGCGAATCTCAAGGTCATGGGGCGCTGGCCCAATCGCGACGTGGAGTGGGACGACCAGTTGAAATCTGTCGTCGCTGACAGCGTTCGCGACGCCAAGGCTGTTGCTGCACAGCTCAAAGCAGAGCCGACAAGTGCGCCTGCTCTCAACGATGAGGAGGTCTCCGAGCAGCTCGGGTCCGGATGGATCGGACCGCTCGCCCCGTTCCAGCGCCGCGACATCGGCAAGCTTCTCGCGCTCAGCCACGGTGCAAACTTCTCCGTCCCTGGAGCGGGCAAGACGCGCGTCGCGCTAGCCACCTTTCAGGCGCTGCGAGAGCAGGGCCATGTACAACGTCTGCTGGTTGTAGGGCCGAAGTCCGCCTACGAGAGCTGGCTCGGTGAGAATGAGACATGCTTTGCCGAGCCTCTGCGCGCGCAGGTCCTGAAGGGACAGATTGATGTCTCAGCCGAACTGCTGATCGTTAACTATGAGCGTCTCGACCGCAGCCAGGTCGCGCTCGCCCGATGGTTGGCGGCCGGCCCGTCGATGATCATCCTTGATGAGGCCCATCGCATGAAGCTCGGCGCAGACGGCGTCTACGGTGCTGCGTGTCTCGCCCTCGGGCCGCTCGCCCGCCGCAGGCTCATCCTCACCGGGACGCCGGCTCCGAACGGGGTCAAAGACCTTGAGAATCTGTTCAGCTTCGTATGGCCCGGACAAGGGCGCCAGGAGGTCCGGCGCGCTGTCGGCAGCGGTGACTTGAAACAAGCGAGCATTGCGCTGCAGCCGCTGTTCACGCGGACCACGAAGGCCGAGCTCAATCTGCCACATGTACGAGCGCGCGCGCGAGTACTGGACTTCCCGAAGCATCACCAGGAGATCTACTCGGCGCTGATTGGGCAGATGCGCGAAGACGCAGCCCGCTCGGACGGCGATCTGGAAGCCCTCGGCCGCATCATCATGTACCTGCTGATGGCTGCAACAAGCCCAGCGCTGCTCAAGAAGGGCGGTTCGAAGTATGAGCCGCTCCAGTACCACGTGCCGGCGCTCCAGCCGCCGCCCGGTTCCCCGCTGGCCAAACTGCTCGAAGACTTGCCGAATTACGAGCTTTCACCGAAGTACGCCGAGACCGTAAAGATCGTAGCTGCGAACGCCGCGGTAGGCCGCAAGACGCTCGTGTGGTCAACCTTCATCCGCAGCCTCAACACGCTCGAGGGGATGCTCAAACCGCACAGGCCCGCGATGGTCCGGGGCGGCACACTTGACCGGGACGACCAGCTGAGAAGGTTCCGCGAGGACCCAGACTGCATGGTGCTGCTCTCCAACCCCGCGACCCTCGGCGAGGGAATCAGCCTCCACCACGTCTGCCACGACGCGGTATACGTCGACCGCGACTTTGCGGCTGGACGCTACCTTCAGAGCCTGGACCGCATCCACCGCCTCGGGCTAGCTGCCGACACAATCACTAATATCACCGTCCTTATCACCGCAAACACTATCGACGAACTTGTCGACCGCCGCCTTGAAGACAAGCTCACGTTCCTCGGGCGGATCCTCGACGATCCCGCCGTCGTGGAGCTCGGAGACCTCGAGGAGGAGGCAGCGCTATCGCCTGGCCTGAGCGCGTCGGACATTTCCGCCCTGCTTAGTCATCTGAACAGCGAGGTTCGCTGAGCTGCCCGGCCCGTCCTGACCGTTTCAACACAGCCACGACCAAGTTCCATTACCCAAAGAAGATGCCGCTCGTGGGGGAGCCGACATCCAAGGAGGGAAGTCGAACGGGCCGTCGCCTCAGTCCGCCTTGAGCAGTAGCCCGGCGGTCACGACAACTTCGGGGCGCTGGGATCCGCCGAAGAGGGGCGGTTCGTAGTAGGCGACGGCTGCCTCGGCCCAATGAGGTTGGCCAGAGCTCACGAAGCCTTGGCGACCGCCGCTCTCCAGAAGGTACAAATTGCTCGTATCGTCGGGCAGCCCGTGCTTGGCGATCACCTCGCGGAGCTCGTTGCCGCGGGCGGGCCGGACCACCAGCGCTTCCATCTCGGGGTAGACGAACATCAGTCTGACCTGCCCGAAATAGATCTCGACCCGAGTCGCCAGCCCGCCGTCCTGTTCGCTCGTGAACCGCATCGACCGATGGGTGAGCCCCTCGACGCTCTTCAGCCGGAAGTGACGCTCCGACCGGAAAACCTCCACAGGTTCCGCGCCCGTCATTTCCGGCCTCCGATCATCATCAGGCTGCTCTTCTCAGTCCGCCTTCGCCACCGTGCCGGACTTCGCCCCTTCCTGCGGCGGCCAGGACTCGGAGAAGAGGGACGGTGCGCTATAGCCGACGGCCGCCTCACGCCAGTGTGGTCTCCTCCGGAGCGGCTTGCGATTCCATCGAGGACGGCCTGTGCCACGCGACGGTCTCCCACAAGCTCCTCACCTCATCGTCGGTCAGTTCCGAGGCAAATGAGCCGTTGCGCATCGAAGCGCACAGCCAACACGTTGCGCCCATCAGCCAGCGGGATCCAGCTCATCCGGGGAAGGCGTCGAAGGACATAGCCCCCCCCCCCCCTGTC
>NZ_JAAFZA010000313.1 GCF_015356865.1 Catenulispora pinisilvae
GTCTGACGACCGCACCACCCCCCGCCCCATAGCGTTGCCGCATGATCGAGGCACGCAGCCTGACTAAACGCTACGGCGACAAGACCGCCGTCTCCGACTTGTCCTTCACCGTCCGTCCGGGCATCGTGACCGGCTTCCTCGGCCCGAACGGGGCCGGCAAGTCCACCACGATGCGCATGATTCTGGGCTTGGACCGGCCCAGTTCCGGTGCGGTCACCGTGAACGGCCAGGCCTACGCCGAGCACTCCGCTCCCATGCACGAGGTGGGTGCGCTGCTGGAGGCCAAGGCCATCCACACCGGGCGCTCCGCCTACAACCACCTGCTGGCGCTGGCCGCCACCACCGGTATCGAGCGGTCGCGGGTCGATGAGGTGATCGATCTCGTCGGTCTGCGCGATGTGGCCAAGAAGCGGGCCGGGGGGTTCTCCCTGGGTATGGGGCAGCGGCTGGGTATCGCCAGTGCGCTGCTCGGGGATCCGGACACGCTGATCCTGGACGAGCCGGTGAACGGGCTGGACCCCGAGGGCATCTTGTGGATCCGGAACCTGCTCAAGGCGCTGGCCGCCGAGGGCCGGACCGTGTTCGTCTCCAGCCATCTGATGTCCGAGATGGCGCTGACCGCTGAGCACCTGATCGTGATCGGGCAGGGCAAGCTGATCGCTGACACGTCAGTGGCCGAGTTCATCTCCCGCGCCTCCACCGGCAGCGTGAAGGTGCGTACGCCGGACGCCGCCAAGCTGCGCGAGCTGCTGGCCGGGCCGGACGTCACGGTCTCCTCCTCGGTCGAGGGCACGCTCCAGGTCGAGGGGCTGACCAGCGATCGGATCGGCACCGTCGCCGCGGAGAACCGGATCACGCTGTTCGAGCTGGCCCCGCACGAGGCCTCGCTGGAAGAGGCGTTCATGGAGATCACCGGCGACGCCGTCGAGTACCGCGCCCCGGCGCAGAAGTCCAACGCCGGTACCGGTGCCGATGCCAACAGCGATGCCAACGCCGCTACCGGTACCAGCGCCGCTGCCGATGTCGAGGTGAACGCATGACCGCCGTCGCCCAAGCCCAACCACAAGCCCCCGCGCCGGTCCGTCGCGTCCACACCGGCAAGGTCACTCAGGGCCGGGTCATCAAGAGCGAGTGGATCAAGTTCCGCACGCTGCGCTCCTCGCGCTGGTCGCTGATCGCCGGGGTCGGGGCGATGATCGCCATCGCGCTGCTGTTCAGCCTGGCGATGAAGAGCCACTACCCGCATATGAGCCAGGCCCGGCAGAAGGAAGTCGACCCGGTCGCCGACCCGATGCGCGGGGTGTTCCTCGGCCAGCTGGCGGTCGGTGTCCTCGGGGTCATGATGATCACCGGCGAGTACACCACCGGGATGATCCGGGCCTCGCTGTCCGCCGCGCCCAAGCGGCTGCCGGTGCTGTGGGCCAAGGCCCTGGTGTTCACCGTGGTGGCCTGGACCATCATGACGGCCACCGCGTTCGTCTGCTTCTTCCTGGCGCAGTCGATCTTCTCCTCGATCCACATCAACAAGAGCATCTCCGACCCCGGCGTCCTGCGCGCGGTCTTCGGCGAGGGCCTGTACCTGACCGTCGTCGGCCTGCTCGGCGTGGCTCTGGGCGCGATCATCCGCAGCACGGCCGGCGCCATCGCCGCGCTGTTCGGCATCCTGCTGGTGCTGCCGGTGCTCGGCGAGGTCCTGAACCTCACCTCCTGGGGCGACCACGTGAACCCCTACCTGCCGAGTAACGCCGGGCAGCAGGTGATGGCGCTGACCACCACCTCCCCGGACATGAAACCGTGGCCCGGCTTCTTGCTGTTCGTTGGTTACGCTGTGGTGGCGATGGCCGCGGCGGCCGTCCTGCTCAAGAGACGAGACGCGTGAGCTCTGCGACCGTTCCCGAAGACCCCGGCAGCCGCCGGGGTCTTCGGGCCGTCGTGGACGCCCCGACCACGGTGTCGGCCTGGCTCGGCTCGCCGGCGATGAAGCGATTCCTGCAAGCTGCCGGCCTGGAGAACGGGGTGCGCAGCGGGCAGAAGTGGGCCGCCGCACACACAACAGCGGTGGACGCGCTGTTCGTCATGGCGATCCTGGCGCCGCTCGGCGGCCACCTCTACTTGAACCCGCCCCCGCACGCGATCGCTGGCTGGGTCCTGCTCCTCGGCTTCTTCGCCCCGCTGGCGCTGCGGCGCCGGTTCCCCTGCACCGTGTTCGCGGTGGTGGCGGCCGTCGCCTTCGGGCAGTGGCTCTGGGACCTGCTGCCGCCCCAGGTCGACTTCGCCCCGCTGATCGCCCTGTACTCGGTGGCCGCCCACGCCTCGATCCGGCGCACGCTGGCCGCGATCGGCGTCATGGAGGTCGGCGCGGTGATGGTGGCGGAGTCGTGGGCGCACGAGAACGAGGCGCTGCGTATCTTCACGTTCGTCTCCGGCATGGTCACCGCGGCGGCGGTGCTCGGCGTCAACACCCGCACCCGCCGCGCGTACTTCGAGACCCTGGAGGAACGCGCGCGCCGCCTGGAGATCGAACGCGACCAGCAGGCGCAGATCGCCTCAGCCGCCGAACGCGCCTCGATCGCGCGCGAGGTCCACGACGTCGTCACGCACAGCCTGTCGGTGATGGTCGCCCTGACCGACGGCGCCTCCTACGCCGTCCACACCTCCCCGGACCGCGCGGCCGAAGCCGTCGCCAAGGCCTCCGAGGTCGGCCGGCAGGCGATCACCGACATGCAGCGGGTCCTCGGCGTGCTGCGCGGCTCGGCCGGCGCCACGATGGCCGAACTGCACCCGCAGCCCGGGCTGGCCCAGCTGGACACGCTGCTGGCCGAGGTGCGGGTGGCCGGGCTGCCGGTCGAGCTGGTGGTCAGCGGCGCGCGGCCGGACCTGTCATCGGGGATGGAGCTGGCGGTGTTCCGGGTGGTGCAGGAGGCGCTGACCAACACCCGCAAGCACGCCGAACCCGGCGCGTCGGCGCGGGTGCGGCTGGACTTCGGCGCGGACGCCATCGACGTGACAGTGCTCGACGACGGCCTGACGGCGCGCGCCGGCCGGAGCGACCGTCTCAGCGGGGCCGACGCTGGCGGGCATGACGCCGGCGGACCCGATGCCGGCGGGCACGGCATCGCCGGGATGAAGGAGCGGGTGGCGGCCTTCGGCGGGGAGCTGGAGGCCGGGCCGCGCAGCATCGGGCACGGCTGGCGGGTGCACGCCCGGGTGCCGGTGTCCGCCGGGGATTCTGCATGATCGGCGACCCCGCATGATCGGCGACCCCGCATGATCGGAGACCCTGCATGATCGGCGGCCCCGCATGCCCGGACACCCCGCATGACCGGACACCCCGCATGATCGGCGGCCCCGCGTGATCAACATCCTCCTGGTGGACGACGCCCCGCTCCTGCGCATGGGCTTCCGCATGGTCCTGGAAGCGCAGCCCGACGTCAGGGTCGTCGGCGAGGCCGGGGACGGCGCCGAGGCCGTGGCGCTGGCCGCCGAGCTCCAGCCGGACGTGGTGCTGATGGACGTCCGCATGCCCGGCGTGGACGGCATCGAGGCCACCGCCCGCATCACCGCCGCGGGCCTGCCCTCCCGCGTCCTCATCCTGACCACCTTCGACCTCGACGAGTACGCCTTCGCCGCGTTGCGCGCCGGGGCCGCGGGCTTCCTGCTCAAGAACGCGCACCCGGCCGACCTCATCGCCGGCATCCGCACCGTGGCCGCCGGCGACGGCGTGGTGGCCCCGCGCATCACCCGCCAGCTCATCGAGGCGTTCGCGCGCCAGGCCGACCCGGCGGCGGCCACCGGCCCGCGCGCCGACGAGCGCCTGGGGCGGCTGACCGACCGCGAGCGCGAGGTGCTGGTCGAGATCGCCCGCGGCCAGTCCAACGCCGAGATCGCCGAGACCCTGCACCTGTCCGAGGCCACGGTCAAGACGCACGTCAGCCGGATCCTGCCCAAGCTCGAGCTGCGCGACCGGGTGCAGGCGGTGGTGTTCGCCTACGAGGTCGGCCTGGTCGCGGCCGGTTCACAGCCCGGCGACGACAAGTAGTCGCCCGGTTCCCGGCCCGCCGGCGGCGAGTAGTCGTCCGGCTCGCAGCCCAGCGACGATAAGCAGTCGTCCGGCTCGCAGCCCGGCGACGACAAGTAACCACAAGTAACCATCCGGCTCACAGCCATCCGGCTCACAGCCCAGCAGCGACAAGCAGCCGATCCATCTCGTCCACCGGCAGATGCGGCGAGGCCGCAGCAGCGTGCACCACGTGCTCGCAGTCGTCGCCGAGCAGCGCGATCAGGTTCGGCGTCGGCAGGCTCCGGTGCCCGGCCACGGCGGCGCGCACCGAGGCCTCGGGGTCCTTGGCCAGCGCCACGGCCAGGTCGGCCGACAGGTCCGGGTCGTCGCAGGCCATCGCCCGCAGCCGCGGCTCGGCGTCCACGGCGAACCGGCGCAGCGTCTCGGCGGGGTGGGTGAGCACCGGTTCGTACTCCCACCACATGCTGTGCCGGTCCCAGTGGTGTGCGCGCTCGATCCGCTCGGCGCGTTCGGCGTCGACCAGGTGCGGCGCGGTGTGGACCATGGTGATGCGGACCTGTTCGTCCGGGTCGTCCAGCAGCTTGCGGACGGCCTGGATCGGCAGCGCGGTGCTGCGGGCGGCCGCGGCGCGGAAGCAGGGGTAGGGGGAGTCGACGTGCCGCTCGGCCTCGGCGGTGACCCAGGCCGGACGCAGCGTGCTGAGCGCGGAGTCGGCTTGCAGGTACTCGAAGACCAGGCCGTAGCCGTCGTCGGCGGCGATCAGGTCGTCCAGGGTCGGGGCGTTCTCGGTGATGTCGGCGTGGATCGCCGCGCGCACCGCCTCGGGGGTGTCCGGCCGGGCGAAGACGGCCAGCCGGACAACTGGACTGGGATCCCGAGTAAGGACGCTGAGCATGGGGTCCGGCAGGTCCGGGCGCGCGGCCAGGCCGGCCCGCACCTCGCTGTCCGGATCCCGGGCCAGCAGGTCGATCAGGGGCTCGTCGAGGTCGAGGTGGCTGAAGTAGGCGCAGAAGGCCGCGGAGCGGACCTTCTCGTCCGGGTCGCCCAGCAGCACGTCGCGGACGTTGGCCGGGGCCTGGGCCCACCACCGCGCCAGCATGACCCTGATCTGCGGCTCCGGGTCGGCGGCCAGCCGGGCGCGCAGGTCGGCCGGGACGCCCTCGGTGCGGGCCAGGGTCTCGCGGACCTCGCGGGCCGGATCGTCGATGAGCGTCTCGAACAACCGGCGCCCGGCGTCCCGCGGGGTCTCCGGGCAGGTCCGGCCGTCGCCGCCGACGATCACCGCGGCCCGGATCCCCGGGTCCCGGTGCCGGGCCAGCACCATTCGGAACCGGTGGCACAGCCACGGGTTCAGCGCCAGCGCGTGCACCTGCCAGCGGTCGTCGCGCCCGATGATCTCGGTGACCATGGCGTCGGTCAGATCCGGCCGTTCGGCCACCGCTTGCAGCGCGCGCGGCCGGGCGAGCAGCCGGAACACCATGTCCGGCGGCAGCGCCGGATTCTCCGCGAGGCCTTTGACCGCCTCCACCACCGTGACATTGCGCGGCCCATCCCCGGCCATGTCTTCCCCGTCCTTCCACCCCGCGACCCCCGTCGCGGGTTCCCCTTCAGGAGCTGCACTTCGAGCTGTACTACGAGCCGTACGACGAGCTGTACTACGAGTAACCCACAGCTCGTCGTACTTCGTAGTACCCGTACATACGTGCGAGTAACGTGGCGTCGGCCACGCCGACCCGGCCCCGAGGCGTTCCGCTCAGGACAAGGTCGGCGTGTGGCAGCTTCGTCACCGATCGTAGAGTGTGCCGCTCGCGGTCCCGTCGCGCCCGTCGCAATGTCCCCAACAAACCGGGAGTAATACCCGCGCGTGTGGAATGGGTTTTACCTGACCCGGTGTTGTCCGCCAGAGTGGAAGCCGGGCAGGGAGTCGGCGTGACATGGGTGGGATGAGTTGAGCACGGAGAGTTTACAGACGGCTGCACGGACGCAGAAATCGATCCTCAGACGGGGCTTCGGGTTGCTCGGCGTCGCGATCCGGACCGAGCCGCGGGTGTTCGCGGCCGCTGTCGGCGGCAGCGCGGTGTACGGGCTGATGACCGTCGGCGCGGCCTGGGCGGTCGGCTGGGCCACCGATCACGCGGTGCTGCCCGCGTTCAAGGCCGGGAAGGTGCCGGTCGGGGCGACGGTCACGGCCGGGCTGCTGATCCTGGGCGTGGCGCTGGCCAAGGTGATGGGCATCATCGGGCGGCGGCTGCTGGCCGGGGTGATGCAGTTCCGGCTCCAGTCGCGCTATCGGCGCGCCGTCTCCGAGCGCTATCTGCAACTCCCGCTGTCCTGGCACCGGCGCCACCCCACCGGCCAGCTGCTGTCCAACGCCGGCTCCGACGTGGACATGACCTGGCAGTTCATCGCGCCGCTGCCGATGTCGCTCGGGGTGCTGATCATGATGGTCGCGGCCCTGGTGTCGATGGTGCTCACCGATCCGGTGCTGGCCATCGTCGGCTTCCTGCTGTTCCCGGCGATCATCGTGCTGAACACCGTCTACCAGCGCTTCGCCGCGCCCCGGCTGGCCGCGGCCCAGGAGATGCGCGCCGGGGTCGCCGAGATCGCCCACGAGTCCTTCGACGGCGGCCTGGTCGTGAAGACCCTGGGCCGCGAGGACGTGGAGACCGCGCGGTTCGCCGTCGCCGCCGACCAGCTGCGCGACGCCAACATCGCCGCCGGCCGGGCCCGGGCCTTCTTCGACCCGGCGCTGGAGGCCGTCCCCAACTTCGGGGTGCTGGTCGCGCTGCTGGTCGGCACCTCCCGGGTGGCCTCCGGCGCGATCCAGGCCGGGCAGGTCGTGCAGGTCGCCTACCTGATCACGCTGCTGGCCTTCCCGCTGCGGGCGATCGGCTGGGTGCTGGGCGAACTGCCCCGCTCGGTGGTCGGCTACGCCCGGGTCAAGGCCGTGCTCGACGCCCGGGGCGACATGGATTACGGCACCGCCCGGGCGCCCGCCGCCGGCGCCGCCGACGTCCGGCTGGAGCACGTCGACTTCGGCTACGCCGGCCAGGACATCCTGCGCGACGTCGACCTGAGCCTGCGGCCCGGCTCGACCGTGGCGCTGGTCGGGCCGACCGGCGCGGGCAAGTCCACGCTCACCGGACTGCTGGCCCGGCTGTCCGATCCGGACAGCGGCAGCGTCCGGCTGGACGGTACCGACGTCCGCGAGTTCGCCCGCGGCCAGATCCCGGCCCAGGTCTCGCTGGTCCCGCAGCAGACCTTCCTGTTCGCCGACAGCATCCGCGACAACATCCGGCTGGACCGGGACGCCGACGACGAACAGGTCTGGGCCGCGCTGCGGCTGGCCCAGGCCGACCGGTTCGTCAAACGGCTGCCCGAGGGCCTGGACTCGGTCATCGGCGAGCGCGGCGCGACCCTGTCCGGCGGCCAGCGGCAGCGGCTGGCGCTGGCCAGAGCCCTGATCCGGCAGCCCCGGCTGCTGATCCTGGACGACTGCACCGCCAGCGTGGACCCGCAGGTCGAGGCCGCGATCCTGGGCGGGCTCCGAGCGGCCGCCGGCGAGGGCACGCTGGCCAGCACCGTCCTGGTCGTCGCCTACCGCAAGGCCACCATCGCGCTGGCCGACGAGGTGGTCTACGTCGAGCGCGGCCGGATCATCGACCACGGCCCGCACCTGGAGCTGGTCGAGCGCTGCGAAGGCTACCGCGACCTGATCACCGCCTACGAACGCGACCATGACGAGCGCGACAGCACCCTGCAGGAGGTCGGGATATGACCACCGCCACCGCCGACCTCGACGCCGACCGTGACCCCGATTCCGACCTCGACCTCGACGACGAGCAGACGTCCCCCGCCCCGGGTGGCTACCAGCTCCCCGAAGCCCTCGACGGCGGTTACGCGGTCCTGCGCCGCGGCGTCCGCCTGGCCCCGGCCTTCACCAAGGGCCTGGGCCTGACCATCACCTTCGCGCTGATCGCCACGGTCGGCCGGATCGTGATCCCGCTGACCGTGCAGCAGAGCCTGGACCACGGGATCCTGGCCAAGGGCGGCCCGGACTACGGCGTGGTGCGCAACATGGTCGCGTTCAGCGCCGTGGCCGTGCTGGCCACGGCGGTGTCGGCGTACCTGATGAACTTCCGGCTCTACACCTCTAGCGAGCGCGGGCTCGCGCAGGTGCGGACCAAGGCGTTCCGGCACATCCACGACCTGTCACTGCTGCACCAGCAGACCGAGCAGCGCGGCGCCCTGGTCAGCCGGGTCACCAGCGACATCGACACGGTCACGGTGTTCATCCAGGAAGGCGGCATGCAGTTGTTCGTGGCCGCCGCCCAGGTGACGGTCGTGACCATCGTGATGGCCGTGTTCTCCTGGCAGCTGACCATCCTGGTCTGGGTCTGCTTCGTGCCGCTGTTCCTGGTCATGCGCAAGATCCAGAAGCGGACCGGGCGCGCGTACCGCAAGGTGCGCCGGCGCTACGGCAAGATGCTCGGCGAGGTCTCCGAGGCGCTGGTCGGCGCCGACGTGCTGCGCGCCTACGGCATCGAGGACCGCGTCGGCGGGCGCATCGGCGCGGCGGTGGAGAGCACCCGCGACTCGCAGGTGCGGACCCAGCGGCTGATCGTCATCACGTTCTCGATGGGCGAACTGGTCGTCGGCCTGGTCAACTCGGCGATCGTGGTGGTCGGCGTGCTGCTCGGGGTCGGCGGCCACCTCAGCGCCGGCGACCTGGCCGCGATGCTGTTCCTGGTGAACCTGTTCATCTCGCCGGTGCAGTTCGCCACCGAGATGCTGAACGAGGCGCAGAACGCGATCGCCGGCTGGCGCCGCATCGTCGGCCTGCTGGAGCAGCCGCCGGACGTGGCGGACCCCGGTGCCGCCGGACTGGCCCCGCCCGACGGCCCGCTCGGCGTCGGCTTCGAGGAGGTCGCGTTCGCCTACCCCGGCGGCGCCCCGGTGCTGCACTCGCTCACCACGCAGATCACGCCGCGCACGCGGGTCGCGGTGGTCGGCGAGACCGGATCGGGCAAGACCACGTTCGCCAAGCTGCTGACCCGGCTGATGGATCCGAGCTCCGGCCGGATCCTGATCAACGGGGTGCCGCTGAAGGACATCGACTTCGAGACGCTGCGCTCCCGCATGGTGATGGTCCCGCAGGACGGCTTCCTGTTCGACATGACGGTCGGCGACAACGTCCGCTACGGCAAGCCCGGAGCGAGCGACGCCGAGGTCCGGCGCGCGTTCGCCGACCTGGGCCTGACCGACTGGCTGGACGGGCTGCCCCAGGGCCTGGCCACCCGGGTCGGCCAGCGCGGGGAGTCGCTGTCGGCGGGGGAGCGGCAGCTGGTCGCGCTGGCCCGGGCCTACATCGCCGATCCGGACCTGCTGGTATTGGACGAGGCCACCTCGGCAGTGGACCCGGCGACGGAGGTGCGGATCACCCGCGCGCTGGACGGCCTGACCCGCGGCCGCACGTCGATCGCGATCGCGCACCGGCTGTCCACCGCCGAGGCCGCCGACGAGGTGTTCGTGTTCGACGCCGGGGCGATCGTCGAGCGCGGGCCGCACCGGGAGCTGGTCGGGGCCGGCGGGGTGTATTCGGGGCTTTATGAGAGCTGGGCTCGGCAGCAGGGGTCTTGAGCGAGTCGGGCGGCAGGCGGCAGGGTTCTGCTGCCCAGGCGGCTCTGCGGTCAAGCCTGAGGAGGTGACCGCGGCCAAACTTGGGGAGGCTACCGCGGTCAAGCGGTGGTGTCGCTCGACCGCTCCGCCTCGCCCGGCGCGTCCCAGACGGTCGTGACCGAGCCGTGCTTGTTCCGGCCGACCAGGTGGATACGCAGGGTCTCCGGCGTGCCGTCGTCGGGGCCGTTGGTGATCGCCACGCTGCCGTGCCGCACCGACAGCTCGTTGGCGTCGACCACCATCCCCGGCGCGAGCATGAGCACCACGCCGTTGCCCCGGCCCTGGATCTCGACGATCAGCTCCGGCCCGGTCAGTACCGCGCGGGTCAGGTCCAGAGTCACGGTGCACCACAAGGTGCGCAGCACCAGCCGGTGCGGGAGCATCCAGCGGCCCTCGCGGCGCACCGGGCCGTGCTTCTCCCGGATCAGCACCGATTCCACGACCGGTCCCGCCGGCGCCGGGACCGCGGGCAGCGGACGCGCGGCGCCGGTCGCGACCAGATCCGCGGTCAGCGGCGCCAGCGCCTCGAAGGTGCGCGCCGCCAGCGCCTGCTCGACCCGCTCGTCGTACTCCGCCGCGTCCAGCCGGCCGTCGGTGACCGCGGACCGCAGCGTGTCGATGACCCGGTCGCGGTCCGCGTCGGACGCGCGCAGGACCGGCTGGCTGGACGGTTCAGTCGACATTCGAGTCCTCCCGGCGCGGCAGCGGTGACCCTCACGTTATATCGCAATGTGGTCCCGCTCGAAGCGGCTTCAGCCCGGCAAGTGACAATGGGTGCATGACCGACGAAGTCCCCGCCTCCGCCGCCGCGCCGACCCCCGCCCTCGACCCCGCGATCGCCGCCCGGCTCAAGCGCGACGAGCACGGCC
>NZ_JAAFZA010000314.1 GCF_015356865.1 Catenulispora pinisilvae
CCGCCCCTCCCCCACCGCCAGCAGCGCGCCGACCAGGGAGCGGACCATGGAGTGACAGAAGGCGTCGGCGCGCACGTCGGCGACCAACAGCCCGGTGGGCGTCAGCGAGGTCGGCTCCTCGCGGGTCCACACCAGGCGCTTGAGGCAGCGGATGGTCGTCGCGCCCTCGCGCTTCTTGCAGAACGAGGCGAAGTCGTGTTCGCCGAGAAGCGCGGCCGCCGCCTCGTTCATCAGGGCGGGGTCCACGGCGCGCGGGTGCCACGTGACGTCGTTGCGGCGCAGCGGGTGCGGGCCGTAGGGGGCGTCGGTGACGCGGTAGGCGTAGCGGCGGCCCATCGCCGCGAACCGCGCGTCGAACCCGGCCGGCGCCACCACCGCCGACCAGACGCGCACGTCCGCCGGCAGCACCGCGGCCAGCCGCCGCAGCAGCCGCGCCTCGTGCTCGGCCCACAGCTCGACGGGGATGTCGAACTGCGCGACCTGACCGCTGGCGTGGACCCCGGCATCGGTGCGGCCGGCGACGACCAGCGTCACCGGCTGGCGCAGCACGGTCGACAGCACCGAGGTCAGCTCCCCGCACACCGTCCGCCGCCCCGGCTGCATCGCCCACCCGGAGAAGCGAGTGCCGTCGTAGGCGAGGTCGAGGCGGATGCGGGTGTGGCCGGGGGGCGGCTCGGTGCTCATCAACCCATTGTGGCGGGTCGGCGGGGTTGCGAATTGCCCGAGACCGGTACAATAAAGCGGTACCACCCCGGCGAAGGGAGCCGATCATGTCCATCACCGCGTCCGAGGCTCGCAAGCGGTTGTTCCCATTGATAGAGAAAGTCAACGACGATCACCTCCCGATAGTGATCACGTCGAAGCGCGGAAACGCGGTGCTGATGGCGCAAAGCGACTATGACGCGATGGAGGAGACTGCCTACCTGCTTCGCTCTCCGGAGAACGCCCGACGCCTGATGGAAGGTCTGGAGCAGGCACGGCGTGGCGAGTACGAAGAGCACGAACTGTTCGAATGAGACTGGTCTTCACCGCCACCGGCTGGGCCGACTATCAGCACTGGCAGCAAGTCGACCGGGCCCAGGTCAGACGCATCAACAAGCTCATCGAGGGGACCCTTCGAGATCCCTTTGACGGCATCGGCAAACCCGAACAGCTCCGCCACGGTCTTTCCAGCGCGTGGTCGCGGCGGATCACCGAGGAGCATCGACTCGTATATGTAGTCCAGGGCGATGACATCGTGATCTTCCAAGCCCGCTACCACTACGAGAAATAGCGAAAGCCCGCCGCCTCCGAAGAGAGCGGCGGGCTTCCAAAGCCAGAAGGACTTACTCCTTCTCAGCAGCCTCAGCCTCGGTGGCCTCGGCAGCCTCGGCCTCGGCCTCGACAGCCGGAGCCTCCTCCACGACCTCAGCGGCGGGAGCGGCGGCCTTCTCGGCCTTCTCCTTGGTCGCGCGGCGGGTGGCGGCCTCGGCCTCGCGGACCGCGGTCTGCTGCACGGTCAGGGCCTCGACCAGCTCGATCACGGCCATGGGGGCGTTGTCACCCTTGCGGTTGCCGGCCTTGATGATGCGGGTGTAGCCGCCGGGGCGGTTCTCGTAGTTCGGCGCGATCTCGTCGAACAGGCGGAAGACGATGTCCTTGTCGCGGAGCACGGCCAGGACCTGGCGACGGTTGTGCAGGTCGCCCTTCTTGGCCTTGGTGATCAGCCGCTCGGCGTAGGGGCGCAGCAGGCGCGCCTTGGCCTCGGTGGTGGTGATCTTGTCGTGCTCGAAGAGCGCCTTGGCGAGGTTCGCCAGGATCAGCTTCTGGTGGGCCGGGGAGCCGCCGAGGCGGGCGCCCTTCTTCGGCTGGGGCATTGCTTCTTCTCCTTGGTGTCTCGGGCCGTGTCAGGTACCCGGGATCTTGATGGCGGCGGACGACGCCCGACGCCGCAAGCTGGGCCGCCCGTTTCGGGCGGCCCAGCTGTGGAGCCTTACAGCTCCTCGGTCTCCGCGTAGCCGGAGTCCAGGTCCTCTTCCTCGTCGTACTGGTTGTCCACCACGAGCGAGGGGTCGAATCCGGGCGGGCTGTCCTTCAGGGCCAGACCCATGCTCATCAGCTTGACCTTGACCTCGTCGATGGACTTCGCGCCGAAGTTGCGGATGTCCAGCAGGTCGGCCTCGCTGCGGGCGACGAGCTCACCCACGGTGTGGATGCCCTCGCGCTTGAGGCAGTTGTAGGACCGGACGGTCAGCTCCAGGTCCTCGATCGGCAGCGCCAGGTCGGCGGCCAGGGCGGCGTCCGTCGGGGACGGGCCCATGTCGATGCCCTCGGCCTCGATGTTCAGCTCGCGGGCCAGACCGAACAGCTCGACCAGGGTCTTACCGGCCGAGGCCACGGCGTCGCGCGGGCGCATCGACTGCTTGGTCTCCACGTCCAGCACCAGGCGGTCGAAGTCGGTCCGCTGCTCGACGCGGGTGGCCTCGACGTCGTACTTGACCTTCAGGACCGGGGAGTAGATCGAGTCGATCGGGATGCGGCCGATCTCCTGGCCCGCCTGCTTGTTCTGCACCGCGCTGACGTAGCCGCGGCCGCGCTCGACGGTGAGCTCCATCTCGAGCTTGCCCTTGCCGTTGAGCGTGGCGATGATCAGCTCGGGGTTGTGGACCTCGACGCCGGCCGGCGGGGCGATGTCGGCGGCGGTGACGGTGCCCGGGCCCTGCTTGCGCAGGTACATGGTCACCGGCTCGTCGATCTCCGAGGAGACGACCAGCTGCTTGATGTTCAAGATGAGGTCGGTGACGTCCTCCTTCACACCCGGGATCGTGGTGAACTCGTGGAGCACTCCGTCGATCCGGATGGACGTCACCGCCGCGCCGGGGATGGACGACAGGAGCGTCCGGCGCAGCGAGTTGCCGAGGGTGTAGCCGAAGCCCGGCTCCAGCGGCTCGATGAGGAACCGCGAGCGGTACTCATCGATGATTTCCTCGGTGAGGGTGGGGCGCTGTGCGATAAGCACGCTTGTAACCTCCGTTGCCTGGGTCGGCCGCTATATACCGACCACGGGATGGTGCACCGGTGGGACACCACACAAGTAGTGTCCCACCGAAGACGAGCCGCTACTTGGAGTAGAGCTCGACGATCAGCTGCTCCTGGACCTGCGTGTCGATGACAGCGCGCTCCGGGAGGGCGTGGACCAGGATCCGCATCTTCGACGGGATGACCTCGATCCAGGCCGGGACCGCACGCTCGCCGGCCTCGGCGCGGGCCACCACGAACGGGGTGAGCTCCAGGCTCTCCTTGCGCACCTCGACGATGTCGCTGGGCGACACGCGCAGAGAGGGGATGTTCCCCTTGTGGCCGTTGATCAGGATGTGGCCGTGCCGGACCAGCTGGCGGGCGTGGTCGCGGGACTTGGCGAAGCCGGCCCGGTAGACCACGTTGTCCAGACGGGACTCCAGGATCCGGAGCAGGTTCTCACCCGTCTTGCCGCTCTTGCGGTTGGCTTCCACGTAGTAACCGTGGAACTGCTTCTCCAGAACGCCGTAGATGCGGGCGGTCTTCTGCTTCTCGCGAAGCTGGAGCAGGTACTCGTTCTCCTTGGTGCGGCCGCGACCGTGCTCGCCCGGGGGGTACGGACGGATCTCGATCGGGCACTTGGGGCCATCGCACTTGCTGCCCTTGAGGAAGAGCTTGGTCTTCTCGCGGCGGCAGCGCTTGCAGTCGGGGCCGGTGTAACGGGCCATGTTTGTTCTTCTCTCCTAGCTCAGACGCGCCGGCGCTTCGGCGGACGGCAACCGTTGTGCGGCGAAGGGGTGACGTCGTTGATGGATCCGACCTCCAGGCCGGTCTGCTGCAGCGACCGGATGGCGGTCTCACGGCCGGAGCCGGGACCCTTGACGAACACGTCGACCTTCTTCATGCCGTGCTCCATGGCGCGGCGGGCGGCGGCCTCGGCGGTCATCTGAGCGGCGAACGGGGTCGACTTGCGCGAGCCCTTGAAGCCCACCTGACCCGAGCTCGCCCAGGCGATCACGTTCCCCTGCGGGTCGGTGATCGAGACGATGGTGTTGTTGAACGTGCTCTTGATGTGAGCGTGCCCGTGGGCGACGTTCTTCTTTTCCTTGCGGCGCAGCTTGGGAGCCTTGGCGCCGGCCTTACGGCTCTGGGGAGGCATTGTGCTGGGTTCTCCTGATTGAGGTGATCGGTCCGGGCCACTGACGACAAACCAGTTAGGTTCCGGTCCGTGGCTGGACTACTTCCGGCCGGCCTTCTTCTTGCCGGCGATGGCCTTGCGCGGGCCCTTGCGCGTACGCGCGTTGGTGTGGGTGCGCTGACCGTGGACCGGCAGGCCCTTGCGGTGCCGGATGCCCTGGTAGCAGCCGATCTCGATCTTGCGGCGGATGTCCGCCTGGACCTCACGGCGCAGGTCGCCCTCGACGCGGTAGTTCGTGTCGATCCACTGGCGGAGCTTGACGAGGTCGTCCTCCGTCAGGTCCTTCACACGCGTGTTCGGGTTGATGCCGGTCTCCGCGCACGTCTTCTGCGAGCGGGTCCGGCCGATGCCGTAGATGTAGGTGAGGGCGATCTCCAGCCGCTTCTCGCGGGGGATGTCCACACCAGAGAGACGTGCCATCAGGCAGGCTCCTGTTTCTGTTTCATCCGGAGGTGTCGATGCAGCGCCGTTCCTGGTGCCTGACCAGGTCCCCAGCCTCCGGGCCGGGGGTCTCATCCGTGGGCTCCATGGCGGGAGCCCGCGGGGTCGGGACGCTGCGGGTTACTTCAGCTCAGCCCTGACGCTGCTTGTGGCGCAGGTTCTCGCAGATCACCATGACGCGGCCGTGGCGACGGATCACCTTGCACTTGTCACAGATCTTCTTGACGCTGGGCTTGACCTTCATGATGGTTCCTTAACTGGTATCGGTCGTCCGGCGCGTGAACACCGAAAGGCAGCCCACCACCTTGAGCGTGGTGAGCCTCGATAGAACGTGTCCGACTAGCGTTGGCGCCAGTACGGGTCACTTGTAGCGGTAGACGATGCGCCCACGGGTCAGGTCGTACGGGCTCAGCTCGACGACGACCCGGTCGTCCGGAAGGATCCGGATGTAGTGCATCCGCATCTTGCCGGAGATGTGCGCGAGGACCTTGTGGCCGTTCGCCAGCTCAACGCGGAACATCGCGTTGGGCAGGGACTCGATGATGGTGCCCTCGATCTCGATGGCGCCTTCTTTTTTGGCCAAGTTCCTTCAATCTCCTTCAGAAGGGTGTCTACTGCCGCGTCGGATCCGGCGACAAGAGCAAGTGGTGGTCCGCAATAGTGTGCTCATTGACCCAGCCGCGGGGGCACACCAGGACCACTCCACACGGAGCCGACACGCCAGTGTACGCCGAACACTTGCAGAACGCGAAACCGGGGCTTTCTACCCCGCCCGCACGTGACGTGAAACCGGCAGCGGGTGGCGAAAATTCCCGCCCCGTTCGTCTCGGCGACACCACAGGACAGCAGGAGGCCGCGACCAGATGTTCCGGTCGCGGCCGGTCGGCGGTCAGTCGCGATCCGACGGCTCAGTCGCTGCTCAGCACCTGCTCAGTACGGTCAGGCCCGGCATGCGGGCCCGGCATGCAGGCCCGGCGATCAGGCCCGGCAGTCAGTCGAGTCAGTCGTGGCGGTTGATATTGCGGGCGATCATCAGCACGCCGAAGATCCCGAGCGGCCAGGCCGGCCAGAATTCGCCCCAGTTGTCGCCGCCGGCCAGGTTGCTGACCAGCCAGATCCCGGTGAGCAGCACCGCCAGGGACAGCCAGGTGCTGAACGAGGCGACCCCGCGGTGGTGGTGCCCGCGCCGCGCGGCCGCCTTCTGCTGCCAGCGCTCCTGCTGCTGCGACCAGCGCTGGTCGCGGCGCTCCAGACCGCGCTGCCACCGCTGGTTGTGCCGCTCGAAGTGCTCGTTGATGCGGTCGGAGATGGCCTGGTTGTCGATGTTGATCTGCATCCGGCCGGACTCGTCACGCCGCATCTCGAAGGGCCGCTGCCCCGGGCCGCGTGACGGCATACCACCGGCGTGCTGCATGCCTCCGGGGTGCGGCATGCCCCCGGGCGGCGCGGTGGGCCGCGCACCCTGGCCGAGGGTCGGATCCGCCAGGTCCACCGGCAGGTCCCGGGTGAGCGTGCCCAGCTCACCGTAGGTCTTGGCCTCGTAGGCCTTCGTCATCCGTTCGTCGAACTCCTCGAGCGTCAGCCGGCCGGCGGCGTGATGCTCGCGCAGCTGCTCCACGAGTCGTTCGCGGTCGGCATCACCGGCCCGCATCTCCGGATCGAACGAGGCCCCACCCTGCGTCGTCATCTGCGTGACTCCCCAACTGACTCGCGACATATCTCGACTGTACCGCAGCTTCCCCGCAACAGGATCCCCCCGAGGAGGGAGGTGTCGCTACTCCCGGTGGAGCATGATCTGTCGTGTGCTGAGCACCGGCGCGCACCTGATCCGCGCAATCCGGCCGCGGCGGCCCCGGCGCGACGACGTCCTGGTCGCCGTGATCGTGCTGCTCCTGAACAGCGGCACGTATCTCATACCCGGCGTCGTGACCTGGGGACCGTCGCGGTATCTGCTCGAAACCGCGACCATCGTCCCGCTGCTGTGGCGCGAGACCCACGTGGTGCCGGTGGCCGTGGTCACCGGCACGCTGACGCTGGTCGTCACCGCGTTCGTGCACCCGGCCCAGCCGTTCCCGTTCGCGGTGCTGGTCGTGGAGTACACGATCGGCTCGGTGCTGCGCGGCCGGACCCGCGCGGTCATGGTCGCGATCTACATGGTCGGCAACGTCACGGCCGAGTACCTGCACAAACAGATGGGCAATCCGGGGGACTTCTTCATCACCTTCACGCTCAGCATGACCTCGCTGTTCCTCGGGGTGCTGATGCAGTCCGAGCGCGACTCGCTGTCGGTGCGCGCCGACCGGTCGCTGCGGACCGAGCGGGCCCGGATCGCCCGGGACATGCACGACGTGGTCGGGCACGCCGTGGCGCTGATGGTGGTGCAGGCCGAGACCGGGCCGCTGCTGATCCGGGACAAGCCGGAGCGGGCCGAGGCGGCGTTCGAGGCCATCTCGGCCGCCGGCCGGGACGCGATGGCGCAGCTGCGCGGGCTGGTCGGCACGTTGCAGTCGGACCGGGAGGAGGCCGGGCGCGAACCGCTGCCCACCCTGGCCGACCTCGACGAGCTGGTGCACCAGGTCCAGCGCACCGGGCTCCAGGTGCGCGTCGAGCAGACCGGCGGCACCTCGGCGCTCTCGCCCGGGGCCGAGACCGCCGCCTACCGGGTGGTGCAGGAAGCCCTCACCAACACCCTGAAACACGCCCGGGCCTCGCGCGCCGAGGTCCGGCTGACCTGGTCGCCGAGCACGCTGGAGATCACCGTGGCGGACAACGGCCGGGGGTTGGCCCAGGCCTCGATCGACGGCGGGCACGGGCTGTCCGGGCTGCGGGAGCGGCTGGCGCCGGTGGGCGGCGCGCTGAGCTGGACGTCGCCGCCGGACACCGGCGGGTTCGCGCTGACGGCGGTCATTCCCTCGGGACAGTGAGCCGCCCTTCGGGGCAGTGAGCCGTCCTGGGCGGCCGGGAAGAGACACCCGTCCCCCGCGCCTGGTAGAAAGCGGACGTGGCGATTCGGGTGGTAGTGGCCGACGACCAGGAACTGGTCCGCAGCGGGTTCGCGATGATCCTGGACGCGCAGCCGGACATCGAGGTGGTCGGCGAGGCCGGCGACGGCGCGCAGGCGGTGGCGCTGGTGCGTTCGCTGCGGCCGGAGGTCGTGCTGCTCGACGTGCGGATGCCGGTGATGGACGGGATCGAGGCGGCCCGGGCCGTGACCGCCGAGGGCGGCACCCGGATCCTCATGCTCACCACCTTCGACGTCGACGAGTACGTCTACGACGCGCTCTACGCCGGCGCCTCCGGCTTCCTACTCAAGGACGTGCGCCGCGACGACCTGGTCCACGCGGTCCGGGTGGTCGCCGCCGGGGACTCGCTGCTGGCGCCGTCGGTGACCCGGCGGCTGATCGCCGACGTCACCTCCCGGCGCCCGGCCAAGGCCGGCGACCCGGCGGCGGCGCCCTCGGCCCGGCTCGGCACCCTCACCCCGCGCGAGCACGAGACGCTCCAGCTGATCGCCCGCGGCGCCTCGAACGCCGAGATCGCGGCCCGGCTGTTCGTCACCGAGCACACGGTGAAGACCCACGTCAGCAACATCCTGATGAAGCTGGGCCTGCGCGACCGGGTGCACGCCGTGATCTTCGCCTACGAGAGCGGGCTGGTGACTCCCTCTTCGGAGGGATGACTCCCCCGATCTACCTAGGCGCCCGGTCCCCTCCCGCGCGGGATCACAGGACCCTGCGGTCCGCCGGACAGTGGTGGCATGTTGAGACGCGCCGCAGAACTCGCCATCCGCCGGCCCCGCACCGTGATCGCGGTGTGGGCCGTGGTCCTGGCGGTCGGCATCGGCCTGGGCGGGACCGTGTTCGGCAAGCTCGGGGGGCTCGGCGCGAACGTGCCGGGTAGCCAGTCCCAGGTGACCGCCGACCGGATCACCAAACTGGACCCCGGATCGGACACCATCGACGCGGTGGTGGCCTCGACGACTCCCGGCCGGGCGATCGCCGCCGACCCGGGCCTGCGGGACCGCGTCACGGCCGCCGTGACGGACCTGCGCCGGATCCCCGGGGTCGCGCAGGTGCCGGATCCATATCAAACGCCGGGCGCGACCGGGGACGGCGAGGCTGTCGCGATCCCGGTGACGTTCGTCAGCGGGATCTCCTCGCCGGATGAGGACGTCGCTCTGAAAGCGGCTCAGGCGCGACTGCACGCCATCGCCGATCCGGACTTCGAGGTGCGAGTCGGCGGCGGACCGCTGACCGGCAACGCGCTGAACGACACCGCGCGGTCCGATGCCGGCAAGGCCGAGATGATCTCGCTGCCGGTGGTGCTGGTGTTGCTGGTGGTCGTGTTCGGCGGATTGCTGGCGGCGTCGTTGCCGCTGGTGTTGGCGCTCTGCGGGATCGCCTCGACGTTCTTGGTGTTGTACGGGTTCAGCTTCACCACCGATCTGTCGGTGTACTCGGTGCAGATCACGACGATGCTCGGGTTGGGGCTGGGCGTGGACTACGCGCTGCTGATGGTGACGCGGTTCAAGCAGGAGCGCGGCGGGACGGCGGATATCGCTTCGTGCGTGCGGCGGACGGTCGCCGCGGCCGGACGGACGGTCTTCTTCTCCGGCCTCACGGTCGCGGTCAGCCTGGTCGGGCTCGTGGTGTACCCGGCGCCGTTCCTGCGGAGCATGGGACTGGCGGCGACGGCGGTGGTGGCGGTCGACATGCTGGCGGCCGTGACGCTGCTGCCGGCGCTGCTGGCGAAGTTCGGGCACCGGATCAAGCCGGCGAGCGTGCGGCGCGCCGAGGGGCGGTGGTTCGGGAGGGTCGCGGCCGGGGTGGTGCGGCGGCCGCTGCCGGTGCTGCTGGCGATCGTGGCGGGCCTGGTGACCGTGGCGACGCCGGTCACGGCGATGACGCTGTCCCCGGGCGACGCGCGCGAGCTTCCGGCCGGATCGGAGTCGCGGCAGGCGTACGACCTGAGCGTGGCGCACTTCCCGGGGCAGAGCACGACGACCCCGGTGGACGTCCTGGTCGAGGACGGCGCCGCCCGGCCGGACTACCTGGCGCACCTGCGGTCGCTGCCGGGGGTGGTCGACGCGACGCAGAAGACGTACCCGGACGGGAGCGCGGTGGTGCACCTGACGCCGAGCGGGACGGTCGACGGGAAGGTGGCGACCGGGCTGGTGCGGACCATCCGGGGCGAGCATCAGGGGGCTTACGTCACCGGCGACAGCGCGCACCTGGTGGACTATCGGCGGATGCTGGTCGCCCGGCTCCCCTACGCCATCGCAGTGGTGCTGCTGTCGGTGTTCGTGCTGCTGTTCCTGTTCACCGGCTCGGTGCTGATCCCACTCAAGGCGGTGCTGACCAACCTGCTGAGCATCGGCGCGGCGCTGGGCGCGATGGTGTGGGTCTTCCAGCAGGGGCACTTCGCGGGCGTCTTCGGTGCCGGGACGAAGGGCGGCCTGGGCGCGCTGGACGTGACGGTGCCGCCGCTGATGATCGCGGTCGCCTTCGGCCTGTCGATGGACTACGAGATCTTCATCCTCGGCCGCATCCGCGAAGCCCGCCTGGCCGGCCAGGACGCCCGGGCCGCGGTGGTCACCGGCCTGCGGCACACCGGCCGGGTGGTGACCTGCGCGGCGGCCCTGCTGATGATCGTCTTCGCCTGCTTCATGACCGGCGGTGCCGCGCCGATCCTGGAGTTCGGCTTCGGCCTGACCCTGGCGGTACTGATCGACGCCACCCTGGTCCGCATGCTGCTGGTCCCGGCGGTGCTGGCGCTGCTTGGCGAGCGGGCCTGGTGGGCCCCGCGGGCGCTGCGCGGGGTGCATGCGCGGTTCGGGATCGCGGAGGCGGCGGAGG
>NZ_JAAFZA010000315.1 GCF_015356865.1 Catenulispora pinisilvae
GGCGGACCACGGTGCGGGAGATGGCCGGGGCGGCGGCGCCGTTCTTCCTGGCGTTCGTGCTGGCGCTGGGGATCGTGGTCAAGGCGGCGACCGGGGACGGGATCGGGGCGCGGGTCGGGGATCTGCTGCCGCACGGGTCCTCGCTGCTGCCGCTGCTGGGCACCGCGTGTGTCGCGGCGGTGCTGGCCAACGTGGTCAACAACCTGCCGGCGACGCTGGTGTTGCTGCCGGCGGCCGCGCATCTGGGGCCGGCGACATTGTTGGCGGTGCTACTGGGCGTGAACCTGGGCCCGAACCTGACCTACGTCGGTTCGCTGGCCACGCTCTTGTGGCGCCGCGTGCTCACCTCGCACGGCGAGCAGGTGAGCCTGGCGACGTACACCCGGCTCGGCCTGATCGCCGTGCCCGCGACGCTGATCACGGCGACCGTCACGCTGTGGGCCGCGGTGCGGGTCATCGGGGTGTGAGCTCGGCCTCGGACTCGGCCAGGGCCCGGCGCGCGGCGGTGATCAGCTGCGGGTCCCAGCCGGGGCCGGGCACCGATTCGAGCAGCAGTCGTGTGTAGGAGTGCGACGGGTCGGCCAGCACCGTCTCAGTCGCACCGCGCTCGACGATCGCGCCCCGCCGCATCACCACCACCTCGTCGGTGACGCAGCGGACGACGCCGAGGTCGTGGGTGATGAACACATACGCAATGCCCAGCTCGGCACGCAGATCCGCCAAGAGGTTAAGGATCTGTGCCTGTACCGAGACGTCCAGCGCGGCGACCGCCTCGTCCAACACCAACACTCGCGGCTCGACGGCCAGGGCCTTGGCGATCGCGACCCGTTGCCGCTGGCCGCCGGACAAGCCGCGGGGCAGGGCGGTGGCTTCGCGGGTGCCGAGGCCGACTTGGTCGAGCAGTTCGGTGACGCGAGCGGAGTGGTCGCGGTCTGGGTGGTGCAGGCGGAGGACTTCGGTGAGGGCGGTGCCGATGGGGAGGCGCGGGTCGAGAGACAGGAAAGGATCCTGGAAGACCATCTGGACCTGGCGAGCGCGAGCCAACCGCTCAGCTCTGCGACCGCTGCGACCGCTGCGACC
The DNA here is from genome assembly GCF_015356865.1 of Catenulispora pinisilvae. Taxonomy (GTDB): domain Bacteria; phylum Actinomycetota; class Actinomycetes; order Streptomycetales; family Catenulisporaceae; genus Catenulispora; species Catenulispora pinisilvae. The sequence goes on from NZ_JAAFZA010000315.1 coordinate 1,081, forward strand.
GCTGCGACCAACGGCGCGCCCACGACCGGCATCTGCGCCACGAGCCCCGCGACCGACATGGTCGCGATCGCGACCGTCGATACGCACGACCCCGGCATCGGCATGTTCGAGCCCGACGATGATCCGCGCGGTCGTCGTCTTCCCCGAGCCCGACTCCCCCACGACGCCCAGCGACCCGCCGGCCGCGACCGCGAAGGACACGTCGTCCACAGCGACCTGCGACCCGAAGACCTTCCGCAGCCCACTGACTTCCAGTACCGGCTCAGCCACGGCTCGCCCCTCCTTGCAACGTCAATGTGCCACTTCGCCAGCAGGCGACCGTGGCCTCGGAGCGATCGGGAACCGCGGCGGTCTCCGGCCGCTCCTCAACGCACGCATCGACGGCGTGCGCACAACGCCCCGCGAACGCGCAGCCCGCAATCACCGTCCGCGGATCAGGAACCCGGCCCGGGATCACGGCCAGGCGACCGGCCGGCGCGTCCAACCGCGGAGTGGCCGCCAGCAACGCCGCCGTATAAGGATGCTTCGGATCAGCGAACACCTGGTCCGCCGGGCCGGTCTCGACGATCCGCCCCGCATACATCACCGCGACCCGGTCGGCGATCACGGCCGCCAGCTCCAGATCGTGCGTGACGAACAGCAGCGCTGTGCCGAACCGGGATTGCAGATCCCGAAGCAGGGCGATGATTTCGGCCTGCGTGGTGACGTCCAGGGCCGTGGTCGGCTCGTCGGCCAGCAGGAGCACCGGATCGGCCATCAGCGACGCGGCGATCATCACCCGCTGCAACATGCCGCCGGACAACTCGTGCGGATACTGCCGCAGCACACGCTCAGAGAGCCCGACGGCGTCCAGCAGCACCAACGCCCGCTTACGCGCCGTCCGCTTATCCGCCGCGCCATTCGTGCGCAGAGCTTCGGTGAGGAAGTCGCCGACGCGCCGCACCGGATTGATGCCGGCCCGCGGATCCTGGAAGATCATCGCCGCGGTGGTCGTCCGCAACCGTCGCAGGGCCCGTGCGTCCATCGTCAGCACGTCCTGCCCGTCGACCTCGACGATCCCCGAAGCCGTGGCCCCGGCCGGCAGCATCCCGAGCGCCGCACGCGATGTCAGAGTCTTGCCGGACCCGGACTCCCCGACCAACGCGACCGTTTGACCGGCACCGACTTCCAGATCAACGCCGTCGAGTACCGGGCGCGCGGTCCCCGGCAGGCTCACCCGCAGTCCCCGGATGTGCAACGTCTGCGGCGTCTGCAAGGTCTGTGCCGTCTTCACGAGCGCGCGTCCTCTCTGTTCGCCACGCGATCGGCCCAGTGCTCGCCGACGACGTTGAAAGCGACCACCGTCACCACGATCGCCAGGCACGGCACGATCGCGGACAGCGGCTGCCCCTGAAGCATCGCGGACTGCCCGTCGTTGACCATCGCGCCCCAGTCCGGCGTCAGCGGCGGCACGCCCAGCCCCAGGTAGGACAGCGCGGCCAGATCGATCAGGGCGTAGCCGAAGTTGACGGTGGACTGGGCCAGGATCACCGGCCCGATGTTGGGGATCAGGTGCCGCACGCAGATCGTCCAGTTCGAGAAGCCCTGGACGCGATACGCCGCCAGATAAGGCCTCTGCCTCTCGGCCAGCGTCAGGCCGCGAGCCAGACGGCTGACATAGGGCGTGTAGGCGAGGGACAACGCGGCGATCGGAGCCACCAACCCCGTTCCGTATAGGGAGACGAAGAGAATGGCCAGCAACAGCCCGGGGAACGCGAGCATCAGCTCACTGCTTCGGGACAGCACAGAGTCCAGCCAGCCGCCCCGCCAGCCGGCAGCGACACCGACAGCCACTCCGAGCGTCGTGGAGAACACCACGACCGCCGCCGGACCGAGCAGCGCGGTACGCGAGCCAAGGATCAGGCGGGACAGCGTGTCGCGGCCCGAACCGTCCGCGCCGAGCAGGTGCGCGGCGGACGGCCCGGTCAGCGCCGCGCTCAGGTCCGAGGCGTTCGGATCGGCCGGCGCGAGCCACGGGGCCAGCAGAGCAACCACAACGATCATCGCCGCGAAGCCCGCACATATATAGAACAGCCAAGGCCGTGACACGCGCAGCGCGCGGAATCCGGGACGCCGCCGGACGAGCGTCAGAGTGCTCATGCGCTGTTCCTCGCCCCGAGCCGGACCCGTGGATCCAGCAACGGATAGGTCAGGTCCACGACCAGATTGACGGCCACGAACACGGTCACGATCAGCAGGCTGATGGCCTGCACGACCGGGAAGTCCTTCACCGAGACCGACGAGTCCAGGAACGCCCCGATCCCGCCGAGCCCGAACGCCGACTCCACCAGCACCGTGGAGACGACCAGCCCGGTGATGGTCAGGCCGCTCATCGTCGCGATCCCGCCGGCGGCGTTCCGGAAGACGTGCCGGCGCAGCACGATCCGCTCCGGGATCCCACGGCTGCGCGCCACGGCCACGTGCTCCTTCGACAACTCGGCCAGCATCGCCGCCCGCGTCACCCGGGCCAGTGTCCCGACCCAGTACAGCGACAACGCCAGCGCCGGGAGCGTCAGGTGGTAGGCCATATCGAAGAACCCTGATCCGGACCCGATGGACGGGAACCAGCCCAGCCGCACCGAGAACACCCAGATCAGCGCGATCGCCGCGACGAACGACGGGGTCCCGACGGCGACCGAGGTGAGTACCAACAGCACCTGGTCGACCACGCCGCCGGGCCGCCGCGCCGAGAGCCACCCGGCGCCGATTCCCAGCACCGCCACCAGGACCGCGGCCATCCCGATCAGCATCAGCGTCCCCGGCAGCCGCGCGGTGAGCAGGTGCAGGACCGGCGCGCGGTACTGGATCGAGGTGCCGAAGTCGCCGTGCGCCATCTGCGTGAGCCAGCGCCAGTACTGCACCGGGAACGGGTCGTTCAGGTGGTAGTGCGCCCGGATCGCGGCCAGCGCCTGCGGGGTGGCCGAGCGCCCGCCGAGCAGGAAGGTCTCGGGCCGGCCCGGCGCCAGGTAGACCGCGGAGAAGATCAGGAACGAGGCGGCGAGCAGCGTCACGGCGAGTTCCACGGCCCGCCGCGCCGCGAACCGCCAGACATCGCTCGCGGCGCTCGCACTCCTGACGGCGCTTCGGCTGCTGACAGCGCCCGAACTGGCGACCGCGCCCGAACTGGCGACGGCGCTGGCACTGTCGACGGAGCTCGCACTGCTGACGGCGCTCGCGCTGGCACTGGCACTGGCACTGGCGACGGAGCTCGCGCCGTCCACGTCGCTCATCCGGCCGAGCCGACGTCCGCGGCCCACGGGTAGTAGAGATAGGAGATCGAGGTCGGGGCGCCGGTGATCCGCTTGTCCAGGAACAGCGACGTCGGCCATTCGGCGGCCGGGATCCAGAGCAACTGGTCCATCGCGATCTTCTGGATCCGCGCGCTGATCGCGGCCCGCTTCACCGGGTCGTACTCGGCTTCGGCCTGGTCGATCAGCTTGTCGTAGGCCGGATCCGACCAGCCCGCGTAGTTCTCGAAGTCCCCGGTGCCGAAGATGTGGTAGATCGCCAGCGGGTCGGTCGTGGACAGGTAGTAGGTCTCCGGGAACGCGTCCAAGCCTTCGCGGGCCTTGGGGTCGGAGAACAGCGCCGTGAACGCGTCCGGGGCGATCGTCTTGAGCTGCACCTTCAGCCCGATCTGGGTACCGGCCGACTGGAACGCGGTGGCCAGCAGCGACACGTCCGGGCCGATCGGCGAGGTGGCGATGGTGACGGTCTTGCCGGTGGCGCCGGCCTGCTGAATCAGGGCCTTGGCTTGGGTCAGGTCCTGGGAGGTCGGCGCGAGATCGGCGGCCGGCGGCACGGCTCCGGCGGGCCAGGAATCGGCCGGGGCGATCGAGGAGGTGACGGTGCCGACGCCCTTCAGACCGGCCTTGACGAAGCCGGAGCGGTCCAGCGCCAACAGCAGGGCTTTGCGAACCCGGACGTCGCCAAGCGTCCCGGAGAGGTTGCAGACGTTCAGATTGATCGTCGTCAGCGACTTGCCGAAGTACAGGTTGCCGACACCGGAGGACTTCAGCCGGGCGTAGCTGTCGGGGGTGATCAGGTAGCCGCCGTCGGCCGCGCCGGTGAGCAGCGCGTTGGTCAGGGCGGTCGGGTCGGTGATGAATTTGAAGACCACCTTGCCGGCCAGCGCGGGCTTGCCCCAGTAGCCGGGGAAGCGGTCCAGCTCGATCGACGTGCCCTTGACCCAGGTGCCGAGGGTGTAGGGGCCGGTGCAGCCGAGGTTCCCGGCGGTGCCGTAGTTCTGCCCGGCGGCCTGCACGGCCGAGGCGTGCACGACGGTGCCCGCCGAGTTCGCCATCGCCTCGCCGAACTGCGAGTCCGGCTTCTTCAGCTTGACGGTGACCTGGAGCGCGCCGGTCTTGGTGATCGAGGCGACGTTGTCGAACGTTGATATCCAGGTCGAGCCGGTCGCCGGGTCCATCTGCCGCTTGAGCGAGAACACCACGTCGTCGGCGGTCATCGTGCCGCCGTCATGGAACTTCACGCCGGATCGCAGGGTATAGACATAGGTCGTCGGATCCGGCTGGGCCACCGAGGAGGCCAGGCCCGGGGACTCGGTGAGGTCCGGATTCCAGCGCATCAACGACTCGCAGATGTTCGACAGGATCATGTTCTGCGGGTAGTCGAAGGCCTGCGCGTAGTCGAGCGTTGTGGGCTCGGCGTACAGGGCCCAGGAGAACGAGTCGATGGGTCCTTTGGCGACGGGAGTGGCCGCGGACAGTGCGTAGGCCGCGCCGCCGGAGGTCGCGCTGCCGCCGCTGGCGTTGGTGGTGTGCCCGCCGCTGCAAGCCGTGACCGCTGCGGCGAGGAACAACGCGGTGCCGGCCGCGGCGGTGGATCGCCAGGGGATTCTCAGCAAGATGATGCTCCTTTGAGGGAAAGGGATCCGAGCGTGGGAGGTGCCAACCGCGGGTCAGAGGTGCAAGCCGCGAACCAGAGGTGCAAGCCGCGGGCTAGAGGTGCTAGCTGCGAGCCAGAGGTGCAAGCCGCGGGTACAGGTGCTAGCCGCGGGCCATCGGCTCGGTGAGCGGCCCGTAGAGCTCGGGGCGGCGGGTGTAGACCAGGCCGAACTCCAGCCAGTCCCGGCGCTGGTCCAGGTCCAGATCGGCGACCAGGACCGCCGGGCGGTCCCGGGGCGCGCGCAGGACGATGCGGCCGTAGGGGTCGGAGATGAATGAGGACCCGTAGAAGGCGATCCGCCCCTCGGCGCCGACGCGGTTGGGCACGATCTGGAACAGCGCGTTGGCCAGGCCGTTGGCGCTGATCGCGTGCTCCCACATCGGGCGGGTGTCGAACTCCGGCAGCTCCGGCTCGGAGCCGATCGCCGTCGGGTGCACCAGGACTTGGGCACCGGCCAGGGCGTAGGCGCGGGCCAGCTCCGGGAACCACTCGTCCCAACAGGTCGGGAAACCGAAGCGGACGTTGTCGATCGGCACTATCGGGAAGCCGCTGTCGCCGGGCCGGAAGCACAGGTTCTCGTGGTAGCCGGGGAACTCGGGGATGTGGTTCTTGCGGGTGCTGGCCAGCATCTTGCCTTCGGCGTCCACGCAGATCGCGGTGTTGTAGCCGAGGCCGCCGTCGTCGGCGCGTTCGTAGAGCGAGGCGTGGACGACGATGCCCAGCTCCTTCGCCAGTTCGGCGGCCAGGCGGGTGGTGGGGCCGTCGTGCAGGTCCTCGGCGAAGCGCGGGGCGTCCACGGCCATCGCCGCGTCGGCCGCGAAGTAGGGGCTGCGGGTCAGCTCCGGCAGACAGACCATGGTCGCGCCTTGTTCGGCGGCGATGCGGACGCCGGCGCGCAGGGCGTCGTCGTGGGCTTGGGCGTCCGGCTGCCAGCGCATCTGGACCAGGCCGATCCGCAGCATCGGGCGGACCGAGGGCTCCAGGCGGGCCGGGGAGCCCAGCGGCGAGCCGAAGGAGGTCAGGAGCGTGTAGTCGGTGCTGCGGGCGCTCATATTGCTGCCGCCTTCGGTGTCTGCGGTGCCTGCGGCGTCTGCGGTGTTTGCGGGATCTGCGGGATCTGCTGGGTGATGCAGTGGATGCCGCCACCGCCGTAGGCGATGGTCCGGGTGCGGACGCCGACGACTTCGCGGTCCGGCATCGCCTTCGCCAGGGCGGCGAGCGCCCCTTCGTCGGCGGGGACTCCGGCGATCGGGACCACGCAGCCGCCGTTGGGGAGATAGAAGTTGAGGTAGCCGACCTCGACCTCCTCGCCGTCCACGTCGACACGGTTGGACTGCGGGACCGGGATGATGGTCAGGGTGCGGCCTTGGGCGTCGCGGGAGGTCCGCAGGATCTCCAGGTTGGCGCGGCAGCGTTCGTAGTCCGGGTGCGCGGGGTCCTCGGGCAACTGGACGATCACGGTGGCCGGGGCGATGAAGGCGCAGCAGCCGTCCACGTGGCCGTCGGTCTCGAAGTCCTCGGCGCCGCCGTAGGGCAGCCAGATGACGGTGGTGACGCCGAGGCGGGTCTTGAGCTCGTCCTCGATCCGCTCGCGGGTCCAGCCCGGGTTGCGGTTCGGGTGCAGGAGGCATTGTTCGGTGGTGATCAGCGTGCCCTCGCCGTCGACGGTGATGGAGCCGCCTTCCAGGATCAGCGAGGACACCACGCGCTCCACGCCCAGGCGCTCCAGCAGCAGGGCACTGATGCGGTCGTCGGCGTCCCACGGCGAGTGCTTGCCGCCCCAGGCGTTGAAGCGGAAGTCGACGCCGGCCCGGCCGCCCGCGCCGTCGGTGACGAAGATCGGGCCGGAGTCGCGGAACCAGGAGTCGTCGATCGGCAGCTCGATCACCTCGATGGGGTGATCAGTGGGTTGGCGGATGGTGTGCTGGCCGGCTTCGACGCCCTGGCCGCAGCGCTCGCGGGCCTCGGCGCCGGCCCCGGGCGGGGCCACCATCAGCACCGGTTCGAAGCGGGCGACGGCGCGCGCCACCTCGGCGTACTCGTCCTTGGCGGCGTCCAGGACGGCGCCCCACAGGTCGGCTCTGGTGGGCCAGGCCATCAGGGTGCCCTCGTGCTCGGCCCACTCGGCCGGCATGCGCATGGTCGTGGTCGTGGTCGTGGTCGTGGTCGTGGTCATGGTTCTTCGGTTCCTTGTGAACGGGGTACGGTGAACGGGGTTCGTGAGCGGGGGTCCAGCGCTGCCATCCGGCGGCGCGGTGTGCTTAGAATGCTCTTGACTGAAACTTCAGTCAAGAGCATCGGACGACGGCGACTCGCATGTAAGGTGTGATGGCGTGGCCAGCAAACGGGACCTGATCCTCCAGGCGGCGGTCGGCATGATCGCCCAGAGCGGCGTCAGAGGGCTGCGGGTGGAGGAGATCGCGGCGAAGGCCGGAGCCTCGACCGGGCTGATCTACTACCACTTCAAGGACCGGGCGGGCCTGCTGCGCGCGACCCTGGACTACATCAGCGACCGGGCCGACCGGTACACGGCGCAGGCACTCGCGACGGCGAAGGGCGCGGCCGCTTCCGGCCCGGGCGGCGCGGGCGCTTCCGGCCCGGCCGACCGGGATGCGCGCTCGGAGCTGGAACAGACGCTGCTACTGGAGTTGCAGGACACCGACGAGATCCGCGAGAACAGCACCGCCTGGGGCGAACTGCGGGCGTCGGCGATCTTCGAAACCGACCTGCGGGAGCGCCTGGAGGGCGCGACGGCCGCGTGGGTGGCGGAGATGGCCGAGCGGGTCGCCTTGGCGCAGGAGGCCGGCCAGGCGCGCGAGGGCGTGGAGCCGGAGGACGTGGCCGAGCGGCTGACGGCGCTGGTGGAGGGACTGTCGGAGCGATGGCTGTCGGGAACGCTGGGGTTGGAGCGGGCCCGGGATTTGCTGCGGGGAGCGATTGTGGCGGAGCTGGGGCCGGGCGCTAGGTAGGCGGGCGCGCGGCTAACCGTTTCCGCGCGGCATGGTCGGGCGCGTTCGTCAGAGCTCGGGCTGGCTTCGGTCGAGACAGTCAGCCCGGGCTCTGACAAACAATTCCGCCAAACAATCCCGCGAAATAGTTCCGCCTGACAATCCAGTCAGACCGAGGGCTGCTGCTGCGTGACGCAGTGGATCCCGCCGCCGCCGTTGCCGAGGTTGTCGATGTCCAGCTGCTCGATGGTCCGGTCGGGGAACAGGGCGCTGAGGGTGTCGTAGGCCTGGCCGTCGGCGTTGGTGTCGCCGAACTGGGCCGAGATCACCGCGCCGTTGCAGACGTAGTAGTTCGCGTATGAGCCCACGAAGTCCTGGTTGGTCGAGCGGATGACGTTGTAGTCCGGGCCCTGGATCTTCGTGACGCCGATGGCTGTGCCCTGGGCGTCGGTGGCCGTGGACAGGACCTGGTACTGCTGCTTCTCGTCGGTGGCCCAGACGTCGTTCTCGTCCGAAGCCGGGAGTTGCACCGCGCCGGCGCCGGGGGCCAGGAAGCGGCTGGTGGCGTCCACGTGGTCGTCGGTGATGTCCTGGTTCCTGATGCCGGTGAACCAGATGACCTCGCTCGCGCCGTAGGCCGCGCACATCGCGGCCTGGATCTGGGCCTGGCTCAGCTTCGGGTTGCGATTGGTGTTGATGATGCTCGACTGCGTCGCCATCAGCGTGCCGGCGCCGTCGGTCTCGATGGCGCCGCCCTCGGCGACCAGGCCGGCGGCGGTGAAGGGCAGGCTCAGGTAGCCGGCCACGCGTTGGGCGACGAGGGCGTCGTTGGTGTGGACCTGGCGGTTGCCCCAGCCGTTGAAGTTCAGGCCGACGGTGTCCAGGCCGCCGGCTCCGTCGGTGCGGAAGATCGGGCCGGTGTCGCGCATCCAGCAGTCGTTGACCGGGATCGAGCCGATGACCGTGACGCCGGAGCCGCACATCGAGCGGGCCTTGGCGACGCTGGCGGAGTTGGCGAGCAGGTACACGGGCTCGTAGTTCGCGATCGTGCGGGCGATCAGGGCGATGTTCTGCTGGACGCCGGACAGCTGACGGCCCCAGATCGAGGTCGAGTCCGGCCAGGCCATCCAGGTGCGGGTGTGCTGGACGGAGTCGACCGGGACGACGAAGGTGCCTGATGCGGCGGCTGCCCGGCGGGCCGGGGCGGCGGCGGCGCGAGCGTTGGCAACGTCCTTCGCGCTCGTGGCCGGCGCCGCGTTCGCCGCGTTCGCCGTGGCGGCCGCGGCGGTACGCGCGCCGACCAGCGTCGCGGCCCCGGCCGCGGCGGCGCCGAGCAGCAGAGAGCGGCGGGTGGGGGTGGGG
>NZ_JAAFZA010000316.1 GCF_015356865.1 Catenulispora pinisilvae
GGCGTCGAGGTGGCGCTTGAGGCGGGCGAAGCCTTCGAGGTAGAGGGCGGCGGCGATGGCGTCCTTGGAACCGAAGTGCTTGTAGAGGACCATCGTGGAGCAGCCGGCTTCGGCGGCGATGCGGCGCATGGTCAGGGCGGCGGGGCCTTCGGCGGCGAGGAGGCGCGCGGCGACGTCCAGGAGCGACGCGCGCAGCACTTCCTGGCCCTGGGCGTGGGCCCGGGCGTAGACGCCGGGGGCGACCGGCTGGTACTCGTCGACGGTCTCAGGCTTCGCGCTCATGTCCGCTTCCCGCTGTCGTAGCTCGCTCCCCCGGATTTGTCGGTCACTGTAGCGTTGAACTCGCCTCACCCCTCGGCGGCGCTCTGCCAGTCCGGCAGCGGACGGTAGATCGGGATGCCGGCGTCGGTCAGTGCCTCGCGGCGTTTGAAGTACTCCTCGCCCATGGGGTCCGCGCCCAGCAGTGGCATGGCGCTGCGCCAGATGGTGACGTCCTCGGGGGCCAGTCGTTCCGCCTCCGCGAAGTGCTCCGCGGCTTCGGTGGGGTGGCCGGCGCGGTGGAGCCACAGGGCGAGTGCGGCTTCGGTACGGGCCTGCTGCTGGGTGGCGGTCACCAGCGGGGCGTGGGCCGTGACGTCCTCGGTCGTCAGACCGCTGTCATCGTCGTGGACCCAGCGTTGCAGGGCCGCCATGGCACGCGATGAGTCCAGACCACTCATAGAGCGGAAGAGGTCGGTGGCGAACTGCGTGTCGTTGGGGCGGGCGATGCGGCCCTGCTCGTCGATCCAGACGACGGTCGGGACGTTCAGCACCTGGTAGCGATCGGCCACGCGGCCGTCGGCGTCGATCAGGGCGGGATGCGTCGCCGACGCCTCGCGGATCCACGGTGCGGCATCGCCGGGGCGACGGTCGACGGCCACGCTCACCACGGAGAACCCCTCCGGGCTCAGCGCGGCGTGCTGCCGTTCCCACTCCGGCAAGTCGTAGCGGCAGCCGCACCACGAAGCCCAGAACACCAGCGCCACCTTGCGTCCCCGAAGGTCGCTCAGCCGGTGTGCGGTGCCGGCCACGTCGCGCAGTTCGAAGTCCGGCGCCTCCCCCTCGGCCAGCGCCGACTCGCGCTCGGTGGCCGACACCCCGAAGACGGCTACCCCGAGGCCAGGCGCCGCGGCGTAGGGCCGGTCGATCAGGTCGGCGAAGGCGGCGAGGTCCACGAGGCCACCCTCGCGCTCGACGTTCTCGGCCACCCGCGCGGGGATGCATATGTCGCCACGGCACCACCCCTGCGGCTTGCGTTCCCATCCGAGAGCGCCGGGGACGTCGCCGATCGGTATCAGAACACTGTCATCACCGACCACCCGCGCATCAACGCCGACCTCGCGGTGATCGTCCAAGATCGTGAAGTTCATGGCGGCCTCCTCGGTTTGATAACGTCGTTACAAGAACGATAACGCCGTTATCAAGCGGCCGCAACCGAATCGTCGAACTGGTGCCGAGTTGACCTGGATACCTAGTGTGACCTGGACAGGAACCGCTCGCCGACCTCGGCGCGAGGCTGCGGGACCGGCGCCTGCGGCGGCACCGGCATCCCGCCGACGGCGATCCCGTGCGTCAGGAAGTGGCCCAGCAGCCGAGCCGTCGCCAGCGCGTCGCCGAGCGCGCTGTGCGCGTCGGTCAGCACCACCCCGACCGCCTCGCAGCAGTCCAGCAGCTTGTACGACGGCCCCGGCAGCAGCGCCTGCGACGTCCGCAGCGTGCACGCGCCGCCGGCGATCTCCGGGGAGTGCACGCCGATCTGCGCGAACTGCGTCACCAGGAACTTCGAGTCGAACGCCAGGTTGTGGGCGACCACCACGCGGTCCGCGAGTAAGGCGTGCAGCTCCAACCCGATGTCGGCGAACCGTGGCGCGCGCTCGACCATCTCCCGCGTGATGCCGTGCACCCGCGTCGCCCCGACCCCGCCCTCCGGTCGCAGCAGACTGTCCCAACTGCCCGTCACCTGGCCGGTGACGTCCACATGCACGATGCCGACCTCCACGATCTCCGCGACCGGAGGATGGAACCCGGAGGTCTCGACATCGACGACTGCGTATCCGTTCACCAACCCATCTTCGAGGGCGGACACACGTCTGTGTCGAAGGCGCGCCTCAAACCGCCCAAGCGGGTCGAAGTCTTAAGCGGCTCAAGCCCCTTAAGCGCCTGTACGCACCTATACGCGCCCCAACGCGCCTCAACGCGCCTCAACGCGCCAGCATCACCAACGCCGGCGCGGCGAGGAACGCGCAGATCGGCAGGTTCACCTTCCAATAGCGCACGAACACGGCGATGAACTCCCGGATCGTCGCACTCGGCAGGAAATACGCGGCCGTCGGCGAGCCCGCCACCTGAGCGGGCACCCCCAGATCCCGCGCGATCAGCGCCGCACGGTAGCTGTGGAAGTCGTTGGTGACGACCACACAGCGATACCCCTCAGGCCGCATCTCCCTCATAAGCGCAGCGCTATAGAGAAGGTTCTCCTCTGTCGTCCTCGACTGGTCTTCCTTCAGGATCCGGTCCGCAGGAAACCCTCGCTCGACCAGATAGTCCGCCATCGCCTCGGCCTCGGACAACCGCTCGTCCGACCCCTTGCCCCCGGACACGATGAGCATCGGGCCGTTGTCCCCATCCAGGGATTCGTATACGGAACGCCCGCGGTCCAGCCGACTCGCCAACAGCGGCGACACCACCCGTCCGCCCATCAGCCCGGCCCCGAGCACCACCACGAAGTCCGCAGCACGTCGGATCGGCATCCGCCTATAGACGAACCCATAGGAGAGGTAGCAGAAGAACAGGAAGGCGAGGTAGCACACCACCAACACCGCGGCGGCGGCCAAGCCGATCAACACCTGCCGGCGCGCGACCACGGCCGCCACCAAGAACAGCACCAGCCCGACGATGCCGACGCCGCAAGCGAGCGACAGCAGGTTGGTGACGGTCCGCCCTTCCTTGCGGAGCATGGTCAGGCCGTTGAGGATCAGGAACGTCACCAACGCCATCAGCCCCACGGTCGGCAGCAACCCCACCGCCACGACCGCCAGCACCCGCCCGTCGCCGGACGACCGCGACACCCCGACCAGCAGTCCCAGCCCCAGGAACGACAACGTCAGCCCGAGGAACACCGCGTTCCGGAAGCCGCGCGGGTCGCGCATCACCGCGTCGACGAACAGCAGCGCGAACAGCGCGGCGAGGAGGTAGGCGAACAGAACGCATCCCGTGGGTCGGGGCCACATCGGCCGGGCCGAATGTCCTGACCTGGCCAGTTTAAGTAGCGCCCGCCCCGCTGTGCTCTGTAGAGAACCCCCCTGTTGGCGATCCTTAGGAGCTCTTTAGAGAGCCCTTAAAGAGAGGGACGCAGCACGATCCGAATCGGGTCGCCGATCTTCTTCTCCAACCGCTCGACCGCCTCGGCCGCCTGCTCCAACCCCATCACCCCGGAGATCGACCGCGCGAAGTCCAACCGCCCGCCGGCCTCCAGCCGGATCAACTGTGCGACCGACTCCTCCGGCGAACCGTAGTGCCCCAACAGTTGGAACTGCGCGGACTGGAACTTGGTGCTGTTCTCGATGGTGATCGGCTGCCCGCTCAGCCCGACCAGCACCAGCTTCCCGCCCGGCGCCAGCTGCCGCAGCGCCTGCTCCCGCACCGGCGTCACCCCGGCGAAGTCGAACGCGAACTCCAGCCCGGCCCCGCCGGTCGCGGCGCGGATCGCCCCGCGCAGGTCCGGGTCGGCGGAGTCCAGCGCGATGTCCGCACCGAAGGCCAGCGCCCGCTCCCGCGCCGCCGGCGAGGGGTCGATGGCGATGATCGGGCAGGCACCGATCGCGCGCAGCAACTGCACGCCGTGCGCCCCGAGCCCGCCGATGCCCCACACGCCGACCGACTGAGCCGGCCCGACGTGCGCCGTCGCGGTGATCGCGCCCCACGGCGTGGACACCGCGTCCGGGATGATCGCGCCCTGCTCGAACGGGATCGAGTCCGGCAGGGCGACCAGCGTGTCCTGCCGCGCGAGCGCGAACTCGGCCCAGCCGCCGTCGTAGTCCACGCCGCGCGTCCACACCTGGCCGTCGCGGATCTCGCCGGCCTGCAACACCACGCGATCGCCGGTCTTCCAGGCACTGACGCCCGGCCCGACCTCGGCGACCGTGCCCGCGGTCTCGTGACCGAGGGTCACCGTGTCGCCGGCCAGCAGCCGCGGCTTGCCGAAGTAGCCGCGCACCAGGTGGACGTCGGACAGGCAGACCCCGGCCGCCTCGACCTTGACCAGTACCTCGCCGGCTCCCGGCGTCGGCTTCTCGACGTCCTCGACGCTCAGCGTCCCGGTGGCCAGGTTCAGACGTGCGGCACGCATCGTCGCCATGGTGCGCTCCTCTCATTGCAAGTCGCCTCGCATTGGACGCTACGCCCGACGAACAGCTAACGCAAGGTGTCTCGCATTGCATCGGGATCGGTGGACGGCTAGCGTCACTTACCGTGAGCCCGCAGGAGAAAGCACCACCGCTGCGCCGCCGCGGCGAGCCGATGCGCCGCGCGGTGTTCGAAGTGGTGGTGCGCCTGCTGACCGAGCAGGGGCCGGAGGCGGTGACGATGGCCGGCGTCGCGGCGGCGGCCGGCGTCCACGAGAGCTCGCTCTACCGACAGTTCGGCACCCGCGAGAAGATGATCTTTGAGGCCGCCACCCGCTACTCCGACGAAGCCCTGCCGGCCCGACCGGCCGGCGACGATATCGCCGACGACCTGCGCTCGACCATGCGGGCCCTGATCGAGTACCTGAACACGCCGCAGGGAGCGGCCTTGGTCCGGCTCAGCGCCGTGCCCGTGTCGCCGGAGTTCGACCAGGAGCGCACCGCGTACTGGCACCGTCGCCTGGACCGGTCGGCGGACGTCGTCCGGCACGGCGTCGAGACCGGGCAGCTCAAAGCGGACACCGATCCCACGCTGGTGGTCGACGCCCTGGCCGGCCCGGTCCTGGCCCGGCTGGCGTTGTTCCACGAGGTGATGGCGATGGACGACGTCATGCGGCTGGTCGATCAAGTGCTGCGCGGAATCACCGTCTGATCACCGGCCCAATCACCGGCTGAATCGCCGGCTGGATCAGCGGCTAAGCGAACCGGCTGACAACGTCGCGGATCCGCGGCGGAGCACCGCAATCCGCCCCGAAGTGCGCGACCATGCACAACAACTCGCGAAGGTTCAGCAGATCCATGCGCTCCTGCCACTCCCCGACCGGCGGGCGCACCTCGTGATAGGCGGCGAAGAACGCCTCCGGCACCCGGCCGGTGCAGTACATCATGCTCACGTCGATCTCGGCCCAGCCGTAGTAGACCGCCGGATCGATGAAGACCGGGGATTCGGCGCCGTCGGCAATGATGTTGGCCCGCCACAGATCGCCGTGGACCAACACCGCGGGCGCCGCCGGAACCAAGTCGGGGAGCCGCGAAGCCAGGCCCTCCAACGCGCGGAGTTCCTCGGCCTCGAACGTCGCCTCGACCAACGGCTCGCTCAGATACCGCACGATCCGGTGCTCGGCGAAGAACCGATGCCCGTCCTCACTCCAGGCGTTCTCCTGCGGCAAGAGGCCGAGGACGCCGTCGCGGTGCCAGCCGTGACGCTCCGAGGTGTGCTCGTGCAGGGCGGCGATGGCCCGGCCGGCCGCTTCCCAGAAGGGAGCCGTCTCCGGCAGCTCCGAGGTGAGGGATTCCAGGACCAACGACTTGGCACCGAGATGCAGGATCCGCGGTGTGGGCAGTCCACCGATATCCCGCAACGCTGTCAGGCTTTCGGCTTCCTGCGCGAAGAACCCGTCGGGCACCGAGCGGCCGCCCTTCACGACCACTTCGCGCCCGTCGGACAGCGCGACCCGCCAGACGGTGTTCGCGACGCCGCCGGTCAGCGACTCCTTACGGAGCGCCTGGCTACCCGGCGGAAGCAGATCGCTGGTCCACTCGCCGGTCTCATCGGTCGTCTGCATCGGAACAGGGTTTCAGAAACGCGCTCAGTCCGAGAAGTCCTGCGTCATCCATACCGTCCCGCTGCTGTCACGGAACACCGATATCCCGATGTGGTGGAAGCCGGAGCTCAGGATGTTCTTACGGTGCCCGTCGTTCGGCGGCTGCTCGGCGAGCATGCTGTTGGTCAGGCCGACGGCCATGGAGGCGATGGCCGCGTTGGTGTTCGACACCGGCCCGCCGTCACCGATGTTCTCACCGGCCGACGTCCATGAAACCCCGGCGGCGGTCTCCCGGTCGCCGAGCCCCGCCTCCCCCGGGCACTGGTGCGACAGACCGCAGCCGGAAGCCATGGTCGAGGTGTGCGCCGCCGCGCTCTTGTCGAGGCCGGAGCTGCGGGTCAGCGCCGGCAGGCCCTGCCCGGCGCGGGCCTGGTTGATCACGGCCAGCACCTGGTCCGCGGGGTCGGCCTGGGACGGGCTCGCCGCGGACGACGCGCTGGACGGCGTGGTCGACGGCGCACTGACCGGTGCGCTGTTAGAGCTCTGCGACAGCGACGAACCGGCCGAGGACTGCGAAGGGGGCTTCATGGAACTCTTCGTGGGGCTTGAGGTCGGCTTGGCGGATCCGGGGCGCGAGGATGAGGCGACGGAGCTGGACGATACCGAAGCAGCGCTGCTGGAGTCGGAGGGTGTCGGGCTGGCGGCCGCCGACGAAGTAGTGCTCCCCGAAGCGGTGGTCACGGAGCTCGCGGCGCCGCCGGCCTGGGAGTCGTTCTTGGCGTCACCGGCTCCGGTCGCCACCACCGCGGCTCCGACGACCGCCGCCGTCGCGGCCGCCGCGATCGCCGCCTTCGCCGCGAAGTGCGAGGCCACGGATCGGGCGCCCGCCTTGGGTATTCGGCGATGGGAGTGCGCCGCCGATCGCGGCCCGCGCGCGCCGGGCATCGGGAGCTGAGCGGTGGCCGCCGTGGGGTGGATGACCACCGTGTGGTGCAGGACGTCGGCCAGCCCGAACGGCACCGGCACCAACGGCAGCCGGACCAGCAGCCGCTCGGCCGGGACGAAGTCGCTCGCCATCCCGGCGCAGATCGGGCACTGCCGGGTGTGCCGGGCGAACCGCTTACGCCACAAGGCTTCGGGGCGGCCGTGCCACTGCATCGCGAGCTCGGAGAGCTCCAGGCAGATCGGCACGGCGCACAGCGCGCGCACCACCGCCCGCGACGTCTCCAGCTGTGCCTTCATCCGCGCGATCCGGACGGTGACGTGGTGCGGCTCCAAGCCGATGGCCTCGACCAGGTCGCCGCGCGTCAGATGTCCGGCCTCGACCAGCCACCACAGCGACAGCAGCTCGCGGTCGTCGTCGTCCAGCCAGGCCGTGGCCATCGCGACCTCGCGCCGCTGCCCGGTCAGCCCGAGCTCGGTGAGCGTCAGATCCGCGAAGTCGGCGCCCGGGTCGGCCACCTCCGGCGCCTCGTCCAGCGGCCGCGGCCGGCCGCTGTAGGCGCGGACGTGGTCCCGCACCTGGTTCATCGCCACCGCGACCAGCCACGAGCGGAACATCCGCGGATCGCGCAGCGTCGGCAGGCCGCGGACGACCCGCAGCATCGTCTCCTGCACCACGTCATCGACGTCGGCGGCCACCGGCAGCGCACGTCCCACGATGTTGTAGAGCAGCGGCAGGTAGTCGGAGACCAGGCGCTCCAAAGCAGCCGGGTCCCCGGCCGCCGCCGCTGACACCAGGTTCGCGTCAGTTTCCGTCACCATCGTCTAGGCCTCCCACACCCGAGCTTTGTCGTTCGGACGTAAAGGGAGACCCTAGAAGAGGCCGAGAGTCACAAAAACTTTCGTGATTGTGTTCACAGTCCAAACTGTCGGGTAGCGGGAGAAACCGCGCAATCAGGGTCACGCCAGTCACCGACACAGCGGTGCGAGTGCGATGAGGATGGAGCGGACTTTCATGATTCCCTCCTCTTAGGATGCCGCCATGGATGCCCTAAGAGACGAGCCAGTGTCTGTAGACGTCGAGCACGGCTTGTTCGTCCTGCGGACCCCGAATTCGATCTATGCATTGAGGATCGGCGAGGACGGCAGCCCGCGGCACGTCTATTGGGGCGAGCCGTTGGACGTGACGGAGCTGCGGGAGTGGCGTTCGCCGTCGCACAGCAGCTTCGAGGCCGATCCGGCGCCGGACGAGTTGCCGATCGAGACCGGGGCCCGGTTCGGGCCGGCCGGGCTGCGGGTGCGGTTCGCGGACGGGGTGCGCGGGGCGCAGTGGCGGTATGTGGGGTACGAGATAGAAGACGGGGTTCTGCGGATCAAGCTTGAGGACCGCTTCTATCCGCTGGCGTGCGAGCTGGTTTACCGAGTCCGCCGCGACAGCGACGTCATCGAGCGCTGGACCGAGGTGCGGCACACCGGCGCCGACGACCCCGCCGACCCGGACTCCACCGCCAACATCGCCCCCGAGCCGATCGTCGTCGAACACTGCGACAGTGCGTCCTGGACGCTGCCGAAGCAGGCCGACTACCGGCTCAGCCATCTGGTCGGCGGCTGGGGCAGCGAGACGCAGCTCCAGCGGGACCGGCTGCCGGTCGCGGAGACGGTCCTGGTGTCCCGGCGCGGGACCACCAGCCACCACGCGAATCCGTGGCTGGCGCTGGACGCCGGGGACGCGGACGAGACGTCCGGGCAGGTGTGGAGCGCGGCGCTGGCGTGGAGCGGGAGTTGGCGGATCGCGGTGCACCGGGATCCGGTCGGGCGGGTGACGTTCACCGGCGGGTACGGGCACGAGGCGCAGACGTTCCGGATCGAGCCGTCGGAGCGCGTCGTGACGCCGGTCTTCGCAGGGCTCTACAACGGCGACGGCTTCGGCGGGACGAGCCGGGCTTGGCACGAGTACACCCGGCGCCACGTCCTGCCGCACCCGGAGGAGGACCGGCCGGTGCTCTACAACTCGTGGGAGGCGATGGGCTTCGACCTCACCGAGGCCAAGCAGCTGGAGCTGGCCGGGCTGGCGGCCCGGACCGGCGTGGAGCTGTTCGTGGTGGACGACGGCTGGTTCGGCGCGCGCCGGGACGACCACGCGGGCCTGGGCGACTGGACGACATACCCGGGTGCGTTCCCGAACGGGCTGAAGCCGCTGGCCGATGAGGTGCACCGGCTGGGGATGCGGTTCGGGTTGTGGGTGGAGCCGGAGATGGTGAACGCCGACAGCGACCTGTTCCGGGCGCATCCGGAGTGGGTGGTGCACGCGCCGACGCGTCAGGCCACTGAGTTGCGGAACCAGCTGTTGCTGAACCTGGCGCGCGCGGACGTGGCGGCGTGGGTGTACGACACGCTGGACCGGCTGGTGCGCGAGAACGACGTGGACTTCTTCAAGTGGGACATGAACCGGCCGTTCACCGAGGCGGCGTGGCCGGGGGCGCCGGATCCGGACCGGTTGTGGGCGGTGGCGGTGCGGAACGTCTACGGGATCATCGACCGGCTGCGGGAGGCGCATCCGGGGTTGCGGATCGAGGGCTGCTCCTCCGGCGGCGGGCGGATCGATCTGGGGATGCTGGCGCGGGTGGACCAGGTGTGGACGTCGGACAACACCGACCCGGTGGATCGGATCGAGATCCAGGCCGGGTACGGGCAGGTGTACCCGGCTGCGGCGATGGCAGCCTGGGCCTCGGACAGCCCGAGCCCGATCACGTTCCGCGAGACGCCACTGCGGTTCCGGTTCCACGTGGCGATGGCCGGGGCGCTCGGGATCGGCGGGAACCTGACGGTGTGGTCGGAGGCCGAGCTCGCCGAGGCGGCGGGGTTGGTGGCCGAGTACAAGGAGGTGCGGGGGCTGGTGCAGCGGGGCGTCGCGTACCGGATCCAGACCGCCGACGGCGTGTCCGGTGTGCATTACGCGGCGCCGGACGACTCGGAGCACGCGGTGCTGGTCTGGCGGCCGACGATGCGCTTCGCGCACGAGCCGGCTCCGGTGCCGCTGCCCGGGCTGCGGGCCGGGGCGCGGTATCGGGATCTGTTCTGGGGGGTGACGTATTCCGGCGAGGTGCTGCGGGAGCGGGGACTGGAGCTCGGGTTGCCGGCCGGGGACTATGCCAGTCGGCTGATTCGGCTGGTGCGGGTCGCCGAATAAAGGTATTGGCATACTGTTGGAATCGGCGACATGAACCGGTTTGTTCTGGATAACACGGATTCATGCTTCGATACCTGGGATGTGCGATGGCGGTCGCGTTGCTGGCCGCCGGGACGGCCGACGCGGCGGCCGGCGGGACTGCGGGAGCGCCGGCGCCGGGAGGGGGCGGGCC
>NZ_JAAFZA010000317.1 GCF_015356865.1 Catenulispora pinisilvae
CCCGAACACCGACCTGGGCCGGCAGACCTCGTTCTTCTGGGACGACCAGAGCGACAACCAGACCCTGGTCGTCGAGTTCGCCGCCGTCCACCCGGCCCACGACCCC
Source organism: Catenulispora pinisilvae (assembly GCF_015356865.1). Taxonomy (GTDB): domain Bacteria; phylum Actinomycetota; class Actinomycetes; order Streptomycetales; family Catenulisporaceae; genus Catenulispora; species Catenulispora pinisilvae. Next base: position 107 of record NZ_JAAFZA010000317.1, read on the forward strand.
CGGCGCGGCGGCACGTACTACGAGGTCCAGCGCCGCGAAGGCCTGTACTGGCGCCGGATCGCCGACGACGGCGACTGGTCGACCCGTCTGCACTGGACCCGGCTCCCGTCCGGCGACCACACCACGGTCTCCACGGTCCGCATCGAATGGCGCGTCCCGCCCGGCACGCCGCCAGGCCGGTACCGCGTCGTCTATCGAGGCGGCGGGCCCGGCCTGGCGGCGTTCGAGGGGCACAGCACCGAGTTCGACCTCGCTGTCGACGAGCTCTGATCCCCTCCCGCCAGAGCTCTGAGTCCCCTGCCGGATCGCGGGGCGTTCTACACCCGGGCCCGCAACATCAGCACCAGCCACCCGGCCCCGAACAGCGCCACCAGCGCCAGCGGGTACAGGGCGAAGTCGGCGAGCATCGGCTGGGTGGCGAAGAAGTGGCCGACGTGCCCCATGCTGTGGGTCAGCATCAGGATCGCCACGACCACGGCGGACACGAACGCCATGCCGACGCCCAGCACCCACAGCCCGAACCCCCCGAAGACCCGGAACGCCGCGCCGACGAAGGCCGTGGCCGTGGTCAGAGCCATCGTCGGGACGCCGTAGACCAGCGCCTGGGTGAAGAAGTCGTCCTGGTGGACGTGCGGCAGGTTGAGCACCCGGGTGTGGACGAACCAGCCATGGGTGGCGATCTCGATCCTGTTCAGCAGGGCCAGTCCGAGCCCGGCGAGCACGGCCTCGCCGAGGATCAGCAGCGCGGTGGCGCGGACGAACGCCCGCCGGGTGACGGACAGCGCCATCGAGAACGGGAACAGCTGGTTCATCAGCCACGGCTGCACGCCGATGCCGGAGGCGTAGAACGCGCACAGCGCCCCGGTGGTCCGGCCGGTGTACGGCGGGCTGCCGCCGCCCACCACCGCGAACAAGGCCGTCACGATCAGGATCGCGATGCCGATGCTGTACCACGGGACGGCGACCGTCACGCCCGGCTTCAGCAGCTGGATACGCAGTGCCTTGATGGTCTCGGTCATTTCGGGTCCCCCTGGTTGGTGGTGAGGACGATCAGTTCCTGGAGCGACAGCGAGTCGACGCTGACGCCCTCGGCCGGTCGTCCCGGCCGCTCGGCCAGCGCCACGCGCGCCCGGCCGCCGAGTTCGGAGCGGTGCAGTACCGGCACGCCGTCGGCATAGGCGGCGACGGCCTCGGCCGGACCGCTGACGGACACCGCGCGCCCGCGCAGCTCGTCCGCGTCCTGGTCCATCAGCACCTCGCCGTGGTCGATCAGCACCACGTGCTCGACCAGGTCGGCGACCTCGTCGATGAGGTGCGTGGACAGCACGATGGTGCGCGGGCGCTCGGAGAAGTCCTCAAGCAGCCGGTCGTAGAAGATCTGCCGGGCCACCGCGTCCAGGCCTAGATACGGTTCATCGAACAGGGTCAGAGGAGCGCGGGCTGCCAGCCCGATGACGATGCCGACCGCCGAGAGCTGACCGCGCGAGAGCTTCTTGATCGGCCGGTCCCGCGGCAGCTCGAAGTCCTTCACCAGCCGGTCGGCGTAGGCCCGGTCCCAGTTCCGGCAGGCGATCGCGGCGGCGGCGAGCGCCTCGCGCACTTTGAAGTTCGTGGGGTATTTCTGCGACTCGCGGATGAAGCACACCCGGTTCAGCACCGCCGGGTTCTCCCGCGGCGGCTGCCCGAACACCTCGACCCGGCCGGAGGTCTCGAACTCCTGCCCGGTGAGGATGCGCATCAGCGTGGTCTTGCCGGCCCCGTTGCGGCCCAGCATCCCGTGGATGGTGTCCGGCTCCAAGGCCAGGCTGACGCCGTCCAGCGCGGTGTGGCCGCGGTAGCGCATCGTCAGGTCCTCGACGGCCACGACGCTCATCGTCCCTCTCCCCACTTCTCGATCAGGTCCCGCACGTCCGCCGCGCTCAGCCCGAGCCGGCGGGCCTCGGCCAGCAGCGGCTCCACGAAGTCCCGGGCGAAGGCGTCCCGCCGCCGGTCCAGCACGCGCCGCCGCGCATCGCTCGCCACGAACATCCCGATGCCTCGCTTCTTGTAGAGGATCCCGTCGGTCACCAGCTGGCTGACGCCCTTGGCGGCGGTCGCCGGGTTGATCCGGTGGAACGCGGCGAGCTCATTGGTCGAGGGCACCTGGGTGTCCGCGGCCAGCGTGCCGTCCAGGATCGAGGACTCGATCTGCTCGGCGATCTGCTGGAAGAGCGGGCGGCCCTCGTCCATCACCGGTCCCTCGGTTCATTACTCATGTAACTAACCATGCAAGCGGGTAGCCTCTGCTGTCAAGGGTGTGGGGGGATGACTGGGGACGGCCGGGGACGACGAGGCCGAGGACCTGGTGCAGGGCGCGCTGGAGCGGGCCTACCGGCACTGGGGCCGGCGGCCCGGCAGGCGTACGTGCGGCGGATCCTGGCCAACCTGGCCCTCGACCACGGCCGGCGCCGGGGCGGCGGGACGCTGCCGTTGCTGGACCACGACCTCACCGCGCACGACGCGTACCCGGACGTGGACCGGCAGGACACCGTGATCAGAGCACTGCGACAACTGCCGCCGCGGATGCGCGCCGGGCACGCGGCCGACCTGGCTCGGCTGAAAACCCTTGGCGAGCCCGGCATTTTGCAGTTCCGCCCGGTGCTCGACCATTTTGACGAGGTGCCGCCGTCCCGGACGTGCACGGTGTCGACGGTGCGGACCGGCGCGATGGGCGCTTCTTTCGTCCCCCAGAAGCCACTCGCCGCGGGCCGTCCGGGCTCGAGTTCGAGACAACGAACCAGGCGCAGGCCTACCTGGTGGCCGCGATCCTGGCCACCCAAGGCCCGGCCGATCTGGAAGGCGCGACCGTGACCGTCAGCACCCGCTGACGGTCATCAGCCCTCGACGATGCGTCTCAGCACTCGATGACGTTCACCGCGAGCCCGCCGCGCGCCGTCTCCTTGTACTTCACCGACATGTCGCGGCCGGTGTCCTTCATGGTCTTGATGACCTTGTCCAGCGACACGTGGTGCCGGCCGTCGCCGCGCAGCGCCATCCGCGCGGCGGTGACGGCCTTCACCGCGGCCATGCCGTTGCGCTCGATGCACGGGATCTGCACCAGCCCGCCGATCGGGTCGCAGGTCAGGCCCAGGTTGTGCTCCATGCCGATCTCGGCGGCGTTCTCCACCTGCTCCGGGGTGCCGCCGAGGACCTCGGCCAGGCCGGCGGCGGCCATCGAGCAGGCCGAGCCGACCTCGCCCTGGCAGCCGACCTCGGCGCCGGAGATCGAGGCGTTCTCCTTGAACAGCATGCCCACGGCACCGGCCGCGAGCAGGAACCGGACCACGCCGTCCTCATCGGCGTCCGGTACGAAGGCCGTGTAGTAGTGCAGCACCGCCGGGATGATGCCGGCGGCGCCGTTGGTGGGGGCGGTGACGACCCGGCCGCCGGCCGCGTTCTCCTCGTTCACCGCCATCGCCCACAGCGTGGCCCACTCGTTGGCGCGCACTTCCTTGTTGCCCTCGGCCCGCAGCGTGCGCGCGATGCCCGGGGCCCGGCGCCGCACCTTCAGGCCGCCGGGCAGGATGCCCTCGGTGGTGATGCCGGCGGCGACGCATTCGCGCATCACCCGCCAGATCTCCAGCAGGCCGGCGCGCACCTCGGCGTCGGTGCGCCAGGCGAGCTCGTTCTCCAGCATCAGGCCACTGACGCTGAGGCCGGTCTGCGTGGCCAGGTCCAGCAGTTCGGCGCCGGTGCGGAACGGGTACTTCAGCACGGTGTCGTCCAGGACCACGCGGTCGGCGCCGACGGCGTCCTCGTCGACCACGAACCCGCCGCCGACCGAGTAGTACGTCTTGGTCATCAACGGTTCGCCGTGCTCGTCGTAGGCGAACAGCCGCATCCCGTTGGAGTGGTAAGGCAGCGACTTGCGCCGGTGCAGCACCAGATCGCGGTCCTCGGCGAAGGCGATCTCGGCGCCGGTGCCGCGCTCGGTCCCCAGCAGCCGCAGCCGCCCGGTCTCCCGGATCCGCACCAGATCGGTTTCGGCGCCGCGCACGTCCACGGTCGCCGGGACCTGACCCTCCAGTCCGAGCAGCACCGCCTTCGGGGTGCCGTGGCCGTGGCCGGTGGCACCGAGCGAGCCGAACAGCTCAGCCCGGATCCGCGCCACCTTCGGCAGCACATCCTCGTTGTCCAGGCGCTTGGCGAACATCCGGGCCGCCCGCATCGGCCCCACGGTGTGCGAGCTCGACGGGCCGATGCCGATCGAGAACAGGTCGAAAACACTGACCGCCATGCTTTGCCTCTCACGCCATTGTGGACTGGCAAATTCAGAATCAAGCGTCGGAATGCCGACCCTTCCGAGGGTATCAACCTCAGCGGGCCGGCATTCCTTTCACGATGCCCGAGAGCAGGCTTGTCGCCGCGTGCTACTCGCGTTCCCCTGCTCGACGGTCTCCGGCCTCATTCGGTCTCCGGCTTCATTCGGTCTCCGGCCTCATCCGGTTCCCGGCCTCATTCGGTCCGCAGCGCGGTGGCGGTCCGCGACCGCGCGGCCCAGCCGGCCGGCAGCAGCGCGCCGAGCAAGGCGATGACGACCCCGCCGGCCAGCAGCGGGAGGACCAGTCCCAGGCTGTAGGTGTTGGTCACGCTCGGTGGCAGGTGCATGCCGACCGCGTTCCCCATCGGCGTCAGCGTCGCTTTCTCCAGCGCGGTGCCGATCGGCACCCCGATCAGCCCGGCGATCAGCCCGGTCAGCGCCACCGACGTCAGCACCATCGACACCGTCTGGCGCGGCGTCATCCCGAGCGCCTTGAAGATCCCCAGGTCGTGGATCCGTTCGCGGGTGTCCTGGACCACGGTGTTCAGCACCCCGAGCGCCGCCACCACCAACAGCATCACCGACAGCGTGGCCACCAGCGCGCTCATCACCATGACCACGTCGGAACCGTGCCCGGACTGGTTGTCGTCCACGTCGGCGTGCAGTGGCGACAGGGCGGCGGTGGCCGAGGCGGCCCAGTCCGGGCCGCTCACCCCCGAGGCCAGCTCGACGTTGAACTGGTCGATCCGCGGCGTCAGCCCGGCGGCGGCGAACGTGGCGCTGTCGACCAGGACGGACCGGCCGCTGTCGTGGGTGTCGAAGGCCACACCGACGACCTTCAGCGTCAGCGGCTTGCCCTCCTGCACCACGGTGACGGCGTCGCCGACGTGCGTCCCCATCGCCGTGGCCAGCCGGTCGCTGATGACCGCCTCGCCGGGCCCGGAGTACCAGCGGCCGGAGATCAGCTCCATCCCGGTCCACGAGAAGTCGCCGGAGACCGTGTCCACGGCCGTCATGTCACCGGTCGGCGCGCCGACCACGGTGGCCCCGCTGTCGCCCCAGCCGAACGCGGCCTTCGTGCCCGGGACCGAGGCCAGGGCGGCGGACACCTTCGCGGCGTCCAGATGCGGAGTACGCGGGTCGTTCGGGCCGTACATGCCCCCGGGCGGACCGCCCTGCTCCGGATCCTCGCTGGTCGGCACCACGATCAGCGAGGCGGCGTTGAACCCGGCACTGCGCTGGTCCTGGAACTTGCTGAACCCGGTCTCCAGGCCCAGCGCGAACGTCACGCTGACCGCGCCGAACAGCACCGCGGCGCCGACCAGCGCGGCCCGGGCCGGCCGGGCGAACGGCTGGGCCAGCCCCAGCGAAACCGAGCGGGGCAGCGGCAGCCGGGAGGCCAGGCGTTGCGCGGCCCGGCCGCGTTCGGCCCGGGGAGCGCGGCCCACCACCAGCGTCTGCACGGCCGGAAGCCGGCCGGCTCGCAGCGCCGGGATCATCGCGGTCACCGCGACGATCGCCAACGTCCCCAACGGAACGAGCAGGCTGACCCACACCGGGAGCGTGGCCCCGCCCGAGCCCAAGTCGTGGCTGGTGCCGTTCAGCACCGGCACGGCCAGCAGGTTGCCGAACACGGTCCCGGCCACCACGCCGATCGTCGCCGGGATCAATGCCTGCGCGGCATAAGCACGGGCCACCTGCCCCGGCGTGAAGCCCAGCGACTTCAGGATCCCGATGCGCCGGATCCCGGACACCACCGCGCCGCTGACCACGATCGCGATGATCAGCACCGACAGGAACAACCCGAGGACGCCGAACACGATCAGGAACGGCACGAAGGACTTGGCGTTGCCGGTGGCCTGCGTCCGCGCCGTCAGGTAGGACTGCGCGCCCTCGACCGAGCCGGCCGGCGCGGCGGCGGCGACCGCCTGCCGGTCGGCGGTGATCTGCGCCTCGGTCCCGGCGGCGGCGAACCGGTACAGCATCTGCGAATCGGTCTTGGCCCCGGCCCCGGTCAGCCGGGCGAAGCCGTCGGCGGTGGTCCAGCCGGTCGCGGTGTCGGTCAGCGAGTTGGCGAACCCGACGACCTTGAACGACGGCTTGCCGGCCAGCGAGCTGAACACGACGGACTTGCCCAGGCACTCGCCGGGCCAGTCGTTCAGGACGATCTGGTTCGGGCCGGTCGGCCACGTGCCCCGGTCCAGCACGATCTGGTCCAGCCCGGCGCCGGCCGTCAGGTTCGGCCGGGTGGTCACGGTGACCGGCGGCGCGGCGGTGTCGGCGAAGGTCATGCCGGGGCCGATGCCCGCGGTGCAGTCCGGGCCGACCGTCGAGTCCAGCGAGGTGGTGATCGGGTAGGGGCCGCCGGCCTCGGTGACCCCGGCGGCGTGCGCGGTCGCGGCGGCCTGCGCGGCGGTCGCCTTCGCGCCGTCGAACTGCACGGCCAGGTGCGCGCCGCCGCGCTTGGCGAAGGCGTGGTCGAAGGGGGCCTGGACCACGGTCAGCAGGCCGAGGGACAAGACCGAGGAGGTGACGGCGGCCAGCGTGGTCAGGGCCATCACGAAGGACTGGACGCGGCGCCGGCCGACGCCGGAGCGCACCACCTTGCCCAGGGCGCTCATCGGGTCACCGCCAGCAGGAGGCGGGCCACGGCCCGGAAGCCGGCTTCGAAGAGGCGCCGGGGCAGGGGCGTGTGCAGCGTCATCGGACCGCTCCCGCCGGGCCGGTGACGGCGGCGTTCGCGGGAGTGGTCAGCGATGCGTCCCCCCGTGCCGCACCGTTGACCACGTCCCGGGCCACCGCGCCGTCCACCAACTCGATGGTCCGGTGCGCCGTGCCGGCCGCCAACTCGACGTCGTGGGTGACCAGCAGGATGGTCTGGCCCTCGGCGTTCAGGTCCAGCAGCAGCCGGCGCACGTCCTGGGCCGAGTGTGAGTCCAGCGCGCCGGTCGGCTCGTCGGCCAGCAGCAACGCCGGCCGGTTCATCAGCGCCCGGGCCACCGCGACCCGCTGCCGCTGCCCGCCGGAGAGCCGCTGCGGGTAGGCCTTGGCGTGCCGGTCGATGCCCAGCGAGCCGAGCAGTTCGGCAGAGCGGCGCTTGGCCTCGGCCTTGCCCATCCCGGCCAGCTGCGCCGGGACCAGCACGTTGTCCAGCACGGTCAGATCGTCGAGCAGGTTGAAGAACTGGAAGATCATCCCGATCGAGGCCCGCCGGTACTTGGCCGAACCCGCCTCCCCGAGCCGGTCCACCCGGATCCCGTTGACCGTCACGGTGCCGCTGCTGGGCCGGTCCAGCCCGGCGATCAGGTTCAGCAGCGTGGACTTGCCGCTGCCGGAGTGCCCGAGCACCGCCAGGCACTCCCCGGCCGCCACGGACAGGGTGACGCCGGCCAGCGCGGGCGGGCCGTCGTCGTACTTCTTGGTCGCCTCGCGCAGATCGATCATCAGCGGATTCGGCGGATTCCTCGACGGATTCGTCATGCCCACGAACCTATGGACGGACCGTGATCGCCCGCGTCGGCCTGAGTCATGAAACCCGGTACACCCCTGAGCTGATGCCCCGGCCTCGTCATCCTGGTGGTGTATCCCACAGACGTAGGCCCGTAGACGGAGCGGATGATGTGGACCGGCCCGGGTTCTTGCGACACTGAGCCGGTGAACAGGGACGACGAGGACCGGCGCTTGGTCCGCGGCGCGTGGGCGGCACTGCGCCGCCGCACGGGCGCGGCACCGGCGCCCACCCGCTGGGCCTGGGCCGCGGACATAGCCCTGGCCCTGGCGATGATGTTCAGCATCCTGAACAGCGGCTACCACCACGCGGTGATGTTCCCGGCGCAGCACGGGCCCTTCTACTCGGTCGACCACCTGATCCAGGTCGGCCCCCGCGACACCGTCCTGGTGATCATGACGGCCCTGCCCCTGAGCCTGCGCCGCCGCTACCCCCTGGCGGCGTTCTGGACCTGCGAGACAGCGGTCCTGCTCCTGCACGCCAACGTGTCGGACAGCAACGACACCGCGATCTTCACCTTCATGGCCGTCCTGATCGCCGCCTACAGCGCCGCCATCTACAGCCCCTACCGCGCAGCCATGGTCTACAGCCTCGGCCTCGGCGCCATCCTGCTCGCCGTCACCCGCGGCAGCCAGATCCCCAACGTCACCCGCGGCTTCGTCCCGTTCCTGTTCCTCATCCCGATCGTCCTGGGCGCCAACGCCATCGGGAACTGGAAGCAGCGCGTCCACGACCTCGAAGAGGGACGCGAGTCGTCGATGCTGCGCGCCGTCGAGCAGGAACGCGCACGGATCGCGGCCGAACTGCACGACGTGGTCTCGCACAACGTGAGCGTGATGGTGGTCCAGGCCGGCGCCGCCCGCAAGGTCCTGGACAAGTCCCCGGACCTGGCACGCGAGGCGCTGCTGGCGGTCGAGGACAGCGGCCGCGCCGCGATGGCCGAACTGCGCCACGTCATGGGCCTGCTGACGATGACCTCACAAGGCGGCGACCCGGCCGGCACCGCGGACCTCGCCCCCCAGCCCGGCCTGGAACAGATCCCCGCGCTGGTGGAACGGATCCGCAACGGCGGCGTCCGCGTCGACCTGGCGATCGAGGGCGACGTCATCCCGCTGCCGTCGGGCCCGGACCTGGCGGCGTACCGGGTGGTCCAGGAGGGACTGACGAACGCGGTGAAGCACGCGGTCGGCGCGCTGATCCGCGTGACCCTGGACTACACGCCCCAACGCCTGAAGGTGGACGTCGTCGACACCGGCGGCACCCCCTCATCCGCGGCCGCCACCGGCAACGGCCGGGGCCTGGCCGGCCTGCGCCAACGGCTGGCGGTCTACGGTGGCACCCTGAGCGCGGGGCCACGACTGACCGGGGGGTACATGGTGAGCGCCGTGATCCCGCTGCGAGAGGGGACCGGAGCATGAGCGGCAGAGTCGACTTTGGCGGCGTCAACGGCGGTGGTGGCGGCAGCGGTTACGGCAGCGGCAGCGGTTACGGCAGCGGCGCCGACGCCGGCGAGAGCGGCGCGAACCTCCGCGTAGTGATCGCCGACGACCAAGTCCTGGTCCGCACCGGCTTCCGCATGATCCTGATGTCCGAAGGCATCGACGTGGTCGGCGAAGCAGCCAACGGCGACGAAGCCCTACGCGTATCCCGCGAAACCCACCCCGACGTAGTCCTGATGGACATCCGCATGCCCGGCATGGACGGCCTGGAAGCCACCCGCCTCCTCCTCGCCGACACCCCCACCGACCACGAACCACCCCGCATCATCATCCTGACAACCTTCGACCTGGACCAGTACGTCTACGCGGCCATCACAGCCGGCGCCAGCGGCTTCCTCCTGAAGGACGTGAGCCCAGAACACCTGGTAGCCGCAGTCCGCATGGTCCGAGCCGGCGACGCGATGTTGGCCCCGGCCATCACCCGCCGCCTGGTCGAGCGCTTCGCGGTGCCAACCGTGAACCCACGCACAGAAGCGCTCCACAAGGACCTCGCAACCCTCACACCACGCGAGCGCGAAGTCCTCGGCCTCCTGGGCCGCGGCCTCTCCAACGCCGAACTGGCCGCGCGCTTCCACCTGTCGGAGGCGACGGTCAAGACCCACGTGGCGCGCATCCTCGCGAAGCTGAACCTGCGGGACCGGGCGCAGGCGGTGGTGGTCGCTTACGAGACGGGGCTGATCACGCCGGGCGTGGCCTGACGTGGCTGACGTGGCTGGTGCCATCTTCGGCCACTGCTAGTGCGGTGGTCGGATTGGTTCACCGGGTTGGTGGTGTGGTCACCTGTTGGACGAGAGTCGGGTGCGGAGGTCGCCGGTCGTGTACGGGGTTTAAAGGCGTTGTTGAGAAATCGGCAGATTTCGGCCAAATGTTCTCG
>NZ_JAAFZA010000318.1 GCF_015356865.1 Catenulispora pinisilvae
AAAAAGACCCGAACCCCAAACACCCCTAGCGCCGCCACCACCATCGGCGCTTCGGAAGCTCGGCCAGGAACCCGTCGACCCCACGAAACGCGCACGGCAGGTAGCCCTGCTCCGACGCCCAGCAGCCCCTGCCGTCCGTCACCTGCCGCAACAGCCGTGCCGCCCCGTCCAGGCGGCGGCCCAGCCGCTGCACCTCGCCGAGCAGCGTCAGTACCTCGACGGCGGATAGCTTCACATCGTCGCCGGCGTCTGCGGCAGCGGAGAGGTCGGACTCTAGTCGCTCCCAGCCTGGGAATACGTCTGCGGGGTTTGGCACGCGGACGACGCTACGCCGCACTGGAACGTGTGAGCGCGTCGTTGCGGGTTCCCGTCGAGGTGGCCTGGGGTTGCCATCCTAAGTGGGTGCGGGATTGGTTCGATCAAGGGCTTGTTTGTCTCAGGCGTCGTCTCAGGCGTCGACCATGCCCTACCCCGCGACCACCAACACAGCGCTGCCGGCCGGCACGCTGACCCTCGCCCGCGCGCCGGTCACCGGGACCGGTGTCGGAGTGGGCCGGAAGGCGCCGGTGCCGCTGACCGTGGAGCCGGCGATGGTGATCGCCTTGGAGGTGAGGCTCGGTGCGGTGAGGGTGTAGGCGTGTGCCGTTGCTGCCGGGGCCGGGAGGGTGATGGTCGTGGTGATCGGGGCGCTGCCCTTGTTGTCGATGAACACGTTGTCGCCGATCGACCAGGCCGAGACCGCGGCGCCACCGGTCACCGATGCCGTGTGCAGGGGACCCGTTCCGGCCAGTTTCCAGAGGAGTTCGCCGTAGTAGACGCCCTGGACGCCGGTCGGGGTGAGGCCGTTGAAGACGATCGGCGAGTAGTTGATGGGGAACTGGCCGGAGGTGCCGCCGTGGAAGTTGACGCCGGATGCGCCTTGGGCGGCGAGGCCTTCCATGAAGTCCAGGGACCACAGGGAGGCCGCCTCGACGTCGCTGACGCCGGGCGCGCCGCCGTCGAAGTAGGAGTTGGCCTCTGTCATACGCCACTGCGGGATGTCGTTGGTGGACTTGGCCGCGGATATGGCCGCTTCGTCGGTGGCGAAGCTGGTGGGGTTGGAGGCGAGCATGCCGGGGATCGTGGCCGTGGTGTTCTTGCCGATGTACATGTGCATCGACAGCGTGGTCAGGTCGTTCTTCTTTTCGTCGGCGGCGAATTGGGCGTCCCAGGCGCCGTGGCGGTAGGTGCCGGGGCCGTCGAAGGCAGCGGTGGGGACTTTGGCGCGGATGGCTGCGGTGTAGGTGTTGAACGAGGCCTCGTAGGCGGCCTCGCTGTCGTAGACGTTCGGCTCGTTGCCGATCTCGAACGCGGCGAGGTTCTTACCTAGCGCGTGGGCCGCGTATTGGGCTTCGGAGACGGCGTTCGCGGGGGTGTTGGTCTTGAGGTTGATGCCGTAGATGACCTTCCAGCCCGTCGCTTTGGCGAAGGCCGCCAGCTTGTCGACGTCCGCGGGGGCGATCTCCGTCGCCGAGCCGCCGGTGCCGGCCGGGTTCCAGTTCACCCGGTCGACCTCGTTGCCGCCGATCCGGAGGTAGCTGGGGCCCAGCAGGCGGAAGAGGTTGACCAGCGCGGTGTCGTGCGCGTCGAACAGGCCGGCGCCGATGCGGTCCTTCTCGTAGCTGAACCCTGCGAAGCCGGTGCCGACGGTGCCCGCGACGCCGTGGTTCACGGTGATCGACACCGCCACGGCCGCGTGCGGGTCCGGGACCGGGGGCAGCGGTGCCTGGGTCCAGCTCAGGATGCTCTGGTAGGCGGACTCGATGCCGGCGTTCGCGGTGATGGAGGTCGGGATCTGGCTCGGGCTGGTGATCGTGGTGTTGTTCTTGACGGTGACGCCGCCGCCGGTGGTGTAGCCGGCCGGGTTCTCGAAGTAGTTGCCCTCGACGTCGGTCGGGTCGTAGGTGGTGGTGTGGCCCGGGGCGTAGTCGGTGTGGCGGGAGGACCAGGCCTGCGCGCCGGGGTTGTTGTAGACGGCGTTGCCGGTGATGGTCTCGAAGGTGCAGCCGTTGTCCGTGTAGATCACGTGGCCGCTGCCGGTCTGGTCGTGGATGTCGTTGCCGGTGACATGCTCGCCGTCGGCCAGCGAGGTACCGGTGATGCCCTGCGTGTAGATGGCGCCGCCGTCGTTGAGCATGCCCATGTGGTCGAAGATGAGGTTGTCGGAGATGGCGTTGTCGCGCGAGAAGTTCGCCTGCGGCGCCTCTTTCTCCTTGTCCGGCCAGCCGCCCCAGCCCTGGGAGATCGCGGTGTAGGGGGTGTGGTCGATCTGGTTGTGGCTGACCGTGTCATGCGCGGTGTAGCCGGAGTCGATGCCGACGCCGCCGTGGAACTCGGCCGGGACGTCGAAGACGTGGTTGTCGGTGACGGCGTTGCCAGAGGTCTGCGACGCTCCGGTGGCGGTGGGCTGGTCGACGTTGCCGAGCTCGATCCCGTTGCCGGAGACGTCGGTGACCACGTCGCCCTTCACCACGTCGTTCTGCGAACCGTCGCCGAGTGCCAGGCCGGCGGCGCCGAGATGGACGAAGGCGTCGTTCGTGAACTGGACGCCCTGGTCGTAGGTGAGCGAGACGTTGCCGGGGATCTGGGTCCACGCGCCGAAGGGGCACGTGCCCTTCGTATAGCTCGGTGGCGGGATGTGGCACAGACCTTGTGCGGCCGCCCCGTTCGCACCGGTCACCTGGTAGTTCGCCTGGATCTCGGAGAAGCCGTCGCTGGTGCCCTGGGTGTGGAACTGCGGGCCGAGCCAGGTCGCGTAGGAGAACTGGATCCCGGAGAACGCGACGTCGCGCAGCGGGGCCGAGGCCGTGCCGCCGCCGGTGACCAGTTGCTGCAACACCGGCGCCTCGACGTCGGCGGTGCTCATCGTCTCGCCGGGACGCGGGACGTAATACAGCTTGCTGTCACCCTGGTCGAGGAACCATTGGCCCGGGGTCTTCGCGCCGAGGAACTGGAAGGCGTTCTCCACGCTCGTCGGCTGTTCGGTGATCGAGCTGCGGCCCACCAGGTTGTAGGCCCGGCCGTCCGGGAAGGACCCGGCGCGCGCCGTGGAGTTGGTCCAGCACGGCTGCGCCATGACGACGGCCGCGCCGCTGAACGACGCCACCGGGCAGCGCGGCTCGGTCCACGCGCCGAGGCCGCCGCGGTAGACGAACTCCAGCTGCGGCTTGGCGCCGCTGGGGTTGCGCCACGCGGCCATCGTCGAGCCGCCGCCGCTGTAGCCGGTGGAGTCCTGGCCGGTGAGCGCGGCCGGGAGCGTGCCGTTGGCCCGCGAGGCGCGGGCGCCGTCGACGTAGAGCTGCCGGGTTTGCAGGCCCGCCGGGGCCTGCGCGACCCAGATCGGGCTGCCGGCGCTCATCGGCTGCCAGCCGGTGATCTGCGCCGAGCCGGCCAGGACCGGGTGGGCGCCGGTGGCGGCGGTCCAGTGCACGGTGTGGCCGTTGGTGCCGGAGTCGGCGGCGGTGAGGGTCAGGGGGCTGGTCATCCGGTAGAAGCCGTCTTCCAGGACCACGGTCAGGTCGGCGTTCATGTTCTGGTTCAGTGTGCGGACCAGGGCTTGGGCTTTGCCGATCGTCTGCACCGGGGCGGCGGCCGTGCCGGGGTTGCCGTCGCTGCCGCCGGGCGAGACGTAGACCTGGCCGACGATTCCCGCCGGAGGGTGGGAGGTGGCCGGGTGGGACGTGGCCGGGCTCGCTTGGCTGACAGCGGTGAATCCGGCTGCGCCGAGCAGGGATACCGTCGCCGCGGCGGTGATTAGAGATCTGATACCGAGCGGCACAGAGCGCTTCGTCATGCGCCGGAGTCAAGCAAACATCAGAGGTTTCGGCAATGGGGAAGGGAGTTGACTTGAGTTAAACAGGGTTTTGTGGTGATCGACCATCGACTTCCGAGATCATTCATCCGACCCTTGCTGCCCCGCCCTCATCGCAGTACCTTGCGTGGCGGATCGTGTTAGACAACTTTACTACCGGGAGCCGGCAATGGGGCTACGCACGCTGGGAATCAAGACCTGGATCGCGGGCGTCGGGCTGGCGGTCGTGGCCGCGGTGCTGCCGCCGATCGGGGCCGCCGCCCCGGCGCACGCCGAGAACAACGGCGTCGGGCTGACCCCGGCCCTGGGCTGGTCCAGCTGGAGTTCGGTCCGCAAGGACCCGACCGCCGCGAAGGTCGACGCCCAGGCCGACGCGATGAAGGCGTCCGGGCTGGCGGCGGCCGGCTTCCAGTACGTCAACCTCGACGACTTCTGGTACCAGTGCCCGGGGAGTCAGGGCCCGAATGTGGACGCCAACGGCCGCTGGGTCACCGACACCACGAAGTTCCCGGCGTCCGGCAGCACCGACGGGATCAAAGCGGTCGCCGATCATGTGCACGCCGACGGGCTCCAGTTCGGCCTCTACGTCACGCCCGGCGTCTCCCAACAGGCGGTCGCGCAGAACAGCGCGATACTCGGCACGTCCTACCACGTGAAAGACATAGCGACCACGACCGCGGAGAAGAACTACAACTGCAAGGGCATGGTCGGCATCGACTACAGCAAGCCGGGCGCGCAGCAGTTCATCGACTCCTGGGCCGACGAGTTCGCGTCCTGGGGCGTGGACTACGTGAAGATCGACGGCGTCGGCACCCCGGACGTGCCGGACATCCAGGCGTGGTCCAAGGCGCTGGTGCAGACCGGGCGGCCGATCCACCTGGAGCTGTCCAACAACCTGGCGATCGGCAGCGCGGCGACGTGGAAGCAGTACTCCAACGGCTGGCGCACCAGCGGCGACATCGAGTGCTACACCAAATGCACCACGCCCGGAACGCTGACCGACTGGACCCACGTACAGACCCGGTTCGGGCAGGTCGCGTCCTGGCAGCCGGACGGCGGGCCGGGCGCGTTCAACGACTACGACTCGCTGGAGGTCGGCAACGGCTCGGCCACCGGGCTCACCGACGCCGAGCAGCAGTCGCAGATGAGCTTGTGGGCATTGGGATCCGGACCGCTGATCCTGGGCACGGATCTGACGCAGCTGAACGCGACCGAGCTCGGGTATCTGAAGAACCGCCGGGTGCTGGCGGTGGACCAGGACGCGATCGACGCCTCGCGGATCGTGGACAACGGGAACCAGCAGGTCTACAGCAAGAAGGAGAAGGACGGCAGCGTCGTCATCGGGTTGTTCAACTACAGCGGCACGGACTCGACGACGGTCAGCGTCCCGCTCTCGGCGGCCGGGATCTCGGGGAGTGGCACCGCGACGGATCTGTGGAGTGGCGCTTCGCTGGGCAGCGTGAGCGGCACGTATAGCGTGAACCTCGGCCCCGGCGCGGTGAAGCTGATCCGCGTGGTGCCGTCCGGAAGCGGCGGCGGCGGCGTCACGATCGAGGCCGAGGCGGCGGGCAACACGCTCGCGGGGGCGGCGCGGGTCGCGACGTGCGCGGCCTGCTCCGGCGGGCACAAGGTCGGGTACATCGGGAACGGCGCGGCGAACTCCGTGACGATCAACGGGATCACCGAGGCGGCGGCCGGCAGCCACACGCTGACGATCGCGTATCTGGTCAGCGGGAGCCGCAGCTTCTCGATCAGCGTGAACGGCGGGCCGGACGTCGTGGAGACGGTGAGCGGCAGCAGTTTCGCGACGCCGGCCAGCGCGAGTGTGACGGTGCAGCTCAACGCCGGGGCCAACACGATCAAGTTCCACAATGACACGGCTTACGCGCCGGATCTGGATGCGATCACGGTGAGTTGAGGCGAGCCGACCTGGGCGGCGAGCTGATGGGAGCGGACCGCCCTGATCCCGCCGAGCCGGCCTGTTGCTAATCAGCAGGCCGGCTCGGCGCGTGCCACAAGCGCTTCCACCGAAGCGGCCACCTGAGCCGGGTTCGAGATGAGCGACAGGTGGTGCGCGCCCTGGATCACCGTCGGTGCCGGTGCGCCGATGTTCGCGGCCACGGTCTCGGGCGCGTTGGCGGCGAACATCGAGTCCTGAGCCCCGAAGGTGACCGCCTTCGGCAGACACAGTTGTCGCAGTTGGGCCAGCCGGGACGCCGGCAGTCCCGGCCCGCCGATGTTGTCGATCGTGCCCCACAGGCCCTGTTCGGCTCCGGCCACTTGGAGCGGGCGCCGGAACCGCTCGACGCCGGCGGCGTCCAGGCGCGGGCAGGCCGGTCCGCATTGCGAGGCGTAGATGGTGCGGATGGCCCAGTCCGAGCGCAGGACCAGGCGGAGCGCGGAGGTGCGCAGCGGGCCCAGGATCCAGGTGGGCGGGCTCGGGATCGGCAGGCCGTCGCCGTCCAGGAACATCAGGCCGCTGTAGGTGTGGGGCGTCTCCAGCACCGCTTCGGCGGCGACGGCTGCGCCGCTGGAGTGCGAGACCAGGAGCGGGTGGTCGATACCCAGGGCCGTGACGAGGCCGTTGAGTTGGGCGGCCATGTGTTGCGTGGTGTAGGGGGCGACGCGCTGGCTGTAGCCGGAACCGGTGAGGTCCAGGGCGTAGACGCGGTGGTTTTGCGCGAGCAGCGTGGCCAGATCTTGCCAGGTGTCGGAGTCTTCGAAGGCGCCGTGGACCAGGACGATCGGGGAGCCGGTGGTGCCCCATTCCGCGTAGCGGGTGTGGATGCCGTCGGCCTCGACGTAGGCCAGGCCGGGCGGGGGTGCGACGCGGTCGGCGGTGTAGGCGTTGTAGGGAACCGAGAGCATGGTCAGCGTCACGAGCACCACGGCGACGGTCTTGGCCAGGCGGCGCAGGACCCGGCGGTGCCAGGGGCGGCGGGGTAGGTGGAGCGCGTCATCCTGCTCCGGCGGCTCCTCGTGTTGCCGCTCCGGTTCCAGACTCTCGACGCCTGACTCATCCACCGCCATGCCTGCGATCTTCGCTGGCACCGTCGTACTCCGTCGTCGGCCGGAAGAGGGATACCTCGGCTACTCCCTGGAACGTACGAAGGAGTGGGCCGCGGTCACGCCGCCCGACGCGCGGTCGCGATGATCGCCGCGTGCGCCGAATCGGCGACGGCGAGCTCGTCAAGCACCGTGCTTGTCGTCGGGGCACAGGTCGCGGTACGTGAACTCGGCAGCGTTGAGCCGGCCGACCAGGCGGGTGACCGAGCTCTGGTTGAGACCGAGGCGGTCCGCGAGTTCGGTCATGCGCAGCTCGCCCTTGTCGGCCTGGTCGAGGAAGCCCAGTGCCCCGTACTCGGACAGACCTGATCTAAGAACGACCGCGCGCCAGTCGACTGGGCAAATTGCAGCCCGCCGCGAGTAGAAGCCTCGTGGCGATCGGGACGCCTGGTTGTGGACGCGAGACGACCGGGTGCGCGTCGGGACGTCCCCGCCAATGTCTAGTTTAACTCGACATCGTTCGAGTATCATGTTTACATGAAAGCAACATCGCTACAGCTCTACACAGCACCCCGGCTGACCAGCGAGGATGACGCAGTGCTCGCCGAGATCCACCAGATGCGCAAGGAGCTGCGCCACGCGCTCAAGACTCCGAAACGGTGGGAGGGTCGCTTGCGCCGCTCCGCCCGGGCCAAAGCCATTCAAGGCTCCAACAGCATCGAGGGCATTAACGTTGCAGAGGACGACGCGGCGGCCGCACTCGACGACGAGGAACCGCTGTCTGCCGACGAAAAGACCTTTGCCGAAATCAAGGGCTACCAGCGTGCGATGGAGTATGTCCTGTCGCTCGGGTCCGACCGTGAAACGGACTTCGACGTCGCCGAGATCAAGGCAATGCACTTTATGCTACTCCAGCACGAGCCTTCGAAGTCCCCAGGGCATTGGCGCAAAGGCCCCATTTACGTACACAACGACCGCACTGATCAGATTGTGCACGAGGGCCCCGATGCTGAATCCGTTCCCGAACTGATGGGTGCCCTTATTGAAAGCCTGCATACAGGCATCAGTTCTGACCCCGTAGTCCGCTCAGCCATGGCGCACCTAAACTTGGTCATGATCCATCCATTTCGCGACGGCAACGGCCGTATGGGGCGTGCCGTCGCCACCCTTGTGCTCACCCGGTCCGATATTGGGGAACCCACCTTCTCCTCAATCGAGGAGTGGCTCGGAGCCAACAGCGACGACTACTATGCAGCTCTCGCTCACACTGGTCACGGAAAATGGGCCCCACGTCCGGATGCCCATCTGTGGTTGTCATTCTGCCTTCGCGCACATCATATGCAGGCACAGACGGTTGCCCGACGCATCCAGGAGGTCAGCGACGCATGGGTGGCATTTGACGCGATCCGGGAAGGGCTAAAGCTGCCAGAACGCGTCATGGACGCGCTATTTGATGCCTGGATCGGCTATCGAGTACGCCGTGGCGGCTACATGAAAAGGGCCCAGGTCGAGGGGCATACCGCAACTCGCGACCTGGCGCAGCTGGCTGAACTCGGCCTACTTGAAGCCAGCGGGAGTGGGCGTGGCCGCTACTACACTGCCGGTCCGCAGATCAAGGAGATCCGGCAGAAGATCGTTGGCGAAAGGCGCCCCTTGGTTGACCCGTATCCGTGGATGCGTCCAAAACTCGCCGAGGAGATCAATACACAATTTCCTGCGACTCAATAGGGCGGACCCCATTACAAGAATCTGAGTCCAGGCCGCCCCGATAGACAACTTGCGGTCGTCCTGCACTGGGACGAAGCCAAGAACAGCTAATTGGGCAAAGAACAGCTCATCGGTTCGCATAGCTGCCCCAATTCGACGGCAGCCGGCTCGACACCCTAAAGCACCCGATAGATCCGATACTCAATCGTCAGCGTGTCCGCAATCCGCCCCTCAGCGACGAAAACGTTCTGGCTCAGCCACGAGTACGGCCCATCGGCGACCTCGAACTCGGGCACCATGCGCATGTACTGATCGGCCCAGTCCGTGCCGCCGCCGTCGCGCAGCGCACGCAGGAAGGCTTCGCTCGGGCGGATCAAGCCGGTGTCGTAGTGGAACAGGATGGTAGCGCCGTCGTCGGTGGTGAGTTGGACACGCAGGTCCTGGCGGCGCAGGCCGTCCGGGCCCAGGCGCATCCAGTCCGTGCCCGGCATCGCCAGGGTGGCGTCGATGCGGTCGCCCTTGAGGGTGGCGGTGGTGACCTGCCAGCAGAGGCGGTCGCCGAGTGGGGCGCCGGTGGTGGGGGCGAGCGGGCCTTCGATCGTCTCGCGGTAGGTCATCTCGTATTCGAGGTCGATCATGGAGCCGATGGTAGTCGGTGCGCCGGTTCGGTGATCGAGGGCTGCGATCAGCCTGTGGCGAGCACCGTCAGCAGCCGATCCACAATCGCCAACGCCTCGGCCGTTCCCCCACTCGCGCGCACGATCTCACGCCCCGCGCGGAACGCCACGGCCAGCGCCCCGGACGACTGCGTCATCTCCGCCAAGTCGATCGCGGTCCACAGGTGGCTCTGGGCCACGGCCGTGTCGCCTTCGCCGAGGCAGGCGAGGGCGAGCTGGGCCAGTACCAGAGCCAGCTTCTTGCCGGGCTCGTAGCGCGCGGCGGCCAGCGTGAGCGCGGCGCGCGCCTCGGTGTAGCGGCCTAGGGCCAGGTATGCGGCGCCGGACAGGCGCTGGTAGGTGCGGGGCTGGCATACGCCGGGGGCCGGGTCGTCGGCGCTGATCGCCGCCATCGCGCCGCGTGCGGTGGTGAGGGCGCGGTCGCATTCGGCGGCGTTGCCTAGGATCGCGTGGCCTTCGGCTGCGTGCAGACGGGCCAGGGCGAACAGGGCCTCGCTGACCGGTGCGGCGGTGACGGCCGCTTGTACGCACCGCCGGACCCCGGCGCGCGGGTCGCCGCCGTACAGGCCGACGAAGGCCGCGCGCAGGGCCGCGGTGACCTGCATGACCGAGTCGCCGGCCTGGGCGGCTCGGCGGGCGGCGCGGTCGAAGAACTCTTCGGCGGCCGAGGTGTCGCGGCGGCCGGCCGCGTCCCACAGGAGGCGTCCGACCAGCAGGCAGGCCTCGGCTTCGGCGACGTCCAGGTCGCGGCGCCACGGGATCGGGGCTTGGGCGATGGTTCCGACGACGGGGTTGAACGCGAACCCGCCCGACCCGGCCGGGGTGCCGATGAAGCCGTCCATCGCCGCGGGGAAGACGCCACCCGCGCTGTCTCCGATGCCGGCAGCGGCCGCGGCACCAGCAGCGCCGACGCCGACACCAGCAGCGCCGAGGCCGAGGCCAACGCCGACACCGGCAGCGGCAGCGGCAGCGGCACCGGCGCCAGCACCAGCACCAGCAGCGGCACCGATAGCCGCACCACCGCCGGCACCAGCGG
>NZ_JAAFZA010000319.1 GCF_015356865.1 Catenulispora pinisilvae
CGATGGGGAGTCTGGGGTTCCTGGCGGCGACGGTGGCGTACAAGGTGCTGGGGCGGCGGTTCGGGGATCTGCCGATCGCGTTGGTCGGGTTCTCGGCGTCCAACACGATGTTCGTGTTGCAGCCGCAGTTCGGGCCGGCGTTCCTCGCCGTCGGGGTGGCCATCGGGGCGTTGACGTTCGGGACGGCGCGGATCGCGTCGCGGTCGCTGGTGCTGACGAGCGTGGACGAGGCGTACGTGGGGCGGGCTTTCGGGCTGGCGAACGCGTGGGGGTTGGCGGCGACGGTGGTGGTGATGCTGGGGGTCGCCGAGCTGACCGACCACACCGACAGCCGGTGGGGGTTCGCGGTGGCGGCCTCGGTGAGTTTCGTCGCGGCGCTGGTGGCCGGGGTTCTGCTGCGGGGCGCCTCGGTGGGTGTCGCGGCCTCGGGTGATCCGGGTGATCCGGGTGACGCGGGTGACGCGGATGATTCAGGCGGTAGGGGCGGTGTGGATGGTCCGGGCAGCCCGGACAGCTCGGATGGCCCGGACGATGCGGGTCCCGACGGCGGCTGTCACACTCCAACGAATGCGGACGTCAGAGTGGTGACCGCCTGAGACCGTTCGCAGAATGTGGAACCATGACCGACACCTTTCAGCTCGCCGAGTTCTTCCAGTCCCAGCGCCCGCACCTGATGGCGGTGGCGTACCGCATGCTCGGCTCGCTGGCCGAGGCGGACGACGCCGTGCAGGAGGCGTACCTGCGGCTGAACCGCTCGGACGTGGCGGAGGTGGAGAACCTGGCCGGCTGGCTCACCACGGTGACCGGCCGGGTCTGCCTGGACGTGCTGCGCGCCCGCCGCAACCACGGCGAGGAGGACCTGGACGGCCCGGCCGGCGTCGAGGCGGCCGAGGCCGCCGAACGGGACGCGATGGCCGACCCGGAACTGGCCGCGGAGCTGTCGGACTCGGTCGGCCTGGCGCTGCTGGTGGTGATGGACACCCTGAGCCCGGCCGAGCGCCTGGCGTTCGTCCTGCACGACATGTTCGCGGTCCCGTTCGAGGACATCGCACCCATCGTCGGCAAGTCCACGGCGGCCGTCCGCCAACTCGCGAGCCGCTCCCGCCGCCGAGTGCGCGGCCAAGGCGAGGAGTCGGACGCCGACCGCACGCGGCAGCGCGAGGTGGTGACCGCCTTCATGGCGGCCTCGCGCGGCGGCGACTTCGCCGGCCTGCTGAAGCTCCTGGACCCGGACGTCGTACTCCGCGCCGACCCCACGGCCGCCCGCTTCGGCGCCGCGATCGAGGTCCGCGGCGCGACCGACGTGGCCGAGCAGTTCTCCGGACGCGCGCGGGCGGCGCAGCTGGCGCTGGTCGACGGGAGCGCGGCGATGGTGTGGGCGGTGGGCGGGCAACCGCGGGTGGTGTTCGACTTCGTGCTGGTCGCGGGACGGATCGCGGGGATCGAGATGCTGGCGGACGCGGGGTTGTTGGGGGAGCTGGAGGTGGTTTTGGTGGGGGCGGGGGATTAGATAACTGGCCCCACGAGGAGGGGAAGTAAGAAGCTAAAGCGAAAGGCAGCAGCTGGTTGGTCGGATGCGGCGATGCTCGCTGGGGTGGGAGGTAGCGGGCGGCTGCACGATGGTGGGTGGCGAAGCTTGTGGGTGGCGAAACTTTCGGGTGGTGAAGTGGGCGCGTGCCGAAGCTTGCGGGTAGCGAAGCTGGCGGGTAGCGAAGCTTTCGGGTGGTGAAGTGGGCGCGTGCCGAAGCTGGCGGGCAGCGAAGCTGGCGAGCCGCAGCTTGACGGGGCCGAAGCCAGCGAGCAAGGCGGAGCGCGGCGGGTACCGAAGGCAGGCGGCAAGATGCAGGGTGGCAACTAGTTCGGCGTCGCTGACATGGAGGTCGGCGAGCGGAGTGCGGGCTGCCGGCTGACCGTGACAGCTTTCAGCGTGATGCGATGCAGGGGGAGCCAGTGGGTACCTGGGATATCGGTCCGTTCGACAACGATTCCGCCGCCGACTTCGCGATCGCGCTGGACAAGGCCGCGTTCGGTGAACGTGAGGTGCTGATCCGTGGCGTGCTGTCGCGGACTGTCAACGCCCCCGGGTACCTGCTTGAGGCGGAAGAAGCGGTGGCTGCCGCCGCCGTGATCGCGGCGCAGTGTCGTGGTGGCGATGCGGTCGAGCCGGATGATGGGCCCGAGGGGCCGATGCCTGTCTTCGGCGGTGAGATTCGGGCGCTGGCTGTCGGGGCGCTGGATCGCATCATGGCCGAGGAGCCCGGGCTTGCGGAGTCGTGGGTCGCGGGTGCGGATGGAGCGCGGTGGTTGGAGAGCTTGCGGCGGCTTCGAGGTGTTCTGGCTTAGCAGACCGTCTTGCCGGGCCGACCGTCTGGCTTAGCTGACCGTCTGGCTTGGCAGGCTGGCAGTGCCGCGCCTAGCTCCCATCCGCAGCGTCCCCCGAAACCACCACCGTCTGCGGCCATCCGCCGTCCGTATCCGGCGGGCAGGGCCGGAACACGGTCGCCCCCGTCACCGCGAGCAGTACCAGGGGCAGCACCGTGGCCGCGGTGGTGGCGGCGATGACGAGGGCGTGGGTGCGGCGGGTCAGGGGGTTGTTCAGGCCCAGGAGGCGGCGGATGCGGCGGAGGGTGGGGCTGGAGTCGATGGCCAGGGCGGTTTCGGGGACTGGGTTGTGGTCTGGTGGCATGTGGTCGGGGGTGTGGGCGGTGCCGATGACCGCCAGGGCCGCTGCGACGGTCGGGGCGCTGGTTTCGGCTACGGCCGCGTCGTCGGCGATCAGTTCCACCAGGCGGCGGGTTTCGCGTTCGGCGTAGGCCAGGAGGCTGATGGGGGGGATGGTGCGGCGGATGGCGGTGGCCAGGGCGATGATCAGGTGGTGGCGGCCGGACAGGTGGGCGCGTTCGTGGAGCAGGACCGCTTCCAGTTGCTGGGCGCTGAGGCGTTCCAGGGCGCCGGTGGTGATCACGACGTCGCCGGGGAGGCAGTAGCAGGCCGGTGCCGGGTGGTCCAGCACCAGGACGTCGAGTTCGTCGTCGCGGGTGGCGAGCATGCGCAGGACCCGGCTGTGCGCCCGGTGCCGGTGGCGGGCGGTGCCGAAGGTGGTGGCCAGGCAGTACAGGAGGCGGGCCGAGAGCAGGGCCGCGGAGATCCAGCCGAGGTGGCCCAGGACCGTGCCGACCGAGCCGTGGTCGGTGACCGGGAGTTGGTCCGCGCACGAGTCGAGGGCCGGCGAGAGCTCCGAGAGCCCCTCGACCAGTGTGAAGGCCAGGGCCAGCCCGGCGGCGACGGTGGCGATGAGGAACGAGCAGGTCAGGATCTGGAGCAGCGTCACCGTCAGGCGCGGGACGCGGTCGGAGGGCCAGTGCCGGGCCAGCAGCGGCGGCGCCAGCAGGGCCACCGCCAGGGCGTAGACGACCAGGATGAGCGCGGCCGTCACTGGAACTGCTCTTCCTCCGGGGCCGAGGTGGGCGATGGCGGGCAGATCTCCAGGGCCGCCCGCAGTGCCCTGGCTTCCTCGTCCGACAGCTGCTCTAGGAAGTGCACGAACGCCACCGCCTGGTTGTCGCTGGTGGCCCAGGCGTCCCGCATCAGCCGCGCGGTGTACGACTCGCGCGAGGCGACCGCTTCGTAGACGTAAGCCCGCCCCTGCGGCTGCCGCCGCAGCCACCCCTTGCGGTGCAGCTTGTCCATGACGGTCATGACCGTGGTGTAGGCGAGCGCCCGGTCGATGTTCAGGTCGTCGAGGATGTCCCGGACCAGCACCGGGCGGTTACGCCGCCATATGCGGTCCATGACCGCCGCTTCCAGGTCCCCGAGCTGTCGCATCGCCACGGCCGCCAGCCTAGAGGTTTTTTCCGGATGTTACAGAGCTGGGGTGCAGTTGGGAGTGGAGCGGGGGCTGCGGCTGGGATGTTGAGCCTGCGGTCTCGTGCGTTGCGTGTGCCGCGGGTGCCGGGTGCGTGCTCTGCGTGGTGCGAGTCGTGCGAGTCGTGCGAGTCGTGCGAGTCGTGTGCGGGACGTGAGTCGCATGCGCGAAGCGCTCAAGCTGCGCGCGCCGGTCAGCGTCGGCGGACGCGCGCCGGAGGGCGGCGTCGGCGGCGGCGATGGCGGCAGAAGAAGCGCCGTGCCGGCCGGTCGTGACGCTGTTCGCGGTGCGCGCGATGGTGGACGCCGGCCGGGCCGCGCCGCCCGGCCCGCCCGGCCCGCTCCGCCCGCCGAAGCCGCCGAGGACGGTGAGCAGCACGCCGGTCACGGTCATCCCCACCGACAGGGCCAGGTGGACCCGGCGCGTGGGCCGCACCCACGCCATGTACGAGGCGTCGTCGTCGGTCATCCGGCCACCCTCGCCGACGCCGCCGCCGATTCATGCCTCCCGCACCGCGTATCGGGGTATTGACTCACGCATCTGGCGTATTCATCGGATCTTCCGCGTTCTGTGGCCGGTGTTCGGGACCAACCTCAGGCCTCGTTCTTGACAAGACCGCGTGACCGGTGCCCGAAACCTCACGATCGGTGTTCTTACGTACCAGGTCGAGCGCGCCGATTTGAGCTCGCGTTGAGAAAACCCACACGCATGGTATTGCCTTCCGGCACGCTGGGTGAGCAAAATAGCAGGACCCTGGTAAGCGATATTAACGAATTGCCGGGTCTTTGTCCGCGGCGGGCGCTTTGAGAGCGCCGTGAGGTGACGGTGCGATGAGGCTAGTGGTGGCCGGCCGCAGGGACGACCGCGCGCAGCCGGCGTTGGACAACGCCCTGCGTCTGGACGGGTTCGCGGTGCGGCGGCTGCGGGCCGACGACCTGCCGGGCATGGCGGCGTTCTCGCCGCACGCGGTGCTGGTGGATCTCGGGTTGCTCGACGAGGAGGCGCTGGCGCTGTGCGAGCGCATCCGGCGCCAGACGGAGGCCGCGCTGGTGGCGATCACCGCGCGCGCCGACCGCGGGCTGTGGATCGAGGGCCGGCGGATCGGGGTGGACGACTTCGTGGTGAAGCCCTACGGCCTCACCGAGTTGTCGACGCGGATCCGCGCGGCGGTGCGCACGCCCTCGGAGCGCCCGGACCACCTGGGCGTCGGACCGGTGGTGGTGGACGCCGACGAGCGCCGGGTGAACGTGCACGGCCAGCCGGTGGTGCTCACCCGCAAGGAGTTCGACCTGCTGCACCTGCTGGCGAGCACGCCGGGGGCGGTGTTGTGCCGGGAGTTGATACTGCGCAAGGTGTGGCACACCACTGAGAAGTCGGCGAACCGGACGCTGGAGGTGCACATAGCGACGCTGCGCGCGAAACTCGGGGTGCCGGACCTGATCCGGACGGTGCGCGGGATCGGCTACGTCGCGGATGCCGAGCTGCCGCGGAGTATCCGGGTCTGATGCTGATGCGCGGCGGGAGCCAGTCACAAAGCCAGCCGCAAGCAAGGCCGGCCGCAAAGCCAGCCATGAGTCACCTCAGGTGAAGCGCGGCACCTCAGTCACCTGATTGTGTGTCGCCCTCACCGCGCGCAGCCTCCGCCGGCGAAGCCGCCTCGGTCCGCGAATCCGCCTCCGCCGGCGAAGCCGCCTCCGCTCGCGAAGCAGCCTCCATCCGCGCCGCCACCTCGATCCGCAAAGCGGTTCGCCGCTCCTGCCACCGATCCACGATCCTGGACACCTCCTGGCGCAGGAACTGGAACATCACCACCGACTCCTGCAACCGGTGCCCGGCCGCGGTGTCGGCGCCGACCACCAGCACCCCCTCGGCCAGGCTGTTCTCCCAGCGGGCCAGCATCGCGTCGCGCTGGAAGATCGCGTCCTGCCACACCTCGTCCAGCACCCGGTAGCGGTCGCGCCGGGTTCCCGGCTCGCGCTCCCGGGTGACCAGTTGGATCTGCGTCAGGTAGCTGATGGCGCCGGAGACCGCGGCCGGGGAGATGTCGAGCCGGTCCGACAGCTGCTGGGAGGTCAGGCGGCCGTCGTCCTCGGTGATCAGGGCGGCGAAGACGCGGGCGGGCATGCGCGGGATCCCGCTGTCGATCAGGACGCTGGCGAACCGCTCGATGTAGGCCGGCAGCGGGTCCGAGTCCGGGGTCGGCCGAGCGGGATCATCGTTGCGCATGGTCCAACCGTAGCGGTCGTGCTTGCACTTTCATAACATTCACAAATTTCTGAAAACTCGGAGTAGCATCGAGGGCATGACGACTGCGATCAGCGCGTCCGGCTTGGTGAAGACCTTCGGCCGGACTCGCGCGCTCGACGGCCTGGACCTGACGGTCCAGGAGGGTGAGGTCCTCGGGTTCCTCGGTCCCAACGGGGCCGGCAAGTCGACGACCATCCGGGTCCTGCTGGGCCTGATCCGCGCGGACGCGGGCCAGGCCTCCCTACTAGGCGGGGATCCGTGGCGGGACCGGGTGGCCCTGCACAAACGCCTGGCCTACGTGCCCGGCGATGTCACGCTGTGGCGCAACCTGTCCGGCGGGGAGGTGATCGATTTGCTCGGCGGCCTGCACGGCGGGGTCGACGCCGGGCGCCGGGCGGACTTACTGGAGCGGTTCGAGCTGGATCCCACCAAGAAGGGCGGGCAGTACTCCAAGGGCAACCGGCAGAAGGTGGCGCTGATCGCCGCCCTGGCCTCCGATGTCGAGCTGCTGGTCTTCGACGAGCCGACGTCCGGCCTGGACCCGCTGATGGAGGAGGTCTTCCGGCAGTGCGTGGCCGAGGAACGTGAACGCGGCCGCACCATCCTGCTCTCCAGCCACATCCTGTCCGAGGTCGAGGTGCTGTGCGACCGGGTGAACATCATCCGGGCCGGCAAGACCGTGGAGACCGGGTCGCTGACCGAGCTGCGGCACCTGACCCGCACCACCGTCCAGGCCGAGCTCACCGGAGCGCCGACCGGGCTGGAGAACCTGCCCGGAGTGCACGACGCCAAGACCGGCGCCGCCACGTTCAGCGGCCAGGTCGACAACGACCACCTCGACGGCCTGCTCAAGGCGCTGACCGCGATCGGGGTGAAGACGCTGGTCAGCCGGCCGCCGACGTTGGAGGAGCTGTTCTTGCGGCACTACGAGCCCGAAGGCGCGGCGCGATGACCACCGCGACCGCCCCGGACATGGCGAAGAAGACCTCGAAGTTCGCCACCGAGCCCGGCGCGCAGAAGAACTCCGACGACGGTCTGCGCGTCCTGATCAAACTCGCCTCGCACCGCGACCGCATCATGCTGCCGGTGTGGATGTACGCGCTGCTGGCGACGGTCGGCGGCACCGCCTACTCCCTCAAGAAGCTGTACCCGGCCCAAGCCGACCGCGACAAACTCGGCGCCAGCATCGGCACGAACCCCTCGCTGCGCGCGCTCTACGGCCCGCTCTACGACACCCACACCCTCGGCGCCCTGACCGCCTGGCGCACGCTGGGGTTCGGCGGCCTGCTGGTCGGCATCATGGTGGTGCTGCTGATCACCCGGCACACTCGGGCCGAGGAGGAGTCCGGGCGGCTGGAGCTGCTCGGGTCCGGCGCGGTGGGCCGCAACGCCCCGCTGAGCGCGGCGTTGTCCATCGCGGTCGGCGCCTGCTTCGGGATCGGGCTGCTGGCCGTCGTGGTGATGCTGGTGCTGGGCCAGGGCGTCGCCGGTGCGCTGGCGCTCGGCGGGTGCCTGTTCGCCGTCGGGGTCGCGTTCGCCGGGACGCAGGCGATCGCGGTGCAGCTCACCGAGACCGGCCGGGCCGCCAACGGGATCGGCGCGCTCATCCTCGGTGTGGCGTATCTGCTGCGGACCGTCGGTGACGCGGCCGGGAGCGGCGGCGGGGCCGGCTGGGTGGCGTGGCTGTCGCCGTTCGGCTGGATCGAGCGGGTGCACCCGTGGGCCGGGAACCGGTGGTGGGTGATCGGTGTGACGCTGGCCGCCGGGGTCGTGGCCGCGGGCATCGGGTATCGCGTGCAGAACGCCCGGGACCTGGGCAGCGGGCTGTTGCCGCAGCGTCCGGGGCCGCCGAGCGCCGGGCCCGGGCTGCGCGGCGTGTTCGGGCTGGGGCGGCGGTTGCAGCAGCCGACGCTGCTGGGCTGGATGGCCGGGCTGTTCGTGTTCGGGATCGTCATGGGGTCCATCGCCAAGGGCATCGACCAGCTGCTGAACGAGAACCAGCAGGCCGAGAAGATCATCGGCCGCTACGGCGGGGTGCGGGGCCTGACCGATTCCTACCTGGCCACCGCGATCAGCTTCCTCGGGATGGCCGCCGCGTTCTACGCGGTGCAGGCCGTGCTGCGGCTGCGCGCCGAGGAGACCTCGGGGCGGGCCGAGCCGGTCCTGTCCGGGGCGGCCGGGCGGCTCGCGTGGGCCGGAAGCCACCTGGTGTTCCCGGCGATCGGCAGTGCGCTGGTGATGGCCGCGGGCGGGCTCGGCACGGGGGTCGGCGCCGGCTGGGTGCTGGGCGATTTCTGGGGCTGGGTCGGGCGGATGGTGAAGGCCGGGCTGATCACCACGCCGGCGCTGTGGGTCCTCGCCGCGGCCGGGGTGGCGTTGTTCGGGCTGCGGCCACAGTGGACGTCGGCCGCGTACGGGCTGTTCGGCCTGATGGTCTTCATCGCCAACCTGGGGCCGCTGGTCGACGCCGGGCAGTGGCTCGTGGACCTGACACCGTTCGCGCACATCCCGAAGGTGCCGGGCGGGGCGTTCCACTGGGCGCCGCTGCTGTGGCTGACGCTGGTCAGCGTGGTGCTGACCGGGGCCGGGCTGATCGGCTTCCGGCGCCGGGACGTGTCATCGGCGTGACGGTTCCGCTGCTTCTATCGGCTCCGACACTTCTGCCGGCTCTGCTACCGTTGATCTCATGAAGCGCGCTATGCAGACGACGACGCCGGACACCGTCCCGGCGCGCTGATTCCTGCAAGCAGCAACGAAGCCCCGGGGCGAGTGCCCCGGGGCTTCGTCGTTCCCGGGACCTCGCCCCCACCCGATCATCGGCGAGGAGAAGGTCCCATGAGCGAGATCCAGCGCGACCAGCGCGACCAGCGCGACCAGCACGACCACCGCAGGCTCGGCCGCGAGCTCGGCCTGTTCGACACCGACCCGCTGATCGGCGCGGGCCTGCCGTACTGGCTGCCGGACGGCGCGGTGGTCCGGCACACCATCGAGGAGTACATCCGCTCGGCCGAGCGCCGGGCCGGGTATCAGCACGTGTACTCGCCGGTACTCGGCAAACGCGAGCTGTATGAGATCTCCGGCCACTGGCAGCACTACAGCGACGACATGTTCCCGCCGATGGACCTCGGTGCCGAGCAGGTGGTGCTGCGGCCGAGCCTGTGCCCGACCCACGCGCTGATCTACCGCTCCCGCGCGCACAGCTACCGCGAGCTGCCGTTGCGGATGGCCGAGATCGGCGGGATGTACCGCTCGGAGATGTCCGGGGCGCTCGGCGGGCTGACCCGGGTGCGGGCGATCACCCTGAACGACGCGCACGTCTTCTGCACCCTGGATCAGGTCCCTGCCGAAGCCCAGGACGCGCTGCGGCTGATCCGGGAGGCGTACGAGGCGCTGGGGATCGAGGCGGTGCGGGTCCGGCTGTCGCTGCCGGGGCCGGGCGGGAAGTACGTCGACAAGCCGCAGATGTGGGAGCGGGCCACCCGGATGCTGCGGGAGGTGCTGGACGCCTCGGGGATGGAGTACGTGGAAGCCGAGGGCGAGGCGGCGTTCTACGGGCCGAAGATCGACATCCAGATCGCCGATCCGGCCGGGCGGGAGTCGACCTTGTCGACCGTGCAGATCGACTTCCACCAGCCGGAGCAGTTCGGACTGGAGTACATCGGGGCCGACGGCGCCCGGCACCGGCCGGTGATGGTGCACCGGAGCATCGTGGGGAGCTTGGAGCGGGTGATGGCGCACCTGATCGAGCAGCACGGCGGGGCGTTCCCGGCGTGGCTGGCCCCGGTGCAGGTGGCGGTGCTGCCGGTCGGCGAGGACGAGGCGGCCGCGGCCCGGGCGTTCCGCGAGCAGTGCCTGGACCTCGGGCTGCGCTCGCAGGTGATGGATCCGGAGCGCGGGAGCCTGGGGGCGCGGATCCGGGAGGCGCGGCTGGTGCCGTATCAGGCGGTGATCGGGGGACGGGAGGCCGCGGCGGGGGCG
>NZ_JAAFZA010000032.1 GCF_015356865.1 Catenulispora pinisilvae
CAGTGGGGCGGGAGCCTCGCGGGGAGCGGGATGCGCGATCGGCTTGGTCGGCGCGATCGGCACGATCAGCTCGGTCGGCCCGGGCCTCGTGATCAGCCTGGTCGGTGTAGCCAGCGTGAGCAGCACGGGCGGCTTGGTCGGCACGATCAGCTTGGTCGGCACGATCAGTTTGGTCGGCGCGGGCAGCCTGGTCGGCACGAGCGGCTTGGTCGGCCCGAGCGTCGTGATCGCCGCGATCGACCCGATCGCGGCCCGAAGCGTACTCGGGGTCTGATTCAGTCATGCGCCCGATCCCCCTTGCCCGGCAAGGGATGCGGCCATCGGCGCGCCGAGCACCTCGTCCGAGCGGATCCGCCCGTCCAGAATCTCCACCCGCCGCGGCAGCTCGTCGGCGATCTGCCGATCGTGGGTGATCAGCGCGATGGTGGTCCCGGCCTGGTTGAGCGCGCGCAGCAGCGCCAGGATCGCGCGGCCGTTGGCGGTGTCCAGCGCGCCGGTCGGCTCGTCGGCCAGCACCAGCGCCGGATCGTTGACCAGGGCCCGGGCGATCGCGACGCGCTGCTTCTCGCCGCCGGAGAGCTGGTGCGGCTGGTGGTCGCGGCGGTGGGCCAGACCGACTCGGTCCAGGGCGGCCTCGGCGAGCGGCCGGCGGGACCCGCGGGGCACCCCGGCGTAGAGCAGACCGGTCGCCACGTTCTGCGCGGCGCTGAGCCCTTCGATGAGCTGGAACTGCTGGAACACGAATCCGATCTCTCTGGCGCGTAGTGCGGACAGCTCCCGGTCGTTGAGGGAGTCGACGTCCTGGTCCCGGACGGCCACGGTCCCGCTGGACGGCCGGTCGAGCGTCCCCATCAGGTTGAGCAGCGTGGACTTGCCCGAGCCGGAGGGCCCGACGATCCCGACCAGTTCGCCGGCCTCGATGACCAGGCTGGCCGCGTCGAGCGCCCGCACGCCGCCGGGGTAGTCCTTCGTGGCGCGGTCCAGTCTCAGCACCGGACTTCTCAGGCCCGGAGTTCTCAGGCCCGGACTTCTCAGCACCGTGCTCACGAGACGGTCACGACCTTCAGCCCCTCGGTGATCCCCTGCCCGGAGATCTGCACGAGTCCGTTGGCGAACAGCCCGGTCTGCACCCCGACCAGCATGCTGGTCTGCCCGTCGCCGGTGACCACCTGCACCGCGTAGCCGCCGCCCTGAACCGCCACCAGCGCCTCGATCGGCACAGCCAGGACGTCGGTGGCCGAACCCGTGGTCACGGTGATACCGACCGAACCGGAGTCCATACCGGCCAACGCCGACTGATCGGCGATGTCGACCGTCATCGACAATCCCCCCGCGCCGCCACCACCGCCGGAGCCCGAAGAAGCACCCTGAGAAGCCGCACCTGAAGCGGTCAACGCGGACACGGTCCCCGTCGTCTGCTTGCCGTTCGGCAGCGAGAGCGAGAGCTTCAGCCCGGGAGTCAGCACACTGGTATCGATCTGGTGCGGGTCGACGCTCGCCGTGACGTGCTTCGTCGTCGAGCTCAGGCTCATCACATCCGCGGCGGCCGAGGCCCCGAGCTGCGCGTCGAGCGATGCTACCCGCACCGGCGCCGGAAGCACCGCGATGTCCCCGACCGCCAGGGCGCCGCTCGCCGTGAACCCGTTCTGCTGCTGCCATTTCTTGAGCGCGTCCTCGGTGGCCGGGGTGTAGGCGTCGCCGGTCAGCACCTTGCCGTAGCCCAGAGCCCGCAGGTCCGCGTTGACCTCGGCGATGTCGGGGCCGGGCGCGGCCTGTGCGTTGATCGCGCGATAGAGCGGGGTGCCGCCGAGGAACAGGATCACGTGCTTCGCGTCGACGTCGTAGAGCGGTTGGCCCTGGCCCACCACCGCGCCTACTACCGGGAGCCACGTGACCGTCCCGCTCTTGTGACCGGTGAAGGGCGATGGCGTGCCGTAGCCGAGATTCCCCTGGAGGGTCGCGGTCGTGGCCAACGCGGTGCGCGCGATGGTGGCCGTCTGCGGCGGCACGGGCCGCGCCGCGGGTGGTGCCTTGGGTTTGAACCGCAGCATGTAGAGCGCTGTGACGGCGACCGCGGACACGACCACCGCGCTGAGGATGACAAGGAGCCATCTACGCACTTCAGTTGCCGATCCCTCGGGCGGCGACCTGCTTCTCGCAGTCCGGGGTGTACTGCATGCCCAGCCTGATCGACGTGGAGTCGTTGTTGGGCCCGCCGAAGGAGAAGCTCTCGATGCCGCCCTGGGCCGCATCCTGCTCGACGTACTGGACTCCCTTGTCACGCAGGCACTGCACGACCGCGTGCACGAAGTCGCCGGCTTTGGGATTGCTCACGTCGAGCTGCCAGGGCGGCAGCGGGTCCTCGGCCACACAGGCGTTCTGGGCCTTGGTCATGGCGACCTGGTCCCCGACGTTCGTCTGCTTGCTCCAGCCGTTGCGGGCCATGCACTGGTTGTACTGGTCGTAGAGCACGTTGATCTGGGCGTTGGTCATGTCGATGGTGATGCGTGGCCGGGCGGTGGTGGCCGTGCTCGTCGCCGTCCCCGGCGAGCCGGATGTACCGGAAGAACCGGATGAACCGGACGAGCTCGCCGAGACGAGCGCGGGCAACGTCGGAACCTGGGCCTGCGGCTTGGCAGGAGCGGACGAGCACGCGGCAAGAGCGAGTGTGGCTATGGCTGAAACGCCGCCGGCGGCAAGCTGAACACGCCGAGTATGAGCTTTCACAGCGCACGAGCCTGCCGAGCAATTGCGAAGAACTTGTGCGATCGCTATGCGGGGTCCTTCGCCGCCGGCAGCCGGATGGTGAACGTCGTTCCCGCGCCCAGCGTGCTGCTCACGCTGACTTCGCCGCCGTGTGCCTCGACGAGTTGGCGCACGATCGCCAGCCCCAGTCCGCTGCCACCCGTACGCCGGTTGCGTGATTTATCCGCACGCCAGAACCGGTCGAACACCGAGGGCAGATCGGCCTCGGCGATTCCGGGCCCGGTGTCGGCGACTTCCACCAGCACCTCCGAACCGCTCTGGTAGGCGCGCAGCGTGATCCGTCCTTCCGGCGGCGTGTGCCGCTCGGCATTGGCGATGAGGTTTCCGACCGCCTGCCGCAGCCGCATCGGGTCCGCCACGACCCGCAGCTCCGGCGGTGCCGCCACCTCGGCGCGTCCACCGCCGGCCGCCGCGATGTGCCGGAGCAGTTCGCCGAGGTCGAGTTCCACCGGCTCCAGGCGCAGTTGCCCGGCGTCGGCGAGGGCGAGATCCCGCAGATCATCGACCAGGTGCTGCAACAACTGCGTCTCCTCCAGCAGCGAGGAGACCAGCTCGGCGTCCAGGTCGGCCACGCCGTCGTTGGCCGCGATCAGCCAGCCCTTGATCGTGCTCAACGGAGTCCGCAGCTCGTGCGAGATGTCGTTGACCATCTCCGTGCGCTGCCGGTCGGTTCGGGCGACGTGCTCGGCCATCTCGTTGAACGCCGCCGTCAGCTCGGCGATCTCCCAGCGGGAGCCGGTCGTGGCGCGCGCCGTCCCGTCCCCGGCGCGCATCCGCCGGGTCGCCTCGGTGAGTGCGCGGACCGGCCGGATCACCCGGTTCGCCAGCAGCATCGCGACCCCGACGGTGAGCAGGACCACCAGCGTCGCGACGCCGGCGATCCGGGTGGTGTCGGCGGAGGACAGGCCGACGGCCGCCTGGCCGCCGGCGTGGCCCAGCGGCACGGCCTCCATGAACGCGGCGGGTGCGACGTACGGCCGCAGCTGGAGCCGCCGCGCGTTGAGCAGACAGGCCCGGTCCCGCGGGTTGTCGGCCGGATCGGCGAGGTTGGTGACGTCACCCGCCCCGGTCAGAGCCAGCTTCACGGCGACGCCCTGGACGCAGCCCTTCACGGAAACCGCGAGCTGATTGAGGGCCGCCTGCTCAGTCCCGGTGGGCGTGACCCAGGGCGAGTCTTCGAACCCGACGTAACCGCCGCCCTCGGTCAGCACGGACCGGCAGCTCTGGGGCGCGCTGGACCGCGGCAGACGCAGGTAGGGCCGGCCGTCGGCCAACTCGGCGATCGTCGGGTCCAGTCCGTGCCCCTTCAGGCAGTCGGACTCCTTCTCGACGAGCACTTCCAGGTCGGAGTGTTCCTGGGGAGTGAGCTGGAACGGGCTGGCGACCTTCGGGTCGATACCGTCCGGGAACTGGGTCCCGGCCAACGCGTTGTCGACCGTCAGCGGGTCGATGGCCACCGAGGGCTCGGCGCCCGGGCGATCCCCCGCCGACGCCGGCGAACTCTCGATCGGTGTGCCGCCGACCGGGGTGACGACGACACGCACGGCCAACTCCTGTGCGATCCCGTCCACGAAGGGGCCGGCCCCGGACCAGTCGGTGTGGGTGGCCGCGTAGTCGACCATCGACTCGTACACCAAGGGGTACGCGTCCTGGACGACGTTCTCGTGCTGCGCGATGGACGTGGTCGCGCGCTGGACCGACAGCCAGGCGGTCGCCGCGACGGCGCTGGCCGCGACCAGAATGGTGCCGGCCAGCAGGCGGGTCCGCAGACCGTATCTAGGCATTGATATACCTAGCCACCGGAAGCAGGGGTGCTGTCGGCGATCCGATAGCCCACGCCGTAGACCGTCTGCAGGAACACCGGATTGCGCGGATCCGCCTCGATCTTGCGGCGCAGGTTCTTCACGTGGGCGTCGGCCGTGCGCTCGGTGACGAAGCTCTCCGGGCCGTGCGCCTCGTCGAGCAGCTGGCGTCGGCTGAACACCCGGCCGGGGCTGGACATCAGCGTTTCCAGGATGCGGAATTCGGCCGGGGTGCACTCGATGCGGTGGCCGTCGAGGCGGACCTCGTGCCGGACCTGGTCCAGGGAGAGCGGGCCGACGTGCAGCGGCAGCACGACCGAGCCGCCGCCGGAGCCGCTGGAGCCACCGGAGGCCTGCGCGCGCCGCAGCAGGGAGCGCACGCGCGCCATCAGTTCCCGGGGATCGTAGGGCTTGGTCAGGTAGTCGTCGGCGCCGAGGTCGAAGCCGGCGAGTTTGTCCTCGGCCGCCGAGCGGGCCGTCACCACCAGGATCGGCACGTCGTAGTCGCGGCGCAGGACGCGCAGCACGTCGAGGCCGTCGAGTTCGGGCATCATCACGTCGAGGATCAACAGATCGGGGCGGCGGCTGCGGACCTGGTCGATCGCCGCGCGGCCGTCGCCGACCACGAGGACCGAGTGGTCCTCGCGCCGCAAATAGCGCCGGACGAGCTCGGCCTGCTTCGCATCGTCCTCGGCGACCAGTACGAACGCGCTCATGTCGGGTGACCATACGCGGTCCAGGAAGACGTGGCGGCCGGGTCGGCAGCGGCGTTGAGGCGGGCACGCCGCCCGCGGGATCATGAAGCTTGGACTTCTCCACGCTCCGCGGGCGCCGTGCTCGCCGGGTCGCTCAGTCCTCTTCGAGCACTTCCGCGAACGCGATCACCACACCGCCGGTGGCCTGCTCCTTGGTGGCCGCGACGAGCGGACCGGCCTGCGCGGCGGCGGCGCTGGCGGCGTCGTAGTCCGCGAAGTACAGGTCCAGCAGGCGGTAGGCCGGGGTCGGGCCGCCGTCCTCCTTGGGCCAGACCTTCGAGGCCTGCAACCGGGTCAGGCCGGGGAGCTTGCGGGCCAGCGCGAGCTGGTCCGGGTAGGCCGCCTCGAAGGCCTCCGGGTCGGTCGGATTGGAGTAGACGAAGCTGATCTTGGTGGGCTTGGTGCGCTCGGACATGGTCTGCCTCCTGCGTTGTTAAGGTCGGTGTTCGCCGATCGTATTGAGAGGAATGGGCAGCGACCATGACCGCTCCGCCGGAAAACCTTGCCGATCGTCCAGCGCTCCCGGCCACGTCCGACGACCTGCTCTCGGAACTGCTCCGCAGTGTCCGGCTGAACGGGGAACGCGCCGTCCGATACGCGCCGCCGCCGGATTTCTCGGTGGACTTCGCGGGCACCGGCAGCCTGCACATCGTCGAAGAAGGCCGGCTCGCGTTGCGGATCGACGAGTCGCCGCACGTCGAACACCTCGACCGCGGCGACTTCGTCCTGCTCCCGCGCGGGGACCGGCACCGCATCGGCGACGCGGGGGAACCGGCGAGCTGGCTGTGCGGGACCTTCACGATCGGCGACCCGCAGGCCAGCCACCTGCTCGGCAGCCTGCCGGCCGTGATCATCCTGCGCGGCGGGGAGGATCCGGCGCTCGAAGGGCTCGAAGTCGCGCGCAAGATGCTGGGCCTGGAGATGCGGGCGCCGACCCAGGGCTCGGCGGTGATGGTCGCCCGCATCCTGGACCTGATCTTCATCCAGATCATGCGCACCTGGGCCGCCGGCCCGGACGCCGAACCGAACTGGCTGGCCGGCGCCTTCGACCCGCAGATCGGGCTGGCCTTGAGCGCCATGCACCGGGAGCCGGCCCGGGAGTGGACGGTCGAGGACTTGGCGCGGGTGTGCAGCCTGTCGCGGTCGGCGTTCGCCGCGCGGTTCGCGGACCGGGTGGGCAAGCCGCCGGCCACGTATCTGGCGCACGTGCGCCTGGACGCCGCCATGGGACTGCTGCGCGACACCTCGCTGCCGGTGACGCACATCGCCGAGCGCGTCGGCTACACCTCGGAACCGGCGTTCAGCCGCGCGTTCAAGAGCCGGTACGGCACGCCGCCGGCCCGCTGGCGAAAGGACGCCCGCGGGCGCTGACGCCGCGCTGCCGCCCGGCTGCCGCCCGGCTGCCGCCCGGCTGTCGGCCCCAACTGCCCTACCGCGTTGCCGCGTTGCCACCTTGCCGCCTTGCCGCCTTGCCGCCTTGCCGCCTTGCCGCCGCAACGGCAACACCGCTTCACACGCCGAACTTCTCCCGCGCCTCGGGCGTCACCGGCGTGAAGAAGTTCACCAGGTTGCCGTCGGGGTCCCGGACCAGCAGCGAACGGTTGCCCCAGGGCAGCGTCTGCGGCTCGGCGACGACGTCGGTGACCCAGGTGGCCAGCTCCTTCCACAGCGCGTCCACGTCGTCGACCAGGAACTCGAGGATCGCGCTGCGGTTCGCTGCGGGGTCGGCGCTGCCCGGGGCGAACAGCGGGACGGTGCGCACGCTGCCGATCGCGAGCGTGGCGCCGACCGGGGTCTTCAGCTCGGCGAAGTCGGGGGTGGACCAGATGGCGGGGGTGCCGGTGGCCTTCTCGTAGAAGGCGACCGAGGCGTTGATGTCCGCGGCGATCAGGCGGGTGGAAACGAAGTTCATGGCGGTCTCCTTGCTGGATCTCGATCTCTTTCCTCCACCGTAGGAGCAATAGTGGACAGAATCGGTCCGCTATCCGGGTTAATTTGAGAGCATGAACCGCCCCACCGGACGCGTGCTGACCCTGCTGGAACTCCTTCAGTCCGGCGGGCTGCGGACCTCGGCCGAACTCGCCGACCGGCTCGGCGTGGACACCCGCACCGTGCGCCGCTACGTGGACCATCTCCTCGACCTGGACATCCCCGTGGAGTCTGTACGCGGCCGCTACGGCGGCTACCGGCTGGCCCGCGGCTATCGGCTGCCGCCGCTGATGCTGGGCGACGACGAGGCGCTCGCCGTCCTGCTCGGCCTGCTCGCCGGGGGACGCAGCGGTCTGACGGCGGCGCTCGGGCCGGCCGGGGAGACGGCCGCCGCCAAGATCCGCCGGGTGCTGCCGGCCCGGCTGGCCGACCGGCTGCGGAACGTGCTCGACACCGTGGCCTTCACCGCGGCGCCCGACCAGGACCCCGCCCCGGACGCCACGGTGCTGCTCACCGTCTCCGACGCCGTGGCCGGGCACCGGCCGATCGCCATCGCCTACACCGATCGCGGCGGCGTCCGCACCGACCGGACGCTGCACCCCTACGCCATCGTCAACCATCGGGACCGGTGGTATATCAGGGCTCTGGATCCGGCGATCGGCGAGGAACGCAGCTTCCGGCTCGATCGGATCACCGGGGTCAGAACGCTCCCGGGGTCCTTCGAACCGCCGGTCGGCGACGGCGATCCCGCGCAAGGCCTGCTCACCGGTTTCGCCACCGCCGACTACCGCTACGAGGTGACCATCCGCGTCCAGGGAACCGCCGAGCAGATCCGGACTCGTTTCCCGGCGAGCGTGGCGATCCTCAACGCCGTCGAAGAAGGCGGCGCAGACGATTTCGCCGAAGGTGACAGCGGCCGCACTGCGCGCAGTGGTCGCGGAGATCGCGGAGATCGCGGAGATCGCGGAGATCGCAGAGGTGGCGAAAGCGCGCCATGGCAACGCCTGGAGATCCGGGCCGAACGCCTCGACTGGATCCCCGCCACCCTGGCCGCCCTCGACCTCCCCTTCCAGATCGAGCGCCCGGCCGAGCTTCGCGATCTCGTTCTCGCCCTGAGCGAACGGCTCGCGCTCCGGGCGCGCCCCGGGCTCGCGTAAGAATCCAGATCAAGGCCGTCACCTGCAATTAACCCCGCAGGATGGACTATCGCCCCGACAGAATCCGCCGCGCCCCGCTACTGTCGACACGTGACTTCTGCGTTCAGCGATGCCTTCCTCCGTATGGCGGAGCCCCACGCTGCCTGGGGCATGCGCCAGATCGAGGAGTTCAACGAGTTCCTGCCGATCGGGCCGTGGACGGTGAACCTGGACGAGCGCCGGTACCGGCAGTCGGGACGGGAACTGCGGATCAGCGTGCTCGGCAGCTTCGACACTTCGGAGGGCTCCTGGCTTTGGGGCTGGGCCAACCCGGGCTTCGGCAAACTGCCGGTGGTGGCCGCGGCCGAGGCGCTGCGCGGGTTCGGGCAGCAGCACGGGGTGCCGGAGTTCGCCGAGGAACTGGTGGACCTGTCGGGCTTCGAAGACCCCCGCTACGCCGCGGAGATGCTGGCGTTCGGGGCGATGGGTGTACTGCGCGCCGACGGCTACATCGGGGTGCAGGCCAACGAGACCGGGCGGCTGTACATGGTCCCGGACGACCCGCAGGTGCCGGTGGCCGTGCCGGATCCGATAGCGCTGCCCCGACTGCTGATGCAGGGGGCGCAGTTCTTCAACCGGTCGGCGTTCGAGGTGGTCGCCGGCTACTTCCACCATTTCAACCTCCCGTGGCGGCGGGACGGCGACACGATCACCGCCGAGCTGCCCGGCGGCACCAGCGCGTCGATCCAGTTCGACGACCAGGGCCGGGTCACCGCGGTGTCGATGGGCTCGATCACCAAGGAATCGCTGGGGAACCGCGCCGGCGGGTGAGCGGCGCGGCACCGGCGCCCGGCCGGGTGGCCGGACGCCGAGTGCCTGTCGGTCGCTGCGGTCACGCGGCGACGGAGCCCGTGGCCGTGGCCGTACTCGTGCCTGTGCCTGTGCCTGGACCCGTACCCGGCGAGATCGCCGCGGCCGTACCGAGATGCCGGGCGAAGAACCGCACGGCGCTGTCGGCCTCGAACCGCGGCAGCTCCTTGTGCCGCCCCGCGTTCACGTGCAAGGTCTTCTCCCGCGAACCGAAGGCGTCGAACAACGCCAGCCCGGCCTCGCGCGGGATGTGCTCGTCGTCCCATTGCAGATCGAACTCGATCGGGATGGTGATCCGCTTCGCCGGTTCGGCCAGCGCGTCGGGCCAGTGCTGGCCGAGCACGGCGGCCGTGATCCGGTCGTCGGCGGCGATCAGCGGGACGCCGGTCGCCGTGCCCATGTTCAGGCCCCAGTACCCGACCGGCCCGTCGGTACCGATCTCCGGCAGTTCCTGAAGCGCGTCCAGGGTCGCACGCCACTCCGGCACCGCCTGCTCGGCCAGATAGGCGTTGTAGCGCACGACGATCGGGCCTTCCGGCTCGCCGGCTTCGCGGGCCGCGTAGAGGGCGTCGATCTCGCGCTCGTCGTGCTCGGTGCGGGGCCGGTCGCCGTGCCCGGGGGCGTCGATGGCGACCGCGTGGAACCCGCAGCCGAGCACCAGCCGGCGCGCGCGGCCCGCGCTGGCCGGGGCCTTCTTGTGGATGCCGCCGCCGTGGCCGATGAGGACCAGGGGTGCGCGGCCGGGACTGGATTGCGGGGACCACAGGACGCCGGGGACGTCGCCCACGGTGAATTCGCGTTCGCGGACGCCGTCCGCGCTGGTGTCGCCGATGAAGAAAAGAGAAGACATGGCAGTGGCCTTTCGGGAGCAATGACGGCGCTCCCGACGACCCCTAAGTCGCCTGACCTGCCCGTGACAGCAGAGGGAGCACCCACGTCGATACCGCTTTCATGGGTCTCACCTCCTTAGCGTCCGGTCACGGCGTCTGCACGCTAACGGCCCGCCGTGGCTTCGGGCAACAGGGTTTTTCCTTTCAGGCCCCGCACGCGGCCGCCAGCACCGCCATCCACTCGCGCGCGGCCCGCCGCGCCTCCGGGCTGAGTCCGGACTCCAGCTGCTCTTCCCGGCTGCGCACCGCGGGCCGCGCCTTCTGATACAGCTCGCGCCCCGCCTGCGTCGCGTGCACCTGATGTGCGCGCCGGTCGGTCGGATGCGGGGAGCGCTCGACCAGCCCGTGGGCCTCCAGTCCGGCGACCATCTCGGTGGCGGACTGCCGGGTGCTGCCGCACAGCCGGGCCACCTCGGCCACCGACAGACCCGGCGTGCCGTCCAGCATCATCAGGGTCGCGAACTGCGGCACGGTCAGCCCGAACTCGCCGAGTTCGTCCTCGATCGCGGCGCGCATGCCGAGCCAGACGTGGCGCACGGCGAAGCTGATGACGACGTCATCGCCCCACTTGTCGGACGCGGATCCTTCAGCAGCGGACATTTCGGGATACTCCGGTCTCACAATTGACAGGTACCTGACGAGTTTGCCAGGCTGATAGCCGACAGGTACCTGTCGATTCTACGCGCAGCCGCGCTCGACCGCGCACTTCCGCCCGCACCATCAGCGATCCTGGGGGGTCGTTCCGCCATGCCCACAAACAGCAGCCCACCGTCCGGCCGACGGCAGAGCCTGATCCTGACCGTCCTGATCTTCGCCCAGCTCCTGATCTGGATCGACGGCACCGTGCTGTCCACCGCCTATGAGACCCTGGCCGACCCGGTCCGGGGCCTGGGCGCCACCCCCGACCAGCTCCAGTGGGCCACCGGCTCCTACACGCTGGTGCTGGCCACCGTCACCTTCACCGGCGGCGCGTTCGGCGACCGCTTCGGCCATCGCAACACCCTGCTGGCCGGCATGGCGCTGTTCGGCCTGGCCTCGGTCTTCGCCGCGTACTCGCACAGCTCCGGCCAGCTCATCGCGGCCCGCGCCGTCATGGGCCTGGGCGCCGCGCTGCTGATCCCGGCGACCCTGGCGGTGATCAGCTTCACCTATCCGCCGGAGCAGCGGCCGCAGGCCTTCGGAGTGCTGAGCAGCTTCGCGGGCGTCGGCATCGCCGCCGGCCCGGTGCTGGCCGGTCTGATGCTGGCGAACTTCTGGTGGGGTTCGGTGTTCCTGATCAACGTGCCGGTGGTGCTGGTCGGGCTGGTGGCGATCGCCCGCACGGTGCCGAACTTCCAGCCGCCGCAGAAGCGCGGGCTGGACTTCCCCGGCCTGGTGTTGTCCACGGCCGGGCTGGGGCTGCTGTCCTACGGCCTGATCCGCGCCGGACAGGACGGCACGGTCACCGAACCGCAGGTGTGGAGCACGGTCGCCGGCGGGTTGATCGTGACGGCCGCGTTCGTGGTCGTGGAGCTGCGGCGCCGGCACCCGAGCTTCGACCCCCGGCTGTTCCGGCTGCGGCAGTTCGCGGCCGGCAACGTCACGCTGACGCTGCTGTTCCTCGCGTTGAGCGCGAGCGGTTTCTACTTCGCGTTCTACCTCCAGGGCGCGCGCGGGTTCTCGGCTCTGCGCGCAAGCATGATCGGCATACCCGGCGCGCTCGGCGTCGTGGTCGGCGGGCCGCTGGCCGCCCGGCTGGCGCGGCGGACGTCGGTGCGGCGGGTCAGCGGAACCGCGCTGGTGGTCGCCACGATCACGCTGGCGCTCTTCTCCCGGGTCGGACTCGGCATGCCGATCCCCGTGTACATGATCCTGGCCATCGTCCAAGCCTCCGCGATCGGCATGACGATCGCCCCGCTGACCGGCGCGATCCTCGGCTCGCTGCCGCTCACCCAGGCGGGCGCGGGCAGCGCGGTGAACGCCACGATGCGGCAGACCGGCAGTGTCCTGGGCATCGCGTTGGGCGGCACCATCTTGTCGATCGGCTATCGGCACGCGATCAACGGCTCGGTCGCCGGGCTGCCCGCACCGCTGAAGCAGCAGGCTGAGACCTCGGCCGAGATGGCGCGGAATGTGGCCCGGCACAACGGGATCCCGGGTCTCGTGCACCAAGCGGACCTGGCGTTCGTGCACGCCATGCACACCGGGATGGTGTGGTCGGCGGCGGCTACCGGGATCGGCGCGCTGTTGGTGTTCGGCGGATTCGGGAAGGCCGGGAAGGGCAAAGCGCCGGAGGCCGCGGCCGAAGCGGCACCGGTTCGCCAATCAGCGGCGGCATAAAAAGTTGGACGCGATCAGCTGAGAACGAGCATTCTGTGAGGGCACCTCCCGGTGCGCAGGCAGCGGATACTTCATCCTCCAACCAGGGTCAACCCGCAGCCGACTTTCGACCTCGGGAGTGCGCGCTCCGACTTCCCGACGGGTCGGCCGATATACCGGCCGGCCCCGTCATTGCCCTTTGCCCGAAGCCGGCGCCACTCCCGCGCAGTTCCACGGGGTGATTCACAGATGTCGAAGTTCAACAAGGTTCCGCCCGACACCACCGAGACTTTCCAGGGCGGCAAGGCGTACAAGAGCGACGCGAAGTCGGACCTGTTCCTGCTCGCCGTCACGAACATGGTCGGCGAGGACACGTTCTACGAGGCCGCCGACGTGCGCGACCGGCGCTATCGCGAGTTGGTGCACACCGTCGCGGTCGCCGACCCGGAGTGGATGCTGCGCTTCGTCACTTGGCTCCGGGCCGAGGCGAACATGCGCAGCGCCGCCGTGGTCGCGGCGTGCGAGGCGGTGCGGGCACGGCTGGACGCCGGGGCGTCCGGGCACAGCCGGCAGCTGATCGCCGCGGCGTGTCAGCGTGCTGACGAGCCCGGCGAGGTGCTGGCGTACTGGACCGGCCGGTACGGCCGCGCGCTGCCCAAGCCGGTGAAGCGCGGGGTGGCCGACGCGGTGGCGCGCCTGTACAACGAGTACTCGTTCGCCAAGTACGACTCGGACGCCAAGGACTTCCGGTTCGGTGACGTCATCGACCTCGTGCACCCGGTCGCCGCGGCCGACAAGCCATGGCAGGGCGAGCTGTTCCGGCACGCGCTGGACCGCCGGCACAGCCGGGAGAACCCGGTCCCGGAGATGCTGGTGAAGCTGACCAAGCGGGCCGAACTGCTGGCGATCCCGGTCCAGGGGCGGCGCGACGTGCTGCTCGCCGAGGGCGGGGCGGCTCGGCTGGCCGAGGCTGGGATGACCTGGGAGGCGCTGGCCGGCTGGTTGCAGGGGCCGATGGACAAGGCCGCCTGGGAGTCGGTCATCCCGTCGATGGGTCTGATGGCGCTGGCCCGGAACCTGCGGAACTTCGACCAGGCCGAGGTCCGCGACGCGGTGGCCTGGCAGGTCTGCGCGCGGTTCCTGGACCCCGAGCAGGTGGCCCGGTCCCGGATGCTGCCGTACCGGTGGCTGTCCGCGTACAAGGCGGCGCCGTCGCTGCGCTGGGGGCACGCGCTGGAGGGTGCGCTGGGCTCGGCGATCGGGGCCATCCCGGAACTGCCCGGACGCACGCTGGTCCTGGTGGACACCTCGGCGTCGATGACCCGCGGGGTGTCGGCGCGGTCGACCATCACGCACCTGGACATCGGGGCCCTGATCGGGGTCGCGCTGGCGGACCGGGCCGCGGGCTCGGGACGCGGCGGGGACGTGGACCTGATCGGATTCGCCGACGGTTTGTTCACGCACAAGCTGCCCCCGGGCGGCAGCGTGCTGCGCGAGATCGAGCGGT
Organism: Catenulispora pinisilvae; assembly: GCF_015356865.1. Classification (GTDB taxonomy): domain Bacteria; phylum Actinomycetota; class Actinomycetes; order Streptomycetales; family Catenulisporaceae; genus Catenulispora; species Catenulispora pinisilvae. Next base: position 13,954 of record NZ_JAAFZA010000032.1, read on the forward strand.
TCGCCAAGCGCTACGGGGAGGTCGGGCACGGCACCCGGCTGGTGGACGCCGTGGCGAACAGCTACGACGAGCACGACCGGGTGGTGATCGTCAGCGACATGCAGGCGTTCCCGTACTACTACAACGGCCAGAACAGGGGCGCGGACGCGTTCATCCCCGACACGGTGCCGGTCTTCGCGATCAACACCTCGGGATACGGACCGCACGCGCTGCCGCCCGGGAAACGGAACCGGTTCGAGGTCGGCGGGTTCTCGGACAAGGTGTTCAGCATGTTCGCGCTGCTCGCGGCCGGGGACCGGCCCGCTTGGCCGTTCTGAGGGGCGGCATGAGGATCTGCGGGGCGGCGTAAGGAGCGGTGGCGCGATGGCTCTAGCCAGTCGCGCTACCGCTCAGTAACATGCGCCGTGTGATCGACGGCATAGACCTCACCACCCTCGCGGTCCCGTTCTACGTGCTGTTCCTGGTGCTGGAACTGCTCTCGCTCCGGTTCTTCCCGGACCCGGGCGAGCAGGGCTACGCCGTCAAGGACACCGTGACGTCGCTGACGATGGGCATCGGCTCGATCGTCTGCAATCTGGGCTGGGCGCTGGTGACCGTGGCCGCGGTGGCCGGCGTGCACGCGGTGGCGCCGTGGCGGATCGGCGGTTCGCTGACGAGCTGGATCGTGCTCTTCGTGGCGTACGACTTCTTCTACTACTGGGAGCACCGGGCCAACCACCGCGTCCGGATCCTGTGGGCCTCGCACGTGGTGCACCACTCCAGCCGGCACTACAACCTGTCGACCGCGTTGCGGCAGACCTGGACCGGCGTCGGCAACACGGTGTTCCTGCTGCCGTTAGCCCTGGCCGGCTTCCCGTCGTACATGATCTTCGCGACCGCGTCGATGAACCTGCTGTACCAGTTCTGGATCCACACCGAGCGGATCGACAAGATGTGGCGCCCGGTGGAGTTCGTGCTGAACACGCCCTCGCACCACCGCGTGCACCACGGCTCCAACCAGGGCTATCTGGACAAGAACTACGGCGGCGTGTTCATCGTCTTCGACCGGCTGTTCCGGTCCTTCGAGCCGGAGGGCGAGCCGGTGCGGTACGGGCTGACGAAGAACATCGGCACGTTCAATCCGCTGCGGGTCGCAGTACACGAATACGCGGCGATCGCCCGGGACGTGCGCGGGGCGGCCGGTTGGCGGGCTCGGTTCGGGTACGTGCTGCGCGGGCCGGGCTGGTCACCGGCCGCCGGCGCCGCTGGAGCCACGAACGTCGCCTAAAACCCTTCGGCGGTAGCGGAACCGGCACATAGTGTGGTCTGCGTGTTGAGCGACGAACAACTGAAGGAGTTCGGCGAGCGCGGCTTCCTGGTCGTGCCCGGTGTGGTGGCGGCGGAGTTCGTGGCCGGCGCGCATCGGCGGATCGACGAGCTGATCGCGGCCGAACCGCCGTCCGAAGGCCATGTGGGGCACCACTTCTACTTTCCGCAGGCCGCGGGCGAGCCCGCGTTGACCGCGCCGCTGACGGCCGCCGGGCCGGACGGCGTCAGCGGTGGCGTCAGCGCTTTCGCGTACGCCGAGGCGCTGGCCGACCCCGGGCTGCTGGAGGCACCGGAACAAGTGCAGGTCGCGCTGAACATCCCGCCGTTCGCGCACCAGCCGGGCCGCCCGCACATCGACGCCGCGATCAGCGAGCCGACGCCGGGCTTCCAGCCGAACAGCTTCACGCTGCTGGCCGGCGTGTTCGTCACCGACCAGCTGACCGAGAACTCGGGGAACCTGTGGGTCTGGCCGGGCACGCACCGGACGCATGCGGAGTACTTCCGGGAGCGCGGCGTGGAGATGTACTGCGCGTACCCGGACATCGAACTGCCGGAGCCGGAACAGGTGACCGCGCGCGCCGGCGATCTGCTGCTGGCGCACTATCTGCTCGGCCACAACATCGGCGGGAACTACGCCTCGGAGACGACGCGGCGGATGCTGTACTACCGGATCAGCGGTCGCGGGCACGGCAAGGAGCCCGCGCGTATTCTCACCGAGCCTTGGTATGAATACGGACCTGTTCGGGCCCTGATTTAGTCATCAGGTACCGGCCAGCAGCTCCACCACCGGCGCCAGCTTCTCCAGGAACATCCCGTTCACCGCGATGTAGGAGATGCCGAGTTCGTCGCGGCGGCGGCGCAGCTTGTCGGCCATCTCCTGGGTGGTGCCGGTGAGGATCGACGGGGCGCCGTTCCGGATCAGTTCCTCGGGGTCGATGCCCATCTCACGGCTCAGGAAGGCGGGCAGGTCGGTGCCGACCCCGGCGATGTTGTAGTTGAGTTCGAGGTCGTCGAAGCGCGTACCGGCGATCGTCCGCAGCTCGGCGACCTTCGCGGCGAGCCCGTCCTCGGTCGTGCCCGGTGGCAGGCCGAGGGTGATGATGTCGGCCTCGGCGGCGGCCAGCTGGAACATCTTGCGTCCGGCCGCCGCCACCAGGATCGGCGGATGCGGCCGCTGGGCCGGCTTGAGCGGGGAGTGGCCGTTGGCCGCGGCGGCCATCTCCTCCTTCACGATGTGCAGCGCATCAGAGAGCTGTTTCACCCGCTCGGCCGGAGTGCCGAACCGCCGTTCCCGGTGCACGACCTCAGCCTCCGCGTCCGGCCGGCCGGCCCCCAGCCCCAGATCGAGGCGGCCCCCGGAGAGCAGGTCCAGGGCCAGCGCGCGCCACACGATCTCCGAGGGCGGGTAGAACGGCGCGGGCAGCACGAAGGTGCCGACGCGCAGCGTCTCGGTGGCCGTCGCGGCGGCCGCGAGGGCGGTGAACGGCTCCAGGGTGTTCATCGTGTCCGGGGCGAGCAGCGTGCTGTAGCCCAGGTTCTCGGCCTGCCGGGCCAGCCCCTGCCAGGCCTGGGCGGTCGGGGCCAGCGCCGCCACGACGGCGAAGCGGAAGGTGCGGGGATGCATGGGTGCTCCCTGAGTTGGAAGGTCTGGTGCCTGTCTGCCTGTCTAAGCCGATCGTGCCCCCGCCGGGGACCGGCGTGCGTCCGGCCAGGGGAGGTCTCGCGCGTACTCTGCGGGGAGTACACGACGTATCGTCTCCAGGGTGCTGGACTACGACCTCGAAGCCGCCCATTACGACCAGACCCGCGGCGGCGTGGCGCGGGCCAGAGCCGCGGCCGACGCGGTGCTGGAGCTGCTGCCCGCCGACTGCGCGGTGCTGGTGGACGTGGCGTGCGGGACGGGCATCGTGTCGGAGCTGCTCACGGCACCCGGCCGCACGGTGATCGGCGTGGACCCGGCAGCCGCGATGCTGGCCTTGGCGCAGCCGAGGCTCGGCGGCGGACGCGTAGTACGCGGCGACGCGACCCGGCTGCCGCTGGCGACCGGATCGGTGGACGCGGTGACGTTCATGTGGCTGCTACACCTGGTCGACGAGGCACTGGTGGCGTCGGCGATCGCGGAGGCGGCCCGGGTCCTGCGGCCCGGCGGCATGATGATCACAACGGTCGACAAGAACGCGGCCCAGTACGAGACGGACAGCGACGTCGGCGAGATCCTGCGCCTTGCGCGCAGGGAACTGGCGCCGCCGGCGAGCGACGATGTGGAACGCGTAGGCGAGCTAGCTGCCGCAGTGGGCCTGCAACCCGCGGGATTGGCCGGCTACGTGGGTCACGGGCAGGGACGGTCGCCGCGCGAGTGGGCCCGGCGGGTGCGCGAGGACATCGCCTGGACGCGCGGAGCAGACCCGGCACGAGTAGCAGAGATCTGCCGCGCGTTGGAGGCGCTGCCGGAGCAGGAGGTCAGGCGGGCGGATCCGGTGTACAAGGTCGCCGGGTTCCGACTGGGCGGAGACTAGCCGCTGAGCCGCCTGGCCGCCTGGCCGCTTTCATTCTGTTATGAGGCATTCACCCCTTTTACAAGTATCAGCGCGCCCACCGACAGCCCCGCCCCGCAGGAGTAACTCCAGCTACAACTTCCCCATAGCCGCCTCAAAGGCCTCGCGCACCGCGCCCAGCTTCGGGCTCCCGATCCGCTGGTCGATCTCCAGTGCGAGGCGGAAGCGCAGGGCCGCCTCGACGTGCTTGCCCTGGTCGTAGAAGCTGCGGCCGGAGTGGTGGGCCGCGGCGGCGACCAGGCGGTCGTCCTTCAGGTAGAGGGCCAGTTTCTCCGCGCGGTGGAACATGGTGTCGGCTTGGTCCCATTCGCCGCGCCATTGGCGGGCGTGGCCTACCAGGAGTTGGGCTCGGACCATGCGGCGGAGGTCGCCGGACATGTCGGCGGCGGCGAGGGTGAGTTCGGCTTCGAGGACGGCTTCGTCCAGGCGGCCCGCGATGCGGAGCAGGGTTGCGTACTCGGAGCGGGCGTCGGGGAGCTCCTCCAGGTCGAGGGCGGCCAGGGTGTCGATCCGGGTGGACAGTGCCGCGGGGTCGTCGGCGATCTCGCGCAGCGTCTCCGGGTCGGTACGGAAGTCAAGGCCCATGGGTCCATCCTGCGACGCAGAAGGGTCCTTACGCGACACCTATCCCATGGATTCTAAGGTTCTTCCCTTCGTTTCCCGTACGAAGTAGTACACAAAGGGGATGGAAATCGCGGCAGCGAGTGCGTAGAGGGTGTAGGCGCCGGACAGGCTCCAGCGGGACAGGGAGGGGAACGAGACCGTCACCAGCCAGTTCGCCAGCCACTGCGCGCTGGCCGCGACCGACAGCGCCAGGGCGCGGATGCGGTTCGGGAACATCTCGCCGAGCAGCACCCAGACCACGACGCCCCACGACATCGCGAAGAAGAACACGTAGGCGTTCGCGCCGATCAGGGCGATGACGCCCTGCGCCTTGGGCATGGTCGTCTTGCCGTTGACGTGGCTGCCGTAGGAGAACATCCATGCGCACACGCCCAGCGTGACGGCCATCCCCACCGAGCCGATCAGCAGCAGCGGACGCCGGCCGATCCGGTCCACCAGGGCCATCGCCAGGGCGGTGCCGGCGATGTTCACGACCGCGGAGATCATCGAGATCAGCAGCGAGTTGGAGGTGTTGATGCCGACCGACTGCCACAGCAGGGAGCTGTAGTAGAAGATCACGTTGATGCCGACGAACTGCTGGAACACCGACAGCCCGATCCCGATCCAGAGGACCGCCAGCAGGTTGCGCCGGTTCGGGGTCAGCAGGTCCACCAGCTTCGGTTTGACCTCGCCGGCCAGCTGCCGGCGGATCTCGGCGATCCGGCCTTCCACGTTGGCCCCGCCGCCCTCGACCTCGGTGAGCACCTCGCGGGCCCGGGCGTCGGCGCCGATCGCGACCAGGTAGCGCGGCGACTCCGGGATCATCGAGCTGAGCACGCCGTAGACGATCGCCGGCACCACCTCGGCGCCGAGCATCCAGCGCCAGGCCGCCAGGCCGCCAGGCCGCCCAGGTGGTCGGTGTTGGTGCCGCCGGCCGCCAGGTTGATCAGGTAGTTGACGACCGCGGAGATGGCGATGCCCAGCACGATCGCCAGCTGCTGGAAGGCGGTCAGCCGGCCGCGGAAGGCCGGCGGGGAGACCTCGGCGATGTAGGCCGGGCCGATCACCGAGGCGATGCCGATCGCGAAGCCGCCGACGACGCGCCAGATCGTCAGGTCCCAGGGCTGGTAGGAGAACATGCTGCCGACGCCGCTGATCGTGAACAGGACCGCCGCGATCTGCATGGCCCGGATCCGGCCGATGCGGTCGGCCATCCAGCCGCCGGCGATCGCCCCGGCCGCCGCTCCCGGCAGGGCCGCGGCGACCATGAAGCCGGTGGTGCCGCTGCCCACCTTGAAGTCGTGCTGGATGCCGGTGACCGCGCCGTTGATGACCGCCGAGTCGTATCCGAACAGGAATCCGCCCAGGGCCGCCGCCGCGGCGATGAACACGATGCGCGGCGCGACGCTGGGCCCCGCGCCGCCGGCCGCCGGTTGTGGGCCGCCGGGGCGGCCGGTCCTGGTCGTCATGCCCCTACCCCTGCCGCCGATCCCGCCAGGCGATGCGGCGATGCGCCCGATCGGGTGGTTGGCCTACCGTGGTCGCATGCTGAACGTGCCGCAGGAGATCCACGACGCGATCGTCGCCCACGCCCGCCGGGACCACCCGGACGAGGCCTGCGGAATCGTGGCCGGACCCGAGGGCTCGGACCGCCCCGAGCGCTTCGTGCCGATGACCAACGCCGAGCGCTCGCCGACGTTCTACAGCCTGGATCCGGCCGAGCAGTTCAAGGTCTGGCGGGAGATGGACGACCGGGACGAGGAGCCGGTGATCATCTACCACTCGCACACCTCGACCGAGGCCCACCCCTCGCGGACCGACATCAGCTACGCCTCTGAGCCCAACGCACATTACGTCCTGGTGTCCACGCGCGACACGGACAAACTCGGCGAGTTCCAGTTCCGCTCGTTCCGGATCGTCGAGGGGGTCGTGACCGAGGAGCCCGTCACGATCATCTGAAGGTATGTCCCCTGACGGGTCAGTCCGGATGCCGCCTCAGCCCGGCTGGATCAAGCTGGAGGCGTGAGTTCGACTGAGACGGTCACCCCGATCCAGAACGCCGTGAACATAGGGCCGGTGCTGACGCAACGGCTGCGCGACGTCGGCGTCACCACCCTGGACGAGGTCCGGGAACGCGGTGCCATCGAGGTGTGGCAGCTGATCGCCGACACCGCCGAGGGCAACGAGTGCGCGCACATGCTGCTGGCGCTGGAAGGCGCGCTGCGCGGCCAGCGCTGGACGTCGATCCCGCGCTCCGAACGCGACGCGCTGCTGGTCGAGGTCGGCCTGAAGGACGCCTCGGAACTGCGGGCGCCCAAGAAACGCTGAAACGGCCGGCGCGCCGAGCGCCGACCGCTTCGCGGCTGCTGGCGAAACGGGCAGACAGCCGCGCCGCCTCGCCTCGCCTCAGCCGGTGATCTTCCCCTGCTGCAAGTCCGCCCACACCGGCCCGTTGACGGCCCCGTCGGCCATCAGGTGCATCGCGCTCTGGTACTGCACCACCGCGCCGAACGTGTCCACGTCGAACTGGCCGGTGGCCTTCAGATCGATGTTCAGCGCCGAGGCCAGCGCCTGCTGGAGCCGCTTGACGTCCGCGGCGCTGCCCCCCTTGTGATGCTTGTCACCGCCGAAGGGACCGCCGGGCATGTTCGGCAGCGCGGCGGTCAGCGTGGGCTTGCTGCCCGCGGCGATCAGCGCCGTCTTGGTGCTGCGCCCCACCGAGCCGGACGGATCGGCCGGGTGGGCCTTGGCCTGGAACGCCGCGACCGCGGCCTGCGTGGCCTGGTCGAAGGTGCCGCTGACCGGGCCGTTGTAGACGCCGAGCTGCTTGAGCCGGCCCTGAAGCCACTTCACGTCGGCCCCGGAGTCGCCGAGCTGCATCACGCCGGGCGCGTGCTGGCTGGGCGAGCTCGCCGAACTGCTCGGCGAGGAGCTGGTCGAGGTGGTCGCCGACGCCGACGACGGCGCGGAGGAGCTGGGCGTCCCGGTCGGCGTGGTGACCGAGCCCTGGGCTCCGGTCGGCCCGGCGGAGGGGGTCGAGTGCCCGCCGAGCGTGATCAGCGAGACCACGATCACCAGCACCGCACCGGCCGCGACCCCGATGCCGATCTTCGCCCCGCGGCTGGCGCGGGGGCCGCGGCCGGGCTCGCCCGGGTAGTCCTCGGCGTAACCGCCGTCATAGGGCTCGGCATACGCCCCGCCGCCCCCGGCCTGGTAGTCGATCGGCTGGTCGTAGGCGGGCTGGTCGTACCCGGGCCGGCCGGCCGGGGCCCCGTAGTCGGCCGCGACCGGCGGCATGACCTGGGTGGCGTTCGGGTTGGCCCGCGCGGCGCCGCCCTCGGGGCGGTACAGGTGCTCGTACGGGTCGGGCTCAGGCGGCGCGCTCTGCGCCGGAATGGCTTGCGTCGCGTCGTCCCGCGACGGCAACTCCCAGGTCATCGCGCCTTCGGACGGCGGCACGCCGGCCCCGCCCCGGCCGCCCGCGCCGACGGATGCCCCGGCGTAGGCCTGGGAAGGATCGGACACGGTACCTGAAGTCGGAACCGACATCTCGCCGCAATTCGGGCAATAGCGGGCACCCGGTGTTTTCGGCAGGACGGTCCCGCAGTGCTGACAAGACTCCATGGTTCTCGGAACCCCCTCGGGCAGACCCGCCCACTGTAGAACAACCAAGCAAAGCCCGTATGCGCTCTGACGTTCCGGCCCAGGCCGCGGCATGCCCCAGAGGCGGTTCTTGACCCAGACTTGGCCTGTGCTTTGCCATCGGCGACGCCGCTACCAGCGCGACGCGGCACCGACCAGCCGGTCCCGCACCCGGGCCACGCCTTTGGAACGGGCCCGCTGACCACGGACCGCGACGAACAACGTCCGGATCGGCGGCACCTCCGGCTCGTCGAGCAGCACCAGCGTCCCGGCCTGCAACGCCGGCGCGCACAACGGCCGGGGCAGCACCGCGATCCCGTAGCCCTGGACCGCCGCATCGAGAACGCCGCGCAGGTCGGGGATGACCAGCGCGGCGTCGGAAGGGGGTTCGGCCTCGAATACCGAGGACCAGTAGAGCCGTATATAGGGCAGGTCCTCGGCGAGATCCAGTACCGGCACCGGCGTATGGCCTGTGCGGTTGAACGGCTCAGTACGGTTGAACGGCCCTGTGTGGTTGAACGGCTCTGTGTGGTTGAACGGCTTCCACCGCGGGGCACCGACGAGGGCGTACTCCTCGTCGGCGAGCGGCAGCACGGTGACACCTGGCAGTCGGGGCGGGACGGCGCTCAACGTCAGGTCCAGGCGCCCGGCGGCCAGCAGCGCGACCAGTTCCTCGCTCTGCCCGCCGGCCACGACAACGCGAAGGCCCTCGTCCATCAGCGGAGCGAGGGCCGGGAGCAGGAGCGTCGTGGTGAGGCTGGCCGGACAGCCGAGGCGGACCACCGCGTGCGAGCCGGAGTCCGGGATCAGCGTCTCGTGCGCGACCGCCGTGAGCGCGTCCAGATGCGGTGCCACGGCGCGGGCCAGTTCGTCGGCGGCGGCCGTGGGGGCGACGCCGCGCGGCAGCCGCACGAACAACTCGCGGCCGACACGCTGTTCCAGGGTCCTGATCTGCGCGGTCACCGCGGGCTGGGACACGCCGAGGTCCGCGGCGGCCCGAGTCAGCGAGCCGGCGCGGTGAACGGCGAGGAACGTCCTCAGCAGCGCGAGATCCATCCCCGCCAGGATAGGCGCGGTTCCGTCAGGCGAATCAGGGTTTTTCGGCTCTATGAATCAGGCCCCTGGAACACCTCGACTGCCAGTCCCCGAGTGCAGCACCGCCAGCGCCGCGTCCAGCAGTATCCGCGCGAGCTCCGCGCCGTCCGGATAGTCCGCCGGACCCGGCAGGCCCGCCGCGGCCTCCGCGGCCGCCTCCAGGTCCGGCAGCGCCGGATCGGCGGCCGGTTCGGCCCGCCGCGCGACCATGAAGCCCTGCGAGATCGCGCCGAACGCCGCCGCGGCACGCACGTAGTCGGCCGGCCGGGGGTCGGGCCCGGCCAGCTGCCGCACGACGTCCCGCCGCAGCTGTACCGACCGCTCCACGAGTTCGGCGGCGGCCAGCGAGGAGTGGTCGTTGGCGACCAGTTGGAAGACGGCGCGGTGCCGGTACAGCAGATCGATGTACGACCGCAGCAGTTCCTCCGGCGGCGGATCGGCGTGCACCATCGTCTCGAACTCGTCGATCAGCGGCTGCGTGACCGACTTCAGCAGCTCCTGTTTGGACGCGTAGTGGTAGTACAGCGCCGCCTTGGTGATGCCGAGCCGGTCGGCGATCTCGCGCAGCGATGTCTTCTCGTATCCGTGCAGGACGAACAGTTCCAGCGCGACCTGCTGGATGCGTTCCTTGGTTCCGCCGGCGTCCGGCGCGGCCTTCGTGTGCGTATACAACGATTGCACCGATTCCGGCTGTGAGTTGCGTCTCAGGATGCTCCAAGAGGGGCTATCCCCGAAGCTCAGCCTACTTGCCGCACGGTAAGTTTGTGAAAGTAAGCACAAGACATTCCCACCCGCCACCCACCGCCGCCCGTTATTGAGGCGCTACGCACCGCTGCACTTATTTAGTTGAAATCGAACCGCCCTCAGGAGTTCGCCCATGTTCGGACGACTCGGACGCTTCGTCGTCCACAATCCCTGGAAGATCATCGCTGGCTGGATCATCGCGGCCGTGGCGCTCGTCGCCCTCGGCCCGAGTTTGTCTAGCGTCACCAACGACAACCAGTCCTCCTTCCTGCCCTCCAAGTACGAGTCGGTACAGGCCAAGAACGCCCTGGACGCGGCGTTCCCCTCGGCCACCGGCCAGGTCGCCACCATCGTGATCCGCCCGGTCGGGGACGGCACGCTGTCCACGGCCGAGCAGCAGAAGGTCTCCGACCTGGCCACGACGCTGACCGATGACCACATCACCGAGGTGGCCGGGGTGCAGGCCGGTCAGGTCGCGCCGAAGCAGACCGCGCAGCTGATGTTCGCCAAGCTGACCGCCGACGAAGGCGATCAGACCGGGAGCAGCAACGCCGTCAAGGCGCTGCGCGCGGACCTGGCGAACAAGCTCAACGGCACCGGCATGAAGGCCGAGGTGACCGGCGACGCGGCCATGGGCCTGGACACGTCGGACTCCTCGAACAAGGCCACCAGCATCGTCATGATGGCCACCCTGCTGCTGATCATCGTCCTGATGGGCTTCATCTTCCGCGGCGTCATCGCGGTGCTGCTGCCGATCCTGTCGGTGTTCCTGGTGATGATGGTCTCGCAGCCGGTGATCGCCTTGATGGCCAAGGGGTTCGGCCTGCACGTGCAGTCGTTCCTGGAGATCATGCTGGTCGTGGTGCTGTTCGGCATAGGCACCGACTACATCGTCTTCCTGCTGTTCCGACTCCGTGAACGGCTGCGGGCCGGGGACACGATCCAGGAGGCGGTGGCGACCACCGTCGAGCGCGTCGGCGAGGCCATCGCCTCGGCCGCGGCCGCGGTCATCATCGCGTTCTGTGCTCTGGGCCTGGCCACCTTCAAGGCCTTCACCTCGCTCGGCCCGGCGCTGGCCATCGCCGTCGCGGTGATGCTGCTGGCCGGTCTGACCCTGGTCCCGGCGCTGATGGTGAAGCTGGGCACGAAGATCTTCTGGCCCGGCAAGAAGTGGCGCCGGATCCCGGCCGCGGGCCCGGCCCGCAAGGTGGGCAACCTGGTCGGCAAGCGGCCGGCGGCGGTGGCCCTGGTGGCGTTCGTCATCATGGCGGGCCTGGCGGTCGGCGCGGTCGGCTTCAAGGCCGACTACGACCAGCAGTCGCAGCTGCCGGCCGGGGTGGAGTCCACGATCGCGATCAACGACATGCAGAAGGCCGGGTTCGCCCAGGGCGCCACGTCCGCGACCGACGTGATCGTCAGCTCCACCGACGGCAAGCCGCTGGACCACACCCGGGTCCAGGCCTACGCCGACGGCCTGGGCTCGGCCTCGCCGCAGCTGGGCGGCCTGATGCCGTTCCCGGTCAAGCCGGGCTCGCCGGCCGGCACCAAGGGCGACACCGTGCAGTACAACCAGGACGGCACGGCGGCGCACATCCAGGTGCTGACCAAGGACTCGCCGTTCGCGTCGTCCTCGATGAGCGCGGTCAACGGCCCGTTGAAGGACCTCGCGCACAGCTCGGCCCCAGCCGGGAGCAAGGCGCTGGTCGGCGGCGGCACCGCGGCGCTGGCCGACATCCAGTCGGCGAACAACTCCGACCTGGCGCTGATCCTGCCGGTGGCCGGCCTGCTGATCTTCCTGGTGCTGGCGCTCCAGCTGCGGGCCCTGGTCGCGCCGCTGTACCTGATGGTGGCCGTGGGTCTGGGCTACACCGGAACGCTGGGCGCCTCGGTGCTGATGTTCCAGAACATCCAGAACAAGCCCGGCATGATGTTCATGCTGCCGGTCATGGTCTACCTGTTCGTGGTGGCGATCGGCACCGACTACAACATCCTGATGATCTCCCGGCTCCGCGAGGAGGCCCGCGAGGGCAACGCGCCGAGGCAGGCGGCGGCGCTGGCCGTCGAGCACGCCGGGCCCTCGGTCGCCTCGGCCGGCCTGATCCTGGCCGGCACCTTCGCCTCGCTGATGCTGGGCGGGCTGTCGATGATGCAGCAGATCGGGTTCGCGGTGTCGTTCGGCATCAGCATCGCGGCGTTCATCATGTCGATGTTCCTGGTCCCGGCGGTCACCGCGCTGATGGGCGCGAAGGCCTGGTGGCCCGGCCACAAGGGGGTCGCCTCGCACTCCGGCGACACCGGCCGGCCGCGGATCAGCGACCTGGACGACGAGATGGTGGGGGCCGGCTCCCGTAGCTGAGGACGGCTGCGGCCAGCAATGTATCGCGGCGCAAAGCGCCCCCTTAACGGACGGTGGTGGGAGACGGGTGGGCATACCCGCATGACGGTTCCACTGCCATAACGAAATCGAGGACTCCGCTGTCGCCGCAGGTGACAGCGGAGTCCTCGATTTATGCTCGAAGCATGCCGATATTCGATCGCGCCCACACGGACGACCTCCTGTCGTTCCTCGCCGCGTCCCCGACGCCGTACCACGCGGTCGCGAACGCGGCCGCCCGCCTGGAGGCCGCCGGGTTCCGCCAGCTCAGGCAGGCCGCTGCCTGGGACCGCGCGGAGGGCGGCGGGTTCTACGTGATCCGCGGCGCGGCGATCATCGCCTGGTACCTGCCGGCCGGCGCCCCGGCGCACGCCGGCTTCCGCGTGGTCGGCGCGCACACCGACTCCCCCAACCTGCGGGTCAAGCCGCTGCCGGACACCGGCTCGGCGGGCTTCCGGCAGGTGGCGGTCGAGCTGTACGGCGGGCCGCTGCTGAACTCGTGGCTGGACCGGGACCTGGGCCTGGCCGGGCGGCTGGTGCTGCGCGGGGGCGACGCCACGCTGGTGCACGTCGACCGGGCGCTGATGCGGGTGCCGCAGCTGGCGGTGCACCTGGACCGCGGGGTGAACGACAACGGGCTGCTGCTGGACAAGCAGCAGCACCTGACGCCGGCCTGGGGGCTGGGGCCGATCGAGGACGGCGCGCTGCTGGAGTTCGCGGCGAAGGAGGCCGGGGTGTCGGCGGCCGACGTGCTCGGCTACGACCTGATGCTGCACGACGTCACGCCGCCGACGTATCTGGGCCGCGACTTCGAGCTGATCGCGGCACCGCGGATGGACAACCTGGTCTCGGTGCACGCCGGGGTGCAGGCCCTGGTAGCAGCGGCCGGCGCGGCCGCCGCGGGCGATCCCCTCTCGGCCATCCCGGTCCTGGCCGCGTTCGACCACGAGGAGGCCGGCAGCGAGTCGGACACCGGGGCCGGCGGACCGCTGCTGGGCAACGTCCTCAGCCGGGTGGCGCAGGCCCAGCTCGGCGGCAGCACGGACGACTACGCGCGGGCCCTGGCCGCGACCGTGGTGATGTCCAGCGACATGAGCCACGCGGTCCACCCCAACTACCCCGAGCGCCACGAGCCCGGCCACCGGCCCCGGCTGAACGGCGGCCCGGCGCTGAAGACCAACGTCAACCAGCGCTACGCCACCGACGGCCTCGGCCGCGCGATCTGGACGGACGTCTGCGAGCGCGCGGGCATCCCGACGCAGTACTTCGTGGGCAAGAACTCGATGCCGTGCGGCACCACGATCGGCCCGATCACGGCGGCCAAGCTCGGGGTGACGACGTTCGACGTGGGCATCACGTCGCTGTCGATGCACTCGGCGCGGGAGATGGGCGGCGCGGACGATCCGCACCTGCTGGCCTCGGCGGCGGCGGCTTTCTTCGCGGGGTAGGGCTTACCGCGCGCCGTTCCACGGGGCGGAGGGCTTACCGCGCGCCGTTCCGCAGGGCGGAGGGCTTCCCGTGCGGCGTTCCGCAGGGCGGAGGGCTTCCCGTGCGGCGTTCCGCGGGGCGGAGGGCTCAGCCGCCTGTCGGTGGCGCGCGGTACACATATATAAGGGGCGAATCATTTCTCTTAGTATGAAATGACTCACATCGCCGCGCGTCAGCGCAGGACATACCAGGTCGGCCCGGCCACGAGCAGAATCGCGGCGAACCAGGCCGCCGGGCCGATGAGCCGTTCGGCGAGGTTCGGCGTGGCAGCCCGCAGCAGGCGCTGGACCCGGTCCAGGGTCGGGGTCGCGGGCGGCACCGAGGCCGAGGTCGAGGCCGCCGTTTTGGCACCCGGGTTCATGCGCTGATTCGGCACCGGCCCGGCGGTCCCGCCGATGGCGACCAGCGCCCGGGCCAGCGCCGGGCGGCCGGCGCTGCGCGCCGCGTGGTCGTCGGCCAGCATCTCGACCAGGCCGGTGACCGCGGCGGTCGCGCGGCGGGCCGGGGGCAGCGGCAGCGCCGACTCCCAGGCGACAAAGGGCTGGACCACGAGCTCGTGGCGCCAGCGCGCGTGGGCCCGCTCGTGCGCGAGGACCGCTTCGAGCTCGTCGGGCGCCAGGGCGGCGATCGTGCCCTCGGTGATGACGATGCGCGGACGCGTGCCGGGCAGGCAGTAGGCAGCGGGCGCGGCGTGTTCCAGGACGCGGAGTTGCCGGTCGGCGTGCTCGGCGGCGAGGTCCACGGCGTCGCGCTGGCGTCGCAGGTCGCGCTCTATGCGCAGCGCTGAGAGCAAAGTCACGCCGACCAGCCGGACGGTCAGCACCGCGGCCAGAGCCAGGGCGATCTCCTGCGCCAAGCCGAGCGAGGCGGGCACTCGCAGGTGAAAGGCGTCGCGCCACAGGACGACCAGGCCGGTCCGCAAGTGCCGGTCCAGCGGCGCCACCCCGACGGCCAGCGGCGCGCCGATCAGGGACAGGCCACCGGCGATGCCGACCGCCTGCCACAACGCGATCGCCGCCCGCGCATGGCGCCGAGGCCAGGAAGCACGAGCCAAGAACACCGGTACCGGCCACGCCAACAGAATCGCCAGAACAGCCAACGGCCAGGCGTCAGCGAACATGATCCGCCGCCCGCGGGCCGGTGATCCACAGGCCCGGAGCTATTGGCGCTGAGGCGATTGAGGACGTGCTCATCGCGACAAGTTTCTCAGACCTGCCGCGCTACTCCTCCAACTCCGCCAGCGCCGCCCGCAGCAGCGCGGCCTCCTCGGCCGACACCGCCCCGGCGAACCGCACCAGCGCCGAGCGCCGGTCCTCGGTCGTCTCCAGCACCGCGAGCATCGAGGAGGCGATCACGTCGTCCCGGGTCCGGGCCGCGCGGTAGCGGTGGGCGCGGCCGGCGCGCTCGCGCGTGACGAAGTCCTTGCGGCGTAGGCGATCCAGCACCGTCAGCACCGTGGTGGTGGCCAGTTCCGCCGTGCCGTCCCGGGCCGCCAGGCGCTCCACGATCTCCTGCGCGGTGGTTCCGTCGGGGGCGTTCCACAGGACGTCCATCACCGCGCGCTCCAGTTCGCCCAGTCGTGGGGGGCCGCCCGCGCGCTCGTTCGCCATGGGGTTACTCTACAACCGGTAGAACTTCTACGGATCGTAGAACTTTGGGAGTCGCCCATGCTCGGCAGCACGCTCACCGACGCCAGAGTCGAGACCGGGTTCTCGCTGGCGTTCCACATCGTCTTCGCGGTCTTCGGGGTCGGCCTGCCCTGGTTGCTGCTGTTCACCGAGGGCCGCTGGCTGAAGACCGGGGACGCCGTCTGGCTCGCCCTGACCCGCAAGTGGTCCCGGGTGATGGCGGTGCTGTTCGCCATCGGCGCGGTGTCCGGGACCGTCCTGTCCTTCGAGTTCGGGCTGCTGTGGCCGGCGTTCATGGCCCGGTACGGCGGCGTGCTCGGGCTGCCCTTCACGCTGGAGGCGTTCGCCTTCTTCGCCGAGGCGATCTTCGTCGGCCTCTACCTGTACGGCTGGAAGCGCCTGTCGCCGCGCGCGCACTGGCTCACGCTGTGGCCGATCGCGATCTCCGGCACGCTGTCCACCTTGTTCATCGTGACCGCCAACTCCTGGATGAACGTCCCGACCGGCGTCAAGGAGGTCGGCGGCAAGGTGGTCTCGGCCGAGCCGCTGGCCCCGCTCACCGGCCCCGGCGCGCTGCCGGAGTCGCTGCACATGCTGCTCGCCGCGATCATGTGCACCGGCGGGGTGGTCGCCGCGGTCTACGCGGTCGGGATGCTGCGCGGCCGGCGTGATGCCTACCACCGCCGCGGCTTCCGGGTCGGGCTGGTCGCGGTGCTGGCCATGGCCCCGCTCCAGTTGGTGGTCGGCGACCTGGCCGCGCGCGTGGTGGAGAAGTACCAGCCGGCCAAGCTCGCCGCGATGGAGGCGCTGACCCACACCCAGAGCCACGCGCCGCTGACCCTCGGCGGGATCTACGACCCGAACACCGGCAAGACCCGGTTCGGCATCGAGATCCCCGACGGCCTGTCGCTGCTCACGGGATTTCGCACCGACAAGACCATCCGCGGCCTGGACATCCTGCCGGCGAAGCAGCAGCCTGCGACGCCGGTGGTGCACCTGGCCTTCGACACGATGGTGGCCGGCGGTATGGCGATCCTCGCTCTGGCGGCGCTGCTCACGGTCGTGGCGCTCTGGCGGCGGCGCAAGGGAATCCGCCCCCTGATTCCGCTGACCCGGCCCTGGTTGCTGGCCGGCGCGCTCACCGGCCCGGCCGCGATGGCCGCGATGCTGGCCGGGTGGGAGGTCACCGAGGCCGGGCGGCAGCCGTGGATCGTCTACGGCCGGATGACGGTCCGCCAGGCGGCCACCACCAGCGGCGGCATCGGCTGGTCGCTGATCGCGACCATCATCGTCTATCTGGGGCTGGCCACGGCGCTGCTGCTGATCCTGCGCCGACTGGCCACCGGCGCCCCGCCGGAACTCGGCAGCGGGACCGAGAGCCCCGATCCGCAGGGCCCTGAGTCCGACTCGCAGGACCCTGACGCCGACACTGACCCCGGCCCCGACTCCGACACCCGCCCCGGCACCGGCGCCCAGCAGCCCGCGCGAAGCCCCGAACTGGAAGGAGCGGCCCGATGACCGCGGTCAACCTGCTGCTGGGCGTGATCGTCTGCGCCCTGGCCGCCTACGCCCTGCTGGCCGGCGCGGACTTCGGCGCCGGGGTCTGGGACCTGCTGGCCCGCGGCCGCCACGCCGACCGCGAGCGCGGCCTCATCGCGCACGCGCTCGGCCCGGTCTGGGAGGCCAACCACGTCTGGCTGATCTTCGTGATCGTCGCGACCTTCAGCGGCTTCCCGACCGCGTTCGGCATCATCGCCCGCGGCCTGGAACTGCCGTTGGCCCTGGCGCTGGCCGGGATCGTGCTGCGCGGGGCGGCGTACGTCTACCGCGCCTACGGCGAGGGCGCCGCCGGACCGGAGAGCCTGTGGAGCCGGGTCTTCGCGGTGGCCTCCTCGATCACCCCGTTCATGCTCGGCGTCAGCGGCGCCGCGCTGGCCACCGGCAAGATCACCGCGACGTCCGGCCCGCTGACCCCGTTCGACTCCGCCTTCACGCTGGTGGCCGGCGCGTTCACGGTCGTCGTGACCGCGTTCCTGGCCGCCGTCTACCTCTGCCACGACGCCGGCTCCGAGACCGCCACCGAAGACCTGGTCCCCGCCTTCCGCCGCAAGGCGCTCGGCGCGGCCGGCCTGGCCGGGGTCGTCAGCCTGGCCCTGCTGCCGCTGCTGTACCGGGACGCGCCGACCGTCGCGCACCGCTTCACCGACCGCTCGATCCCGTTCGTGGCGGTGGCGGTGGTCTGCGGCTTCGGCTCGATCGCGGTGATCTGGAAGCGACACTACGTCCTGGCCCGCGCCACCGCGGCGACGGCGGTGATCGGCGTGCTGCTCGGCTGGGCGGTGGCTCAGTACCCGGACTTGGCGGTGGGCACCGCGACGGCGCGCGACTCGGCCGCGGGCCCGGCCAACCTGCACGCCCTGCTGATCGCGATGGGCTTCGGCCTGGTGGTCATCCTTCCAGCCTTTTACCTGCTGTTGAAGGTCTTCTCAGGGCCCGAAATCCCTCCAGTGGTACAGGGCGCGCAAACTAAGTAAAGGAGACACCAAGAACACCCGTGCGAGTGCCAAGAGGCGGTCAAGATCCGCACCGGATCGTTTTAACCACCTTCCGCACCTGTTCGCCCTTGCGGTTGGCTCGCTGTGCCACCGAACATCCGCCGAACGCAAGGAGACACCGCACGATCATGGGACTGTCCAAGCGCACCCGCGTCATCGGGATATCGCTCGCCACCGCCGCCGTCGTCGGCGCCGGGGCCGTCGCCGCCTTCTCGGCCGGCGCCACCGGCAGCAGCAGCGGAACCGTCACCGCCGCCTTCGCCAAGACCTCGGACTGGGGCACCGGTTTCCAGGGGCAGTACACGATCGCCAACGGCACCGGGCAACCGGTGCATGACTGGACCGTCTCCTTCGACCTGCCGGCCGGGGAGCGAATCAGCTCCCTGTGGGACGGCACGATGACCGCCGCCGGGCAGCACATCACGGTGACCAGCCCCACGTGGGGCGCCGACATCGCGACCGGGACCAGCGCCACGTTCGGGTTCGTGGTGGACGCCACCGCCGGGTCCGCCACCCCGCTGAACTGCCTGATCAACGGTGCGGCCTGCACCGGCGGGGCGCCCGGCGGCGGCCCGACCTCCGCGCCGGGCGGCGGTTCGAGCGCCCCGAGTTCGGCGCCGAGCTCCAGCGCCGCCCCGACCGGCACGCCGTCGGGCAAGCCCAGCTCCGCGCCCTCGTCGGCGCCGAGCAGCGCGCCGACCTCGGCCCCGTCCTCGGTCCCGGCCCCGCCGGCGGCCGGCGGCTCCTACTCCTTCGCGCCCTACGTCGACACCGCCCAGCGCCAGGACCTCGGCGCGATCGCGGCGGCGGCCGGCACGAAGTACGTCACCGGGGCGTTCGTCCTGGCCTCCGGCAGCGGCTGCACCCCGGCCTGGAACGGCACCGCGGACCCGACCTTCCAGACCAACCTCAAGGCCGGCATCGCCGACCTACGGGCCAAGGGCGGCGACGTGATCGCCTCCTTCGGCGGCGCCAACGGCACCGAGCTGGCCCAGGCCTGCACCGACGTGCCGAGCCTGAAAGCCGCGTACAAGTCGGTGATCGACACCTACAACCTGACCCACGTCGACTTCGACATCGAGGGCGCGGCCGGCACCGATCAGGCCTCGATCACCCGCCGGGCCCAGGCGCTGGCGCAGTTGCAGTCGGACTACGCCGCGGCCGGCAAGACCCTGAACGTCTCGCTGACTCTGCCGGTCCTGCCCTCCGGCCTGACCGCCGACGGCCTGAACGTGGTCAGCGCGGCGGCCAAGAACGGCCTGAAGGTCTCGGTCGTCAACGTCATGGCGATGGACTACGGCGACTGGGCCGCCCCGTCCCCGGCCGGCAAGATGGGCCAGTACGCCGACCAGGCCGCGCAGTCCCTGCACGACCAGCTCAAGACCGTCTACCCGGACGCCGCTGACGCCCAGCTGTGGGCGATGGTCGGCATCACCCCGATGATCGGCGTCAACGACACCAACGACGAGGTGTTCCAGGTCGCCGACGCCAAGGTGGTCGAACAGTTCGCCGCGCAGCACCACATCGGCCGGCTGGCCATGTGGTCGCTGACGCGGGACCAGGCGTGTGCGCAGCCGTCGTCGTGGGCCTCGCCCACCTGCTCCTCGATCCAGCAGGGCGCGTACGACTTCTCGCACACCTTCGAGGCCTTCTCCGGCTGACCCCCACCCCGGGTGCCTCGGATCACAGGTGCCGGTTCCGTCCACAGGACGGGATCGGCACCTGTTCGCTGGTGGCACGTTCGGCTCTGCGGACGCTCGGCTGTGCAGAGCGTTCGGCTATGTGGACGTTCGACTGTCGGTGTCGTGTCGCACACCAACATGCTGTCGCGCACACGACAACGCCCGCCTCCTGGGACACCCCTAGGTGGCGGGCGTTACGTTTTTTCCCCACGTGGGCGCCAACGGGAGTTCGGGGCGGGGGCGCCGCTGTGGGTCATGACCCGTGGTGGTGGCAAGGTCGGGGAAGTGGTAGCGGTGCGCTCCAAGGGGCCCGCCCCCTGGAGCGCCGCCGGTACGTCCCCCGTTGGGTACTGCGACGAGATTCCCTGGGCGGGTCAGCCCTCACGCTGCGGCGGAATACCGTTCAGCAGCGCGCGCACCTCCTGCTCGCGGTAGCGGCGGTGGCCCCCCAGGGTGCGGATAGAGGTCAGCTTGCCGGCCTTTGCCCAGCGCGTGACCGTCTTGGGGTCGACGCGGAACATCGTGGCGACCTCAGCGGGCGTGAGCAGAGGCTCAGCGTCCGGCGTACGTGCGGTCATATGGACTCCTCCTGACGGAAACGGGCACCCAGCGCGCCCGATTTCTCGTGGACCCTCCCCGATAGCCTCGCTTGCCCGGTCCCGGGAAGACCGTGCGGCCGTGTCGGTTATAGGACGAACGGCTTGTCGTTCACAGTACAAGTACACCATCCAACCGGGGCCGTGGGCGATATCTATGAAATCGATACACAAAACCCGCACCGGCCGACCGCGGACGTAGGGGCCGATATACGGACAGCTTCACCCCTGTAACGCTGTGTCGATCGAGGACGGCATCAGCTGGTTGCTTCACCCGCCATGCCCGGATTCGACCCCGGGGTCCCGGTCGCGACCGGCCCGAGGGCGATCTTGACACGGACTACGCCCGCTGCGGAAGGCCTCTGATCGCCGCGGGTGCTGAGCACTAGTTCGCGCGCGCTAGAACCCTTACCGCGTCCCACTTAGCGCGATAGCGCAGATACGCAGCGGTCACACCGGTGTCGTCACCCTGAGCCAGAGCGCCGAGACCATCTGCTACGTACCGGACCGAACAATCCAGGACCACTCCGTCCACCCGCTCCTCGGCGCCCAGCGCGCCCTGCGCTACCAGTAACCCCATCAGGCCGCCGTAATCGAGCTCTACGACAGACAACGGATGGAACTCCTCCAGCCACATCCCCAGCGTCTCCACAGCCTCCACGAGCGGACCCGCCCCGAGCGAGCGCTTCAGGACTCTCAACGCCCTGGCACACCGCTTGCGCGCCTGGCTCATCGCGGTGCGGAAGTGGAGCGTCGGGACCGCGACCTTCTCGGCGCCCTCGCGTCCGTCGTCGCCGTCACCGGCGCCCCCGCCGCCGTCCTCGCCGCCGCGTACCGCGTCCTCCAGACCGAACAGGACCAGCCAGCGGATCGGGACCTGCCAGGACGCCGTCAGGATGTGCGGCAGTGCCTCCGGGTCGTCGGCCCACCACCGTTCGTACTCACTGTCGGCCCGGTCGAGCACCGCCTGCGGCCAGAACAGCCGCACGCCGCCGTCGCCGTGGACCGCGCGGAGTTCGGTGAGCGCCAGCCAGGACCGTAGACGCGACTGCCAAGGGCACAAGAGCGGGGCGGCACCGTCGTCCAGCACATAGGCGACCCGCGCCTCGTTCTCCGGGACGGCGATCGGCGGGACCGCGATCAGCCCGCGCAGGGCGGCGCTCTGCTCCTCGGCGAGGGTCTTCGGCTCGGGGTTCCGCCGCAGCCAGTCCTCCCACTCCCCGCGCTCTCCGGCGGGGAATGCGGCCAGCGGCTCATAGACCCGCAAGTAGGCCATGTAGGGCGCCGGAATCGCGCCGCCGGGGGATGCGCGCACGTAGTGATGCTCTCACCTATGGCGCCGCCGCGCGTCACGCATGTGCCGGTCGGTCAACCGATCCCGACGCGTCCCGAGCCATCTCAGCCCCACGCACCCCTGCGCGCCCCGGCCCGAATAGGCTTCCTCCATGCTGCCTCCGATCCCAGGATCGAAACCGGGCGATCCCCACGCGGCCCTGCGGAGGCCGGAGGCCGAGTACCACAGCAAGCCTCCCCGACCACCAGTCATCACCAGGAGCGACGCAGTGTCCGACAAGACTGACAACGACGTCAGCGAGGTATTCGCCAACGACCACGAGCAGGTCGTGTACTGCCGCGACGAAGAGACCGGCCTGAAGGCCATCATCGCGGTCCACAACACCCTGCTCGGCCCCGGCCTCGGCGGTACCCGCTTCTTCCCCTACGCGAGCGAGCAGGACGCGCTGAAGGACGTCCTGCGTCTTTCGCGCGGCATGTCCTACAAGAACGCCCTCGCCGGTCTGGACCTCGGCGGCGGCAAGGCCGTCATCATCGGCGACCCGAACGAGATCAAGTCCGAGGCGCTGCTGCGCGCCTACGGCCGCTTCGTGCAGTCCCTCAACGGGCGCTACTACACCGCCTGCGACGTCGGCACCTACGTGCAGGACATGGACGTCGTCTCCCGGGAGTCGAAGTACGTCACCGGCCGCTCGGTGGAGTCCGGCGGCGCCGGCGACTCCTCCGTGCTCACCGCCTACGGCGTCTTCCAGGGCATGCGGGCCTCCGCCGAGTACCTGTGGGGCGCCCCGTCGCTGGCCGGCAAGCGGGTCGGCGTCTCCGGCGTCGGCAAGGTCGGCCGTTACCTGGTCGGGCACCTGATCGAGGACGGCGCGTCGGTCGTCGCCACCGACCCGTACGAAGGTGCCGTGCAGTGGCTGCGCGACAACTTCGCGCAGGTGGAGATCGTCTCCAGCGCCGAAGAGCTGATCGGGGCAGACATAGACGTCTACGCCCCGTGCGCGCTCGGCGGCGCCCTGGACGACGCCACGGTCGCCGCGCTCACCGCGAAGATCGTCTGCGGTGCGGCGAACAACCAGCTCGCGCACCCCGGCGTGGAGAAGCAGCTGGAGGCCCGCGGCATCCTGTACGCGCCCGACTACCTGGTGAACTCCGGCGGTGTGATCCAAGTCGCAGACGAGATCCAGGGGTTCGATTTCGAGCGGGCCAAGCGCCGGGCGTCGGGGATTTTCGACACCACGATGCGGATCTACTCCCTGGCATCGGAGGAGGGTGTGCCCCCCTCGGTGGCCGCAGACCGGCTCGCCGAGCGGCGCATGCGGGACGTGGGTCGCTTGCGGGGCGTATACCTTCCGTAAGGGTGACCGAGGAATGGTGGACGGGCGGAAAATCGCCGGAGCTCCGAGCCTGGCCGCACCGGTCCCTTGCCATGCGCTGCGCTTACGGCAAGCCAAGGACCCACAGCCAACACCGGGCTGAGGGTCCTTGTCCGGCACGCCCAGCCTCGTTCCCGACGAGTTTTCCGTGCGCCGCGGCGGCGCTGCCGCCTCGCCAGACCGACCACCATTCCTCGGTCACCCTTAGCCTCCCGATAGGACGCCTCGTCAGATACCCCCGGTGGCGCGTGGCATCGATGCGGGTATAAGCGCTATCGTGGGGTCGTGCCTGTGACACCCGAGTAACGCGGTCGGCTATGCCTGTTCGTGCCGATCAGCCGTATGGCTCGTACCGATCGGTTGGGGAAACAGGTACCGTGAGTTCTCACGACTGACCGTATGACCGGAGCAGGGGCAGACCAGCCCCGATCGTTGAGGGGGTCGAGCCAATGGGGCGCGGCCGGGCCAAGGCCAAGCAGACGCGGGTCGCCCGAGACCTGAAGTATCGCGACGTGGGGACCGACCTGACGCAGCTCCAGCGTGAGCTGCAACGGGACGGGCACACGTCCAACGGGCACACCGCCGAGGCACCGTCGCAGCAAGAAGACGACGACGACGCGGACGACGACGAGTTGTACGCGAAGTACGCCGACGATGACGGCGTCGATGACGACTACGACAGCGCGGACGACGGCGGTTCCCACCGCAGTCACCACCGCAGTTGAGGCTGGACCGGGCCGCCGAGCACCGGTTGAGTAGGCCCGTCCCACTGGGACGGGCCTTCGTCACGCCTTAAAGAGATGCCCACGCGTGATGTGCGTGTGGTTGGTGGGACAGATGATGCGCCCCAGCGGGGTCACCGCCGAGGCGCCTTCTTGGCTTTCCCGAAAAGCAGCAGGTACTACTTAGAGCGACCGAGGATTGGTGGCCGGTCTGGCGAGGCGGCGCAGCCGCCGCAGCGCACGGAAAACTCGGCGGGAACGAGGCTGGGCGTGCCGGACGGACGCCCTCGACCCGGCCCGCGCCTGCGCGCAAATTGGCACGAGCGTCGTGGGCGGTCGGCTTGCAAGCGCAGCGCCGCAAGGCACCGGTGCGGCCAGCCTCGGAGCTCCGCCGATTTTCCGCCCGGCCACCAATCCTCGGTCGCTCTTACTACTGCGCGTAGTCGCCGTGCAGGGACGCCGCGCCGTCGCCGCCCTTCGCACCGCCGACGGTCGCCGTGCCGTCCGCCGCCGCGACGACCTCGCCGCACACCCAGCCCGGCAGCCCGCGCTCGGCCAGCAGCGCCAGTGCCGGGTCCACCGATGCCGCCGGAAGCACCGCGACCATGCCGACACCCATGTTCAGCGTCTTCTCCAGCTCCAGCGTCGCGACCCCGCCGAGCGCGCCGACCGTGGTGAACACCGCCGGCGGCGTCCAGGTCGCGCGGTCCAGCCGCGCTTCCAGCCCCGCCGGGATGATCCGCGCGATGTTGGCCGCCACGCCGCCGCCGGTGATGTGCGAGAACGCGTGCACCTGGACGTGCGCGATCAGCGCCAGGCAGTCCAGCGAGTAGATCCGGGTCGGCTCCAGCAGCTCCTCGCCGAGGGTGCGGCCGAACTCCGGCACCTCGCGGTCCAGCTGCCAGCCGGCGACGTCGAAGAACACGTGCCGCAGCAGCGAGTACCCGTTGGAGTGCGCGCCGGAGGAGGCCATCGCGACCAGCACGTCGCCCTCGCGGACCCGCTCCGGGCCGAGCACCTTGTCGGCCTCGACCACGCCGGTCCCGGCTCCGGCCACGTCGTACTCACCCGGCTTGAGCAGGCCCGGGTGCTCCGCGGTCTCGCCGCCGACCAGCGCACAGCCGGCCAGCACACAGCCCTCGGCGATGCCCTTGACGATCCCGGCGACGACCTCGGGCACCACCTTGCCGGTGGCGATGTAGTCGGTCATGAACAGCGGCTCGGCCCCGCACACCACCAGGTCGTCCACGACCATGCCGACCAGGTCCCGGCCGATGGTGTCGTGCCGGTCCAGGCGCTGCGCGATCGCCACCTTGGTGCCGACGCCGTCGGTGGAGGTGGCCAGCAGCGGCCGGTCGTACGCCTTCAGCGCGGAGGCGTCGAACAGGCCCGCGAAGCCGCCGATGCCGCCCAGCACCTCCGGCCGCCGGGTCTTGGCGACCCACTCCTTCATCAGCTCGACCGCGCGGTCGCCGGCCTCGATGTCGACGCCGGCGGCGGCGTAAGTGGCTCCTGACATGGGGGTTCCTTCGGTGTATGCCTTGAGCGGCGGTCAGCGTCGGCCGCGCTCGGTCACGGGCGCGACAGGGCGTCGGTGTGGGCCAGCGGGTCGACCGCGATCTCCAGGAGGTGCTTGCCCAGCAGCTCCTCCTCCGGCAGCGCGATCGGGTAGACACCGTCGAAGCACGCGCGGCACAGCCGCTCGGCGCTCTGGTGCGTGGCCGCGGTCATACCGTCCAGGGTGATGTACGCCAGCGAGTCGGCGCCTATCGACTTGGCGATCTCCTCGGTGCTCAGACCGTTGGCGATCAGCTCGGCGCGGGTGGCGAAGTCGATGCCGTAGAAGCACGGCCACTTCACCGGCGGGGAGGAGATCCGCAGGTGCACCTCGACGGCCCCGGCCTCGCGCAGCATCTTCAGCACCGCCCGCTGGGTGTTGCCGCGCACGATCGAGTCGTCCACCACGACCAGCCGCTTGCCCTCGATCACCTCGCGCAGCGGGTTCAGCTTCAGCCGCACGCCCAGCTGGCGCAGGGTCTGGCTGGGCTGGATGAAGGTGCGGCCGACATAGGCGTTCTTCACGAAGCCCGAGCCGTACGGGATGCCCGACTCCTCGGCGTAGCCGATGGCGGCCGGCGTCCCGGACTCCGGCGTGGCGATCACCAGGTCGGCCTCGACCGGCGCCTCGCGGGCCAGGATGCGGCCCATCTCCACGCGCGCGGCGTGCACGTTCCGGCCGGCCAGGGTGGCGTCCGGGCGGGCCAGGTAGACGTACTCGAAGACGCAGCCCTTGGGCCGCGGCTCGGCGAAGTGCCGCGAGCGCAGGCCGTTCTCGTCGACGGCGATCAGCTCGCCGGGCTCGATCTCGCGGATGAAGCTGGCACCGACGGTGTCCAGCGCGGCCTGCTCGGAGGCCACGACCCAGCCGCGGTCCAGCCGGCCCAGCATCAGCGGCCGCACGCCCTGCGGGTCGCGCGCCGCGTAGAGCGTGGTCTCGTCCATGAAGACCAGGGAGAAGGCGCCGCGCAGCAGCGGCAGCACCTCCACGGCCGCGTCCTCCAGGGACCGGTCCGGGTAGGACGACAGCAGCTCGGTCATCAGGCCGGTGTCCGAGGTCATGGCGTGCTTGTCGGTGACCCCGGTCACGGCCCGCCGCTCGGCGGCCAGCCGCGCCAGCTCGCCGGTGTTGGTCAGGTTGCCGTTGTGGCCCAGGGCCACGGCGCCGTGCGCGGTGGCGCGGAAGGTCGGCTGTGCGTTCTCCCACACCGAGGAGCCGGTGGTGGAGTAGCGGTTGTGGCCGATGGCCAGGTAGCCCTGCAGGGACTGCAAGGTGGCCTCGTCGAAGACCTGGGAGACCAGGCCCATGTCCTTGTAGACCAGGATCTGGTTGCCGTTCGAGACGGCGATCCCGGCGGATTCCTGGCCGCGGTGCTGGAGCGCGTACAGGCCGAAGTACGCGAGCTTGGCGACCTCTTCGCCGGGGGCCCAGACACCGAAGACTCCGCAGGCATCCTGCGGGCCGGTGTCCTGGGGATCTAGTTCGTGGGTGAGTCTGCCATCGCCGGGGCGGAAGCCGGAAGGGTGGATCACACATCGAGTCTAAGCCACGGACTGTGATGATCCTCCCGACCGATATACCTGCCTATCTGCAAATAGGACCATCGGCGCGGCTATGGCCTCATCCCATCAGGGGCAGGAACTCCTTCAGGTCCGCCCGCTGCCCGCTGGCCGCCACCAGGGCCTCATCCATCGCTTCAGCCCAGGTCATCCGGCCGGCGGCGAGCCGGATCCAGGTCCGCGGCGCCATCTCGACCACGTTCGGCGGGGTGCCGCGGGTGTGGCGCGGACCCGCCACACACTGCACCGCGGCGAACGGCGGCACCCGCAGCTCCACGGAATTGCCCGGGACCTTGGCCGCCATCGCGTCGGCCAACTGGCGGACGGTGATCGCCAGCGCCTCCCGGTCGTGCGGGAACTCGATCCCGGTGGACCGCTCCAGGTCGTCGGCGTGCACCGTGGCCTCCACGATCCGCGAGACCAGGAAGTCGTCGAACCGCATCGGGCCGAACCGCATGGCGATCAGGTCCTCGTCGCCGTAGCGCGCCATGAGCTTCTCGGCCTCGGCCACCTCCTGGGCCAGCACCACGCCGCCGTCCACCAGCTCCCGGGTGCCGGCGTCGACCGCGGCGCCGGCGGTCGGCGTCGAGGTCATCCAGTCGTAGACCTCGGCCTGCGCCCCGGACACCGGCTCGGCCGCCCGGGCCAGGACCGTGTGCACGGTGAAGGCCACGTGGCCGACCAGCGTCTTCACGTCCCAGCCGGTCAGCTTCGACGGCTCGGCCAGCTGCTCCGGCGTCAGGCGCGCGGCGTATCCGACATGGGCCTGCCACTGGTTCGCGACCGCTTGGCGGACCTTGGCGGGGGCGGGACGGCGGGTCTTCGGCATGTCGCGGAATATAGCGGAGCACTGAGACGGCCGGGAGGGCCAATCCGGGTGCTTTGGCACGCGGAGGACATGTTCTGACGTCCACGTATCAGTGCCGCGCAGCCTCTCCCGACAAACTCATCCGTTCCGGTGAACAGTGTCGCGAGTTGCGGTGATCTGCCTGATTCGCGACTACCGTGCTGTCACCGTGATCACCGCCCAGACTCCCGCCCCGACCCCCGAACGCCCGGCCCTGGCCGGCGCGATCGACGCCCAGGCACGCCGGATGGACCAGTTGTCCGCCGCGATCGTCCGGGCCACCTCCCAGGTGACCTGGTCCGGCCGGGCCGCGGAGCGATTCCGGGCGCGAGCCGCGGAGCGCTCGCGGGAGTGCCTGCAACTGGCGGTGGCGCTGCGGGCTTCGGCCGAGCGGGTGCATGCGGCGGCTATGGCGGCGGTTGGGGCGGTTGGGGCTGCTGGCGCGGCACAAGCGGGGCCGGACGCGTGGCCCGCGCACAGCGGCCAGAGCGACGTCGGCGAGCCGGTCGCGCCGGGGTTAGCGCGGTGAGTATCGAGAAGGAGTCGGCGGGCGCCAGCTTCTACGCGCTCGGACCGGAATTCGAGTGGTTGGCTTCGGCGTGGGACGGCTTCGCCCGCGAACTGGCCGAGGTCAGCACGACGTTGCGACACGTCGTCGAGGCCGCCACCGCGGATCCGCAGCTGGCCGCCGAGTCCTCGGGCCTGGCGGCGCTGGAGTCGGCGACCGACCGGCTGCTGCGTGAACTGGTCGACGACGCCGCGCGCATCCGGCGGACGCAGGCGACGTACGAGCAGGCTGACGCTACGGTCCACGCGGCCGTACCCCCCACGCAGCCCGCCGCCTCACCACCCGTGTTCGGCGTTCCCTCGCCGGCCGAATACCAGGGGGAGGCCACACCCGGGCCGCCCGACGGCTCAGGCCTCTGGCACCCGGCGACCGCCCAACCCCAAGACCTCTCCGAAACCGCCCTCGGCACCCTGAGCCGCCTGCGCCGCCAGATCGTCGCCCGCGCCGAACACTGGGTCGCCCAGCACGTCCCCTACAACCAGCACGTCTGGCACGAGGGCTACCGCACCGACTGCGCGGGCTACGTCTCCATGTGCTGGGGCCTGCGCGACTCCCTGGTCACCTCGGCCATGCCCCATGTAGCGCACCGCATCGCCAAAGAAGACCTGCGCCCCGGCGACGTCCTGCTGAACACCGACGTCGCCACCGGCCACGTCATCATCTTCGACCGCTGGGCCGACTACGCGCACAACTCCTACGTCGGCTACGAGCTGTGCCCGCAGGGGACACTGCACCACGTGATCCCGTACCCGTACTACAGCGGGTTCGGCGTGTACGAGCCCTACCGCAACAACAATGCGGGTGACTGATCAGCACCGTGCGCCTACCGTGGACGCACTATGGCCTGGTTCGTACATCTGACCCCGGAGAAGAACGCCGCGCGCGTCCGCCGCTCCGGGCTTTCTCCGGTCAGCCGATCCCGCGGTGACGATCCGCGCCCCGGCCTCTACTGCACGCCCCTCCTAGGGGACTACACGCTGACCTACCAGTGGTCCCGCGAGATCAAGCGCTGGAAGTCGCCACGCCTGGTCGCCGTCCACTTCCGGATACCCGACGACACCGCGGTGACCGTGGGCTACTACGGCAACGTCCCCCAAGAAGTGACCGCCGCACAGGCTGTAGCGCGCTTCCTATCCCTCTCGCCTGAGGAGATGCGCGGCTACGAGGTCTTCCTCCGGCGCGGGGTCGCTGCGCAGGAGATCCGCCGCATAAGGTCCCTCAACCGCCCTGTCGGCTGGCGCTACGAGCCGACCGCGCATGGCCGCCGCCCCTGCCCGTGCCCGGCGTGCATGGCCCGAGGCGAGTATCGGATCTCCAGAATCCGCGACAAGTCCGAGTACTTCGACCGGAGCCACATCCGGCCTCGCCAGGAAGTCATGGAGAAGCTGCGCACCGCACAAGAAGGCGCGGCGATCGTCGAGCTCCTGGACGAGCTTCACGGCCGCCGGCAGAGCGACGTGTTCCGGGTCGCCCATCTCGCCGACCACCCGGACCCGGCCGTCCGCGAAGCACTCGCCTACGCCCTCTACGGCTTCAACAGGAAGGTCGCCGCGGAGCTCTTGGAAAGGCTCCGCAGCGACCCTGTCAAAGACGTACGCGAGGCCGCCGGGGCGGACGAGGACAACGCCGCCCAGACGTAGAGCCTCGCGCTCGTATCACCCTCAGGCGTCGACCACCGAGTGCCCGAACAGCTTCCGGAACGGCCCCTCGTGCGCCGCCCGCAGCTCTGTCAGCGGCACCGTGAACTGCCCCTGCACCTCCAGCACCGCTTCACCCGACAGCACTGCTTCACCCGACAGCACTGTGCCGTCCACAACGCCGACCCGCGCCACGGGCAAACCGCGCGCCACGCACATGTCCGTGAACCGCAGTTCCTCGCTGCGCGGCACCGCGACCACCGCGCGCCCCGCCGACTCCGAGAACAGCGCGACGAACGGGTCCAGCGCGTTCCCGTCCGCGTCCGTCTCCGGCAGGACCAGGCGGGCGCCGTGGCCGCCACGCAGGCAGCTCTCGACGACCGCCTGGGCCAGGCCGCCGTCGGACAGGTCGTGCGCGGCGGAGAGCATGCCGTCGCGGGAGCCGGCGATCAGGACCTCGCCGAGGACCTTCTCGCGGTGCAGGTCCAGGCGCGGGGGCAGGCCCCCGAGGTGGCCGTGGACCTCGTGCGCCCATTCCGAGCCGCCGAACTCGTCGCGGGTGTCGCCGAGCAGGAGCAGGATCTCGCCCTCGCGCTCGAAAGCGCCGCGGGTGCGGCGGTCGACATCGTCGATCACGCCGAGGACGCCGACCACCGGGGTCGGGTGGATGTTCACCTCGCCGGTCTGGTTGTAGAACGACACGTTGCCGCCGGTGACCGGAGTCCCCAGCTCCAGGCAGGCGTCGGCCAGGCCGCGGCAGGCCTCGGCGAACTGCCACATGACGTCCGGGTCCTCCGGCGAGCCGAAGTTCAGGCAGTCGGTGACGGCCAGCGGCCGGGCGCCGGTGGCGGCCACGTTGCGGTAGGCCTCGGCCAGCGCCAGCTGCGCGCCGGCGTAGGGGTCGAGCTTGGCGAACCGGCCGTTGCCGTCGGTGGACAGCGCCACGCCGAGCGAGGTGCCCGGCAGCGCCGCGTCCAGCCGCACCATGCCGGAGTCCTCGCCGTGGCCCAGGACCGTGTTGCCCTGCACCCGGTGGTCGTACTGCTCCAGGGCCCAGGTCTTGTCAGCCAGGTTCGGCGAGCCGACCAGCTTCAGCAGGGTCTCGCGCAGCTCGTCGGCGCCTTCCGGGCGCCGCAGCCGGGCCGCGGTCGGCACGTCGGCCTGGAGCGCGTCCTGCCACTGCGGCCGGGCGAACGGCCGGTTGTACACCGGGCCCTCGTGCGCCAGGGTGCGCGGCGGCACGTCCACGATCACCTCGCCGTGCCACCACATACGCAGCCGGCCGGTGTCGGTGACCTCGCCGAGCGCGGTGGCGGTGACGTCCCACTTCTCGCAGACCGCCAGGAACGCCTCGACCTTGGCCGGCTCGACCACGGCCATCATCCGCTCCTGCGACTCCGACATGAGGACTTCCTCAGGGGTCAGCGTCGAGTCGCGCAGCGGCGCGGCGTCCAGCCGCACGTCCATACCGCCGGTGCCGGCCGCGGCCAGCTCGGTGGTGGAGCAGGTGAGCCCGGCCGCGCCCAGGTCCTGGATGCCCACGACCAGGTCGGCCGCGAAGATCTCCAGGCAGCACTCGATGAGCACCTTCTCCATGAACGGGTCGCCGACCTGGACGCTGGGCCGCTTGGCCGGGCCGTCCTCGTCGAAGGTGGCGCTGGCCAGCACCGAGGCGCCGCCGATGCCGTCGCCGCCGGTCCGGGCGCCGAACAGGATCACCTGGTTGCCGGGCCCCGGGGCCTTGGCCAGCTTGATCTCGTCGGCCCGCATGACCCCCACGCACAGCGCGTTCACCAGCGGGTTGCCCAGGTAGCAGGGGTCGAAGACGATCTCGCCGCCGATGTTCGGCACGCCCAGGCAGTTGCCGTAGCCGCCGACCCCGGCCACCACGCCGGGCAGCACCCGCGCGGTGTCGGGGGCGTCGGCCGGACCGAACCGCAGCGGGTCCATGACGGCGATCGGACGGGCGCCCATGGTGAGGATGTCGCGCACGATGCCGCCGACCCCGGTCGCCGCGCCCTGATACGGCTCGACATAGGAGGGGTGGTTGTGCGACTCCACCTTGAAGGTGACGGCCAGGCCCTCGCCGACGTCCACGACGCCGGCGTTCTCGCCCGGACCGACCAGCAGCGCGGCGGTCTTCGGGGCCTTCTCGCCGAACTGCTTCAGGTGCACCCGGGAAGACTTGTAGGAGCAGTGCTCGGACCACATGACCGAGTACATGGCCAGCTCCGAGGAGCTGGGGCGGCGGCCCAGGATCTCGCGGACCCGCAGGTACTCGTCCTCGGTCATGCCGAGTTCGCGGTACGGCTGCTTCACTTCCGGCGTCGTGGCGGCCTTGGCGACGGTGTCGAACGCGGCCGCGGTGTCCTCGAACACCGAGGTGGTGTCGAAGGGCTGGTCGGAGACGTGACCGGTACTCATGCGGAAACCAAGCTCTTGAGGATCGAGGTGAAGAACGGCAGACCGTCGGTGCCGGGGACCCTGCGATTCTCGATGAACCCAGCGGGGCCGGTCAGCTCGTCGATGGCGTACTCGGGGTGCGGCATCAGGCCGACCACGTTCCCGGCGGCGTTCGTGATGCCGGCGATGTCCCGCGCCGCGCCGTTGGGGTTCGCCAAGTAGCGGGCCAGCACCCGGCCCTCGGCCTCCAGCGTGTCGAGCGTGCGCTCGTCGGCGACGAAGCGGCCGTCCACGTTCTTGATCGGGATGACGGCCTCGGCCCCGGCCTCGTAATCCGAGGTCCACGCCGTGCGGTTGTTCTCGATCCGCACAGTGACGTCGCGGTTGATGAAGTGCAGGTCGCCGTTGCGGATCATCGCGCCTTCCAGCAGATGCGCCTCGCACAGCACCTGGAAGCCGTTGCAGATGCCCAGGACCGGCAGGCCGCCGCGGGCCGCGTCGATGAGCGTGTCCATCACCGGGGAGAACCGGGCGATGGCCCCGGCGCGCAGGTAGTCGCCGTAGGAGAACCCGCCCGGGAGCACGACCGCGTCCACCTGGTGCAGGTCCCTGTCCTTGTGCCAGAGCTCCACCGGCCCGGCCCCGACCGCCGCGGCGGCGCGCAGCGCCTGCTGGTCGTCCAGGGTGCCGGGGAAGGTGACGACGCCGATGCGGGCCGGCATCAGGCGCTCTCGGCGTCGGCGGGGAGCACCGTGACCTTGAAGTCCTCGATCACGGTGTTGGCGAGCAGCTTCTCGGCCATCTGCTCGGCGGTGGCCCGCAGGGTGGCCGGGTCGGCGTCCGCGAGCTCCAGCTCGAAGCGCTTGCCCTGGCGGACGTTGGTGACGGAGTCGAAGCCCATTCGAGGAAGTGCGCGCTGCACCGCCTGGCCCTGGGGGTCGAGGATCTCGGGCTTGAGCATGACGTCGACGAGGACGCGGGCCACAGGTACTCCCATTGCTTCAGCGCCGGCACGTCCGCGCCGGCGCTATTGGATGGCGGTGATCCCGATTCTACCGGGGGTGATGCGTGCTTCCGGACGCTTGATGCCGAGCTCACCCCTGAGGGTGCCGCGCACCGTGCGGACCGCCGTCACGGCCCAGAACCCGACGAGCAGCGCGTAGAGCCCGCAAGCCAGCCACGCGTAAGCGGCCAGCCCGGTGTGGTGCCACAGCCCGGTGGCCCCGGTCACACAGGTCCCCACCGGGAAGGTGAGCGCCCACCAGGTCAGCGCGAACGGCAGGCCCCGCCTGGCCACCCCGGCCACGATCAGCGAGGCCAGGGCCAGCCAGATCATCGCGAAGCCGAGCACCGGCACGCCGTACAGCACGGCGAACGGCTTCAGGGCCGCCGCCAGTTGCGGGCTCACGGCGCCCCGTCCGACGTCCGCCAGGTTGTTCACCGCCGTCACCGACTGCCCGAGCGGACCCAGGACCAGGAACAGACCGGGGGCGGCGACGGCCGCGCCGACCTTGTGGTGCACCAGCTTGGAGAACACCACCGGCAGGATGATCATGGTCGCCAGCAGGCTGACGCCGAACATCGCGTAGCAGCCGAGCAGCATCGTCTCGCGGGCCTGGCCGGCCGCGGCGTGCGGGATCAGCTGCGGGCCGGTGGCGGCCGAGACCATCGGCGCGACGATCGGCAGCAGCCAGGCCGGGCTGGCGCTGCCTTCGGCGATCTCGTGCCGGGTCATCATCAGATAGGGCACCACGATGGTCGTGGCCAGGCCGATCACAGTGCCGACCAGCCACAGCGCCCAGGCCAGCCCGAGCGCGGCCCCGGTGCCGATCCAGGCCCGGCCGACGATCATCGTCCCGGCGGAGACCGCGGTCAGCGCCATCGACAGGCAGCCGTAGAACGGAGCCACCGCCGGGTCGAGCAGGTCGCGGCGGGCTTGGTCGGCGTGCCAGCGCCAGTGTGCGGCGCGCGCCAAGAGGACCACCCCGAGCCAGAGCACGGCAACGGCCCAGACCACGGTGACCGCCGTGCGGGGCGCGCCCCGTTCGAAACCGGGCAGCCCGGCCCCGGCGTTGGCGATGATCGCCGTGCCCATGACGGAGGCGTACCAGTTGGGGCCGATATGGCGGAAGATGTCCATGCCTCCAGCCTCCCTGGCACGGCCGGGCTGAACTAGACCCCAATCAGGCATGAGGTCATAGAGGTCCTCTATGACCTGGCGCTCTGAGCTGCTGCTCCTAGACGAAATCCTCGCCGGTGAGTCGTTCGTAGGCCTCGACGTACCGGGCCCGGGTGGCCTGCACGACCTCCTGGGGCAGGGCCGGCGGCGGGGTGTCGGACTCGCGGTCCCAGCCGGAGGCCGGGGAGGCCAGCCAGTTCCGCACGTACTGCTTGTCGAACGACGGCTGCGCCCGGCCCGGCTTCCACTCGTCGGCCGGCCAGAACCGCGAGGAGTCCGGGGTCAGCGCCTCGTCGGCGAGGACCAGGGTGCCGCCGCGCAGCCGGCCGAACTCGAACTTGGTGTCCGCCAGGATGATCCCGCGCTCCTCGGCGATCTCGCGGGCCCGCGAGTAGACGGCCAGCGTCAGGTCTTTCAGGTGCGCGGCCAGTTCCGGGTCGCCGATCCGCTCGGCCATCACGTCGAAGCTGACGTTCTCGTCGTGCGCCCCGATCTCGCCCTTCATCGCCGGAGTGAAGATCGGCCGGTCCAGCCGCGAGCCGTCGACCAGCCCGGGCGGCAGCTTCACGCCGTTCGCGGTGCCGTTCTGCTCGTACTCGACGAGCCCGGAACCGGTGAGGTAGCCGCGGGCCACGCACTCCACGTCCACCATGTTCAGCTTCCGGCACAGCATCGCCCGGCCGCGCAGCTCGTCCTTGTAGGGCGCCAGCTCGGCCGGGAACTCCTCGACATCCGCGGTGAGCACGTGGTTCGGCACCAGTTCGGCCAGCTGCCGGAACCACCACATGGACAGCTGGGTCAGGATCCGTCCCTTGTCGGGGATCTCCGTCTCCAGCACGTAGTCGAAGGCGGAGATCTTGTCCGAGGCGACGAGCAGCAGATCGTCCCCGACCGCGTAGAGGTCGCGGATCTTGCCGCTGGCGATGTGGTTCAGGCCGGTGATCACGCGCTCAGCCTACCGGCGGTCCGGGCCGACCCCTCCGCGGCCCGGACCGCCTCACACTCGCCTCACACTCGCCTCACCCGCGGCCCGGTCTCAGCCCGCCTTGGGCTCCCGCTCGTACAGCCGCCGCGACCAGGCGTAGGAGAGCACCGCGACGCCGATACACCAGGCCAGCGAGATGACCAGGTTGTCCCCGATCTCGGTGCCGGTCAGCAGCCCGCGCAGGGTCTCGTTGACCGGGGTGAACGGCTCGTACTCGGAGAACCAGCGCATCCCGGTCGGCAGCGAGTCGGTCGGGACGAAGCCGCTGCTCAGGAAGGGCAGGAGCATGAGGAACATCGGCGAGTTGCTGGCCGTCTCCACGCTCTTGGCCGACAGTCCGAGGCCCACACAGAGCCAGGTGATCGCGAAGGTCAGCAACAGGACCACGCCGATCGCGGCGAACCACTCGGCCACGTTGGCGTGCGGCCGGAAGCCGACGCCGATGGCGGCCAGGGTGACCACGGTGACCCCGACCATCGTCTGGATCGCGGCGGCGACGACGTGCCCGGTCAGCACCGACGACCGCACGACGGCCATGGTCCGGAACCGGGCGATGATGCCCTCGGTCATGTCCTGGGCCACGGCGATCGCCGTGCCCTGAGCCGCGGCGGCCACCGCCATCACGATGATCGCCGGGGCGACGTACGCGGCGTAGGCCTGGCGGCCGCCGTGCACCCCGACCGGGGTCCCGCTGCCGAGGCCGGAGCCGAGGGTCCCGCCGAAGACGTAGACGAACAGCAGCAGGAAGACCAGCGGCATCAGCATGACCATCAGGGTCAGCGACGGATAGCGCTGTAGGTGCCGCAGGTTACGGCGCAACATGATCCGGGCGTGGATCCAGGCGTGCGAGCGGGTGTCGACGCCGTCGGCCGGTGTCATGCCGCTCATAGTCGTCATGGCGGTCATGGTCAGGCTCCTTTCTGGCCGGTCAGGGCGAAGAACACGTCGTCGAGGTCGGGGGTGTGCACGGCCAGCGCCTCGACCTCGACCGAGGCGTCGTCCAACTGCCGCAGCAGGGTCCGCAGCGTGCCGATCCGGCCGTCGCCGGCCAGTTGCAGGGTGAGCGTGTCGTCGTCGCGGCCGGTCGAGGCCAGGATGGTCGCCGCGGCTTCCAGTTCCGCCCGGTCGGCGAAGGTCAGCTCGATGTGCCCGCCCGGGATGCGCTTCTTGAGCTCGGCCGGCGTCCCCTCGGCGACGATCCGCCCCTCCTCCAGCACCGCGACCCGGTGCGCCAGCTGGTCGGCCTCCTCCAGGTACTGGGTCGTCAGCAGGATGGTCGTCCCCTCGGCGGCCAGCGCGCGGATGATGCCCCACATCACCCGGCGGCTGCGCGGGTCCAGACCCGTGGTCGGCTCGTCGAGGAAGATCACCTTCGGGTCGCCGACCAGGGTCATCGCCAGGTCGAGCTTGCGCTTCATGCCGCCGGAGTAGGTGGCCGCCGCCTTGCCGGCCGCCTCGGTCAGCTCGAACCGGGCCAGCAGGTCCTCGACCCGGCGCCGGCCGACCGCCCGCGGCAGCAGGTGCAGATCGGCCATCAGCATCAGGTTCTCGCGGCCGGTGAGGTAGCCGTCGACCGCGGAGAACTGGCCGGTGACGCCGATCGCGCGCCGCACCGCCTGCGGGTTCTTCGCCGGGTCGTGGCCGGCGATGCGGATGTCGCCGGCGTCCGGGCGCAGGTAGGTGGTCAGCAGGTGGACCGCGGTGGTCTTGCCGGCCCCGTTCGGGCCGAGCAGGGCCGAGATGGTGCCGGCCGGCACGGTCAGGTCGATGCCGTCGAGCACGGTCTTGGCGCCGAAGGACTTGCGCAGGCCACGGGCGGAGATCGCGGGGGCCGGGTTCGCGGCGGACAGGTTCGCCGAGGCCGGGTTCGCTGGCGCCGGGTTCGCTGGCGCCGGGTTCGCGGGAGCCGGGTTCGCGGCGGCGGCCGCGCTGTTCTGCGGGGGGATCGTCACGGTCCTCACTCCTCGTCCAGGCGCGGGGTCCGGCGGATGGTGACGTCGCCGAGCTTGGTGTTCGCGTGGACCTCGACCTTGTCCACCGGCTCCCCGGCCGCCGGCGCGGCGGCGTCGTCGAGCCCGTTGTAGACCCGGCCGACCCCGGCGTTCAGATCCAGCCAGGCCGCGCTGCCGTCCCGCACGCCGACCTCGACCGAGCCGTTCTTGGAGGTGGCGGACACCTTGCCGCGCACCACCTCGCCGATCCGCACCTCGCCGTTGGAGGTGGAGGCGGTGAGATCGGACAGGGCGCGGTCCACGTACACCGCGCCGTTCGAGGACTTCACCACCGCCGGGCCGGTCACGACGCCGACCCGCACCTTGCCGTTGTCGCTGGACACGTCGGCGGTGCCGTCCACCGCGCCGAGCTGGATCACGCCGGACCCGCTGCTCACCTCGGCGGCCCCGCTGACCTCGTCCACCGAGGTCTCGCCGAGGCCGTTGCGCAGCTTCAGCGGGCCGGTCTGGGCCAGCCGCACGGTCCCCAGGCCGGTCTTGAGCTGGACGGTGCCGAGCACGCCGACCGACTGGACGTCGCCGATCTCGGCCTCGCCCCGCAGGTCGGAGTCGGTGGGCAGCTCGAGGACCAGGTCGATCGACTCCGGGCGCCGGGAGCTGAAGTTGACGAACCGGTTGCGCGGCTTGCGGCTGACGACGGTCAGCGTGCGGGTCGCCGCGTCGTACTCGACGGTGGTGTTCTCGGCGGCCTTGACGTCGGCGGCCTTGTTCGGATCGCTCGGCCGGACCTCGACCACGGTGTCGGCGCGGTCGGCGGCGGCGATGCGGACGTCGGCGACGTAGAGGTCCAAGACGACGGTGATCGGGGACGGGGTGTCGAAGGTCGACGGAGACATCTGGGAATCCTTTGGTCTGGGTGGCTCGTGGGCTGTGCTCGTGGGCTGTGCTCGTGGGCTGGGTGGCTCGGGTGGTCTGGGCGGTGCGGTTGCGGATGCTGCGCCTCGTGGAGGTCAGCGGGCCCAGCCGCTATAGCTCTCGCCGACGACCCGGGGGGATTTCTGCGAGGAGGAGGGACGCGCGCCGCCCCGGCCCTCGTTGGCCAGCCCGGCGGCCGCGGCCCGCACGATCCAGCCGTTCACCGACAGCCCGGTGGCCGCGGCCGCGTCCTCGATCAGGCCCTTGAGACTCGACGGCAGCCGCAGGTTGAT
Source organism: Catenulispora pinisilvae (assembly GCF_015356865.1). Lineage (GTDB taxonomy): Bacteria > Actinomycetota > Actinomycetes > Streptomycetales > Catenulisporaceae > Catenulispora > Catenulispora pinisilvae. Next base: position 52,511 of record NZ_JAAFZA010000032.1, read on the forward strand.
CCGCACCATCGCGGCGTCGTCGCCCTCGGCGAGGGGCAGCCGCACATCGGCGGGGACCGCGGGGCCGGGCTCGGCCTCGGGCTCGACCGCGGCCGGCGGCGTCACGACGAACCCGGCGTTCCCGCCGCGCAGCCGGACGTCCACCGACCCCGGGGCCAGCGCGGCGGAGATCTCCTCGGCGGCCGCGGACAGCGCTTCGAGCAGCGTGAGACGCACCGCGGCGTCGAGCGGCGGCAGCAGGCGGTCGGCGAGGTCGCGGGCCTCCTCACCGCCGACCTCGGCCGCTGTCGTCAGCTCCCGCCGAAGGTGTTCGACGTACTGGGTGAGTTCCATGGCTCAAGTGTGGCACCACTTTGGTGCCATTGGCAAGCCATCTTGGCTCAGACTGGCTCATCCCCAGCTCATGAGTGGTGCCATCGTCGGCGTCATTGGCGCCACAGAGGTGCCACCCCGATGTTTCACGCGAAACATCCCTCACAAAATGACCGGCGCCGGGAACGCGAAAGCGGCTGCCAGACACCGTCTGACAGCCGCTTCCAGCCGACTACCTCAACCGACTACCTCAAGCGACTACCTCGATCGACCGCCTCGGTCGACCTCAGCGCAGCTTCGCCAGCTTCTCGAACATCCCGTCCAGCCGCTCCACGAACCGCTCCGGCCGCGTGGCCTCGTCCAACCGGGCCTCGTCGATCTCCAGCCCGGCCTCGGCGGCCTCCTCGCGCAGCGTCTCGCGGAAGGGGCGGCCGGTCTCCCAGGTCTTCATCGACGCGCGCTGGGTCAGCGGGTAGGCCTGGGTGTCGCGCTCCAGGCCCATCTCGACCAGTTCCAGCAGCACCGTCGAGCTGTAGACCAGGCCGCCGGTGGAGTCCAGGTTGACCCGCATGCGGTCGGCGTCGACGACCAGTCCGCTCATCAGGCGGATGGTCAGGTTGAGCATGTAGTCCAGGGCGATCGAGGCGTCCGGCAGGGCGATGCGCTCGGTGGAGGAGTGCGAGATGTCGCGCTCGTGCCACAGCGGGATGCCCTCCATCACCGGCACGATCTGGCCGCGGGCGATACGCGCCATGCCGGCCAGCCGCTCGGAGATGATCGGGTTCTTCTTGTGCGGCATGGCCGAGGAGCCCTTCTGCCCCTTGCCGAACGGCTCCCACAGCTCGCGGACCTCGGTGCGCTGGCCGTGCCGCACCTCCAGGGCGATGGCCTCCAGCACGGTCGCCATGATCGCGATCGCCGACACCCACTCGGAGACCCCGTCGCGCAGGATCACCTGGGTGGAGACGTCGGCGGCGGTCAGGCCCAGCTTCTCGGCCACGAAGGTCTCGATCCCCGGGTCGATGTTCGAGTACGTGCCGACCGCGCCGGAGATCGCCATCACGCCGACCGCCTCGCGGGCCCGGCGCAGCCGGTCGCGGGAGCGGGCCACGCCGAAGGCGAAGTCGGCGACCCGGTGGCCCCACACGTCCGGCTCGCCGTGGATGCCGTGGGTGCGGCCGACGCGCAGCGTGGCGCGGTGCGCCAGCGCGTGGTCGCGCAGCACCGCGACCAGCTTGTCGGCCTTGTCCAGCAGCAGATCGGTGGCCTCGGTGAGCTGCAACGCCAGCGCGGTGTCCAGCAGGTCCGAGGAGGTCATCCCGAAGTGCACGTACGCGGCGGCTTCGCGCGGCTCGGTGTTATCGGCCCAAGCCGACAGGAAAGCGATCACGTCGTGCTGGGTGACCGCCTCGATCGTGGCGACCGCCTCCGGGGTCGGCGGCGCGGCGTTGCGCACCGGCTCCACGGCCGACTCCGGAATCGTGCCGGCCGCCGCGTGCGCCTCCACGACCAGCGTCTCGACCTTCGCCCACAGCTCGTACTTGTGGGCCTCGGACCAGACACGGCCCATCTCGGGCAGGGTGTAGCGCTCGATCATGGCGGCGGCCTTCCTGGGAGTCGGCGGGAGGTCTTGACACCCGATTCTCCCAGGCTGCCGCACACCTTTGTAACCGTCGCAGGTCAGGGCCGGTGTGATCTGGGTCCTAGTGACTGGCCAGGTCCTCCCCGACGTGAAGCGAGTCGCTGCAATCACCGATCGGCGTGCGCCGCTCGAACCGGGCCTGCCCCGGGACCACTGACCTGGCGTAAGAACGCAGCTTCGCCAGGACCGCGGGATCCTTGATCGCCGAGTTCCGGATCCAGTCGCTGCTGCCCCTCGGGTCGGCGGGGTCGGGGGCCGAGGGGTAGATCTGCGTGTAGTCCCGCAACATGCGCGGGTCGAATCCGGGTCCGGCCATGAGCTCCGGCGACCAGTCGCCGTGGGTCTGGATGAAGGTCGGCTGCATGGTGTCGAAGACGTAGTCGCGCAGCCCGGTCGGGTTCTTGTCGTGCAGGTAGTCCGCGACCTTCGCGTCGACCAGGCCCGCGGTGTCCCGCAGCCGCAGCCGGCTGGTCAGCGCGGTCCCGCCGAGGTCGGGCAGCAGCAGGCTGCCCTGCTCGACCCCGGCGATGTCCGCGAAGGAGTTGAACAGCTCGCCGTTCTCGTTGGCCACCACGCACAACGGGACCACCGGCCGCGCCGCGCTGTCCGACAGCATCGGCCCGGTGACGCCGTAGGCCAGGTACAGGGCCCCGGCGAGCGCCCCGGCCAGCCCGGCCCGCCGTCGCAGCCCCGGCAGGACGATCAGCCGCGCGGTGCAGATCGCGGTGGCCAGCGCCGCCAACGGCCAGACCGGCGTGGAGAACCGCAGCTGTCCCATCCAGTCCTGGTTCAGCACGCAGTACGCCACCAACGCCAGCGCCAGCGGCACCAGCACCGCGGTCATCGGCCGCCGCACCGCCGGCACCGCCGCCAGCCCGGCGGCCACCACCGCGATCGCCACCACCGAGAGCACCGGGCCGGGGTACTGCAACACGTCCGAGACCCGGTTCAGATCGGAGACCGCCGGGCTCGCCTGGGCCTTGGCCACCGCGGTGTTGGGCAGCCAGCGGCCGAACTCGAAGCGGCGCCAGAGCACGTAGACGCCGTACAAGCCGACGGCCGGTCCGAAGTAGTACGCACCGGGCCGGATCGTCTCCCGGATCCGCTGCCGATCCACCAGCAGCAGGACTACCGCCGGATAGACGGCGAAGTAGATCAGGCCGTCCGGCCTGGTGAGCGCGGCCAGGGCGACCAGCACCCCGGCGACCACCGCGGTCCGGCGGGACAACAGCCGATCCGGGTCGGCCACCACCGCGCGCAGGAGCAGTACCGCCAGGCTCGTGACCAGCAGCGCGTAAAAGGAGTTCTCCAAACCGGAGAACGTCCAGATGACGAACGCCGGCACGAAGCCCAGCGCCGTCCCCGCGACGGCGGTGACCACGGCGGCGATCCGGCGGCTCGGCAGGGCGGCCACGGCCGCGGCGTAGAAGCAGATCAGGATGCCGATGACGCAGAGCAGCGCCAAGGCCTTCGGGAACAGGACATAATCGGGCACCCCGAACCACGCGCCGTGGTCGAACAGGCCGAGCAGTCTCCCGATCGCCAGCAGCGCGACCCATGTGGGGTCCGAGTAGCCCTCCACCGGAGGCGCGCCCGCCTGCACCACCGGGCCGTGGCCCTCGGCGAAGCTGCGCGCATAGGCGAAGCTGATCCCGGCGTCGTCGACGATCCACCGGCCCAGCCGCGCGCCCTGGATCCCCACCACGAGCGCCGACCAGGTGACAGCCGCGACGCCGACCCAGTCGCGTCTCAGCTTACTGACGCCCGTTCGGCCCCATCCCCGTATTGTCTTCACGACTGGGTGACGGCGCTAACTTGTTCGAGGTTGGCTACGAAACAGTAACGCTTGCTATTTCTGCGAATGGATCAGCGATTAGCGGGTAATTCGCGCCAGCCAATCAGACAATCTGGAGACATCTCCGATATCCGCGAGCGCGGCGGCCATATCGTGAATAGGCACGGGATCACCGGCCATATCCCGCAGCACCGGTCCGTCCAGCCAGTCCAGGCCCCACGCCGCCAGCCGCGCCTCGACGAGCCGAACCGCCAGATAAGCCGCGAGGCTGTCGGTATCCGGCTCCGAGGAATGCGCGGGTTGGAGATCATCGGATTCTCCCAAGCGCGGCCCCGGGATCATCGCGGCCCACCGGCCGCCGCCGCCCCGCGCTTCGCCGCCGCCCACTTCACCGCCGCGCGTATCAGTACCCAGTGGTTCCCCGCGCCGCGCGCCGGGCACCCCGGCCTCGGCGATCAGGGTGCGTATCCGCTTGGCCGCCGGATGCTCCTCCGGCATCGCCGCCGCGCGCCGCACCAGCTCCGGCTCGGTGACCGAGGTGACGTACCGCTCCCAGGTCACCGTCCGCTCGATCCGGCGCCCCTCGAACAGCTCCGCGGCCATCCGCGACGCGTGGGCGTCCACGTCGCCGGGCTCCTCCAGCAGGTCACACGCGGGCCGCTCGCTCAGCCGGGTGGCCAGCGCGCCGGCCATCCGGTCCCGCCGGCCCAGCGAGGTCAGCGCGCCGACCAGGGCGAGGTTCAGCCCCACCGGGCAGTAGCCCGACTCCCACGCCGGCTGCGCGAGCCGGGTCAGCACCCGGTCCCAGCCGGCGGCGGCCATGTTGATCTGTTCGTGGGCGTAGGCCCGGGCGGCCGGCTCGATCATCCGGGAGGCCGCCACGGCCTCCCAGGCCACGACCCGCTCCAAGGACTCGGCACGGGCCTCGAAGTACCCTGCCATCCGGCGCCGCCACCCCGGGAACACGTGCGGCGACCGGCCGGGCCGGCCGTGCAGCGCGCCGATGCTCCGGGTGGCGAAGGCCCGAGCCCGCACGATCCGCTCGTCCCCGGCCGCCGCCATCCCGGCCACCAGCGGCGCCAACAGCCCCCGGAGTTCGCTGACGCGCAGCCACCACAGGAACGGCGCGCCGATCACCAGCACCGGGCCGCCGGGCCGCGGATCCAGCCAGGCGTCGCAGTCCGGGGACAGCTCGATGCCGGCCGGGGTCGGCACCTGGAGTTGCAGCGCCAACTGCCGGACCAGCAGTTCCAGTTCGGGGGCGGAACCGCCGGCCAACTGGACGGTCTTCGGAGGCAGGACCGCGCTCCGATACAGGCGGATCGCCGGCAGCGCCCACAGCGCGCACACCACCCCGGCCGCCGCTATCGTCGCCGGCCCGACGCCGTCCCAGCCGCGCATTCGGGCCAGGCCGACGAGCGCCGCGAAGGCCGCGGCGGCGCTCAGGGCGTAGGCCGCTATCACCCACGCGCGGACACGCAGTAGCGCGCGAGCCGCTCTGTGAGCGCTCACCCGCGCTGTGGTCGCAGTCACCGTGCTGATGGATCCCCCAAGCGTCCAGGCCGCTTACGAGCCTGTTGCGAAGGCTAGCGCGAATCACCGACAGCGGTTAGCGACGTGGCTTGAATACACACTTTCGGATGGCGGGGTAAGGGATCCGTGCCTCAGCGTGACGTATCAGGCAGCTGTTTCAGCGGCCTTTTCTGCAATGTCGGTGCGGTGCTGCGCACCGGCGATACCGATGGCCGCCAAGCCCTGGTACGCCTTGGCGCGGGCGGCCGCCAGACCGTCCGCGACCGCGGTCACCGCCAGGACCCGGCCGCCGACGGTGACCAGGTCGCCGTCCGCGTTCCGGTTGGTCCCGGCCTGGTTCACCGCGGTGCCCAGCCGCTCGGCGGCCTCGACCCCGGTGATGACGTCGCCGGCGCGCGGGGTCCCCGGGTAGCCGGCGGCGGCCAGCACGACGGTGACGGAGGCGCCGTCGCGCCACCGGGGCGCCGGGGCGGCGGCGAGCGTGCCGGTCGCGGCCGGGAGCAGCAGCTCGGACAGCGGCGATGCGAGCATCGCCAGCACGCTCTGGGTCTCGGGGTCGCCGAAACGCGCGTTGAACTCCACGACGCGCAACCCCTTGGCGGTCAGCGCCAGACCGGCGTAGACCAGCCCGGCGAAGGGGGTGCCGCGCCGGCGCAGCTCGTCGACCAGCGGCTGGATGACCGTGGCGACGACCTCTTCGGTCAGGCCCGCCGGCGCCCAGAGGAGCGGGCAGTAGGCGCCCATGCCGCCGGTGTTGGGGCCGGTGTCGCCGTCGCCGATCCGCTTGAAGTCCTGCGAGGGCATCATCGGGACGACCGTGGTGCCGTCGGTGACGCCGAACAGCGAGATCTCGGGGCCGTCGAGGTATTCCTCGATCACCACCCGGCCGCAGGCCCGGGCGTGCGCCAGGGCGGCGTCGCGGTCCTCGGTCACGACGACGCCCTTGCCGGCGGCGAGGGCATCGTCCTTGACGACATAGGGGAAGCCGGCGAACTCGTCGAGCGCCTTGACGTATTCGTCCTCGGTCTGGCAGACATAGGACTTGGCGGTCGGGATGCCGGCGGCCGCCATGACCTCCTTGGAGAAGGCCTTCGACCCCTCCAGCAGCGCGGCGGCCTTGGACGGCCCGAAGACCGGGATCCCCGCCTCGCGCACCGGATCCGCGACCCCGGCCACCAGCGGCGCCTCCGGCCCCACCACGACCAGGTCCACGTCGAGCTCCACGGCCAGGTCCCGCACCGCCGCCGGGTCCATCGCGTCCACCGGCCGCAGCTCGGCGACCTCGGCGATGCCGGGGTTGCCGGGCGCGCAGTAGAGCGCGGTGACGGCGGGGTCGGTGCTGAGGGCGCGGGCGAGGGCGTGCTCGCGGCCGCCGGTGCCGATGACGAGGACCTTCATGGTCGTTAGGGTACCGGCGGGGGAGATAGACAGGCTGGACTGTACAGTTTAAACTGAAGGTATGGACGCGAAGGCTGAGACGAACTCCACGACCGGCACCTCGGGCTCCGCAGCGGCCACCTCCGCGCCGGCGGCCGTCGACCCGGCGGCTGCGGACCCGGCGTACGCCGCGCGCGAGCTGCGTGTACTGGTCGGCCGCCTACGCCGCCGGCTGCGCGAGGTGGACGACGTCCACGAACTGACCGCCTCGCAGCTGGCCGTCCTGGGCCGCCTGGACCGCGACGGCCCGGCCTCGACCAGCGACCTGGCGAAAGCCGAGCACGTCCGCCCGCAGTCCATGGCCGCGACCATCGCCGCCCTGGACGAGCGCGGCATGATCGCCCGCCGCCAGGACCCCGCCGACGGCCGCCGCCAGCTCATCGAGCCGACACCGGCGGCGGACGACGCGGTACGCGGATCGCGGCAGGCCCGCGACGAGTGGCTGGAGTGCGCGCTGCGGGAGCGGTTCTCGGCGGAGGAGTTGGCGACGGTGGTAGCCGCCCTGGGATTTTTGGAGCGCTTGAGCGAATGACACAGACCACACCCCACCCCACGGACTCCGCACTTCCCGCACCGCGCAGGTCCCCCGATCCGGCCACCGCGGGTCCGGCCGCCGCTCTGGGTGATCCGGCTCTGGGTGATCCAGCTCCCGCCGCACCCCCGGCGACCCCGGCCTTCAACCACCGCCTGATCGTCCCGCTCCTGCTCGGCGCCACCCTCAACCCGATCAACTCCTCGATGATCGCGATCGCGCTGGTGCCGATCGGCGCGGCCTTCGGCGCCTCCCCCGCGTCTACCGCGTGGCTCGTCTCCTCGCTCTACCTCGCGACCGCTATAGGGCAGCCGGTGATCGGGCGGCTCGTCGACCGTTTCGGGGCCCGGCCGCTGTACCTCACCGGGGCCGCGCTGGTCGGCCTGGCCGGGGTGATCGGGACGGCGGCGCCGTCGCTGAGCGTGCTGATCGTGGCGCGAGTACTGCTCGGCTTCGGGACCAGCGCCCAGTTCCCCGCAGCGATGCACACGGTGCGCGGCGAGGCTCAGCGCACCGGTCTGAAGACGCCTAGCGGAATCCTTACAGCGCTCTCCATATCCGCGCAGAGCACGATGGTCATCGGACCGACGCTCGGTGGCGCGCTCGTCAGCGTCGGCGGTTGGCGCTTCGTGTTCGCCATCAACATCCCGCTGGCGTTGGTCTGTATAGCGCTCGGCACGCGGAGTCTGCCTAAGAGCAAGACCGTGCCTAACGAGAGCCGGATCGACCTGGTGGGCATGGCACTGTTCGCCGCCATGTTGACCAGCCTGCTGCTGTTCCTCATGAACCTGAGTGTCGACAACCTGTACCTGCTCGCTGTCGCCGCTGTATTCGCCGCAGTGTTCGCCCGTGTAGAGCTCCGTACCGGGGAACCCTTTATAGACCTGCGCATCTTCGGCGGGAACACCCCGCTCCTGGTCACCTACCTACGCCAGACCCTCACGTACATCCTCACCTACAGCTTCATCTACGGATTCACGCAGTGGCTGGAGGAGGGACGCGGCCTCAGCGCTTCTGAAGCGGGACTGGTCGTCCTGCCGACGTCCCTCACGGCGATCGTCGTGGCGTGGTTCAGCGGACGACGCAGCGGGATCCGCAGCAAGCTGATCGTGGGCACCGCGTCGATCATCGCGGCGTCCGGGGGACTGCTGATCCTTAATAGGGCGAGCGCTATATGGGTCCTCCTAGCCGTGGGCCTACTAGCGGGCGCCACTCAGGGGATGAACGGGCTGGCCAACCAGAACGCCTTGTTCCGGCAGGCGGACGCGGCTCGCATGGGCACAGCGGCGGGACTTCTGAGAACCTTTCAGTACCTCGGCGCCATCCTGTCCTCGGCCGCCGTGGCGATCGTCTTCCGCACCGGGGCGTCCTCGGGCGGGCTGCACGAGCTGGCCGTCGTCATGATCGGCTGCGGTGTGCTGCTGCTCGCGGTGGTCCTCGCCGACCGCTCGCTGTCCCTGCGCACCACGGACCGTGAACCGACCCGATAGGAACCCGCGACATGGCGCTGGCCACCCTGGATCCGAAGACCGCACTCGTCCTCATCGACCTGCAGCGTGGCATCGTCGCGCCGCCGGCGGTCCCGTACACCGGTACCGACGTGGTGGCGCGCGGCAAGGAACTCGCGGACGCGTTCCGTGCCCACGGGCTCCCGGTCGTCCTGGTGAACGTCGCCTTCTCGCCCGACTTCGCCGACGCTCCGCAGGGCCGGGACGACGAGACGCCGGGGCCGGGGCCCGACTCCGCCGAGGGCGAGGGCGAGGGCGAGGGTGCGGGTGCGGGTGAGAGTGACGACGAGGGCTTCCCCGCCGACTTCGCGGTCATCGTCGACGAACTCGGCGCGCAGGACGGCGACATCCGCGTCACCAAGCATCAGTGGGGCGCCTTCCACGGCACGGACCTGGACACCCAGCTGCGGCGCCGGGGCGTCACGCAGATCGTCTTGGCCGGCCTGGTCACCAGCCGCGGGGTGGACACCACCGCGCGGGAGGCGTACGCGCACAACTACAGCGTCGCGTTCGCGGTCGACGCGATGGCCGACCGGGGGATCGAGGTGCACGAGAACGCCGTCGAGCGCATCTTCCCGCAGATCGGCCAGCGTGCCACCACGGCAGAGGTTCTGGAGACGCTTGCCAAGACGCGCGCCTAAAGCAGATCTACCAGTAGATCTACTACAGGAGTTCTCCAGCGGATCCTGATCCGCTTCAGGAGCTCTCCAGAGGCTCTGTCACTTCCTGGAGAAGCCCGTAGCAGAACCGGGCACGGCGCCGCGCTGTAGCGCCGTGCCCGTCGTCGTATCCGTACTCGCTCTGCCAACGCGTTGGGGCGTCCTCAGGGAGATGCCGGACCCGCGGATACATCCGCTCCAGGTCCCCGACCACGTACTGCCACGGCTCCAACGCCTGATCCGTCGGCGGCGCCGGGGGTTCCGTATCAGGAGCCCGTACCAGCCACTCCTGCCATACCTGTCCGCCAGGCCCGACCACGATCTCGAAGCGCAGCTCCGGCCACACCGGCAGGATCCAGTGGTACAGCCGGCTGACCAGGTCCCCGGTCCGCAGATCCGCCTCCTCGTCCGCCGGACCGAGAAGCGCCCTAAAGCGTTCCGGACCGCGGGGTGCGGCACGCGACCGTACATAGCGCTGCCACCACGCGTTCGCATCGCGCATCTCAGTGACGGTGAAACCCAGGCCCTGCCGTGCGTGCTCCACCAAGCCTGGTTGGTAGTCGGCCATCCGGCGGAGCAGAACCAGCTGGAACTCCGAACGCGAAATCACCTCGCGAGCTTAGTCCGGGACACCCACACAGCGACCGCGCCAGTACGAAACTCCGGGCGAGACAAGCGGCGCTCTGGCAAGGCGCACCGATCAGGGCCGCCCCTTCGGCAGCTCCGGCGGCTGCCTCCGAGGCGGCCCGCCCGCGGCCTCACCGGGCTCCGGCGCACGCCGTGGCTGCGGCGGCTCAACCCGCCGCAGCTCCCCCGGCCGCGGCGCCCGGCCCGACTCCGTCGGCCCACCATCGCGCGGCTCCGGGCTCCCCGGCCGCGGCACCCACTCGGTCCCGGGCGCCGGGGCGCCACGCTGCGCCTTGCGCGAACGCTCAGCCTCAGCCCGCTCCCGCCGCGATACCTTCCGCGGCTGCGGCTGCGGCTGCGACTGCGGCTGTTCGGCATCGGGCCGCTCGGCTCGCCGGGGAGCCTTGCGCGGCTCGGGCGTCTTCCCAGCCTGCTTCGCCGCGCGGCGCAACCGCCCGGACCCCGGCTCCGATCGCCCCTGCTCGCCAGGCGCCGGATCGGCAGGACGCCACAACCGCGCCGAGTCCGCGCCACCGACCGGCTCCGCACCCCGCGCCGGCTTCCCCGAGCGCTCCGACTGCCGCGGACCCGCCTGCCGCCGATCCGCGTCCTCGCCCCGCCCCGGCTTGCCGGCTCGCCGCAACCGCCCGGAACCCGACTCGGGCCCCGAATCAGCAGCCTGCCGTCGCTCAGCCTCCCGCTCACCTCGCGCCGGATCTCCGGCCCGCCGAAGCCGTTCGGGACCGGTCAGCGACCCCGAACTTCCCTCGGGCCGCATGCCTGCCCGCTCACCACCCCGCGCCGGTTCTCCGGCTCGCCGCAGTCGCTCGGGACTCGTCTCCCGCCCCGACCCCGCTGCCGACCGCCGCTCAGCATCCTGCCG
>NZ_JAAFZA010000320.1 GCF_015356865.1 Catenulispora pinisilvae
CACCAAGACGAGCCTTATCGTCGCCGCCGTCACATGTGTATAGGAGACAGGGGGGGGGACGTGGTGGGTCCCGGTGGCCGACGGGCCCTCTCTTCACAAATTCACATGCGAGGAAGGCGTTGGCAAGGCGAAACGGGGGAGATCTTTCGGCCGTCACCCTTCCAGCTGCTGGCCGCCCACGTAATAGAGCAATTCCTCGTGCAGGATGCCGTTGGAGCTGGCGGCCGAACCGCCGAGCACCCCGGGTGCCCCGTCGACCGAGGTGAACATGCCGCCGGCCTCGGTGACGATCACCGCCAGCGCCGCCATGTCCCACAGCGACAGCTCCGGCTCGGCCGCCAGGTCGCAGGCCCCCTCGGCGACCAGCATGTGCGACCAGAAGTCGCCGTAGGCGCGGGTCCGCCAGCAGGCGCGGGACAGGTCCAGGAAGGCGTCGAGCTTGCCGTACTCCTCCCAGGACACCGTGGAGCTGTAGGCCAACGAGGCGTCGGCTATCGTCGCGATCTTGGAGACGCTGCAACGCGCCGCCGAGGCCAGCGAGCGCCCGGTGAACGCGCCGCCGCCCTTGGCCGCCCACCAGCGCCGGCCCAGCGCCGGGGCCGACACCACGCCGGCCACCACTTCCTCGCCCTCCATCAGGCCGATGAGGGTGGCCCAGACCGGGACCCCGCGTACGTAGTTCTTGGTGCCGTCGATGGGATCGATGATCCACTTGCGCCCGGTGGCGCCGGCCGCGGTCTCCCCGAACTCCTCGCCCAGCATGGCGTCGCGCGGGCGGGCCCGGGACAGCGCCGAGCGGATCGCCTCCTCGGCCGCCTTGTCGGCGTCGGAGACCGGGGTCATGTCGGGCTTGGACTCCACCCTCAAGTCGCGGGCCTTGTACCGGCCCATGGTGATGCTGTCGGCGGAGTCCGCGAGGACGTGGGCCAGCCGGAGGTCGTCGTCGAAGGCGGTCATGGGTCACACGATAGGGCGAATCCGCGACTCGCCGCGCCGGCCTCCCAGGATCCGCGCGCCATGCTCACTAGGCTGGCCGTATCTTCCGACGAACATCACCCCCAGGCCTGACGCCGTCCCGACGGACCCCGATCCCGTCGCCGCGGCGCCTTCGTTCCTGGCTGGGTTTCGGCGAGGACGCGGCCCCGGGCGCGGACGGGCGTCCGGCCATGTTGGAGCTGACCTCTTCGGCTTCGCCTTTGAACCCGCCCGAGACTTCAGCCTCAATCTCAACCTCAACCTCGGCCTCGAATCCGGCCGGGACTCCGGCCGGGACTTCGGCCGCGGCCGCGACGCCGAATTCGAGTTCGACGCCGAATTCGAGTTCGCCGTCTGCTCCCCGGCCCGCGCCGCCGACGCCGTTCGCGGGCGTGCGCCGGGGCAAGGAGCGCGTGGACCGGCTGCCCGCGGACTTGCTGGAGCCGGTCGTCGAGCCCCGTTGCACCATCGACGGCTGGACCTACGCCGGCACCGAGCTGGCGGAGCGCTTCCCGCCGCAGGTCGAGGCCGAGCTGGCGCAGGCCGTGCACATGATCTGTGCCGGGCTGGCGACCGCGTGGAACTACCGGCGGGCGACGCAGCTGCTGGAAGGGCAGCGTGCGTACTCCCAGGCGTACGCGGTCCTGGAGACCTGGGCCAACGAGGGGCCGGACCCCGATCCCACGGTGCCGAAATGGCGGGCCCGGCTGGCCCGGGCGGTGCTGGCGAACGCCGACGCTTGACAGCACGCCCGGCCCTGTCAAGCTAGCTTCATGGGTTCCGCACGCGAAGCACTGCTCGACGCCGCCTACGAGGCCATCGTCGCCGGCGACTGGTCCAGCGCCCGCATGGCCGACCTGGCGGCGCGCGCCGGCGTCTCGCGCCAGACCCTGTACAACGAGTTCGGCAACCGCGACCAGCTCGCCGCCGCCCTGGCACTGCGCGAGGCCGAGCGGTTCCGTGAGCTGACCGGCCGCGCCGCCCGCGAGGCCCCCGGCGACGACGTCGGCGCGGCCACCGCGGCCTCGGTCACCGCCGCCCTGACCGCGGCCCGGGACAACCCGCTGATCAAGGCCACCCTCACCGACGACACCTCCGGCCTGCTGCCGTATCTGACCACCCGGTCCGAGGCGATCATGGACGTCTTCCGCGAGGACTCCATCGCCGTCTTCACCGAGCGCTGGCCGGAGTTGGCCGACCGTCCCGAGGTCCGCGCCGAGGTCGGCTGGATCAGCGAGACCGCCTTCCGCCTGGTGATCAGCCATCTGATCATCGCCACCGAACCCGTGGAGACCACCAGCGAGCACATCGCCGAAGTGGTCCGCCGCCTGATGAGGAACCTCAAGACGGACGAGTGATCGAGTAACGACAGGAGCCCGACGTGTCCACTCACGACCTGTACACCCTCCCGGCCGACCACGAGACCTGGAACGTCGCCAACACCGGCTACTCCCGCTTTAACTGGGAGTACGACGACGGCCGGGACCGGCTCCTGCGCCTGTACCAAAAGGGCAAGGACAAGCAGTGGGACCAAGTCACCCGGATCGACTGGGGCATCGAGGTCGACCCCGACGACATCCTGGGCTTCCCGCACGAGACCTCCCCCCTGTTCGGCTCCGAGATCTGGGACCGGATGACCCCCGAGGAGCACAACGAACTGGGCCGCCACCAGATCGCCTGGCAGTTCTCGAACTTCCTGCACGGTGAGCAGGGCGCCATGATCTGCTCCGCGCGCATCGTCGAGTCCGTCCCCGACCTCGACGCCAAGTTCTACGCCGCCACCCAGACCATGGACGAGGCCCGCCACGCGGAGATCTACAGCCGCTTCCTCAAGGAGAAGGTCGGCCTCTTCTACCCGATCAACGACCAACTCAAGGCGCTCCTGGACGACACCCTGTCCGACTCCCGCTGGGACATGCCCTACCTCGGCATGCAGGTCCTCATCGAAGGCCTGGCCCTGGCCGCCTTCGGCGTCATGCGCGACCTGACCGACATGCCGCTCCCGAAGCAGATCCTGGCCTACGTCATGCAGGACGAGGCCCGCCACGTGGCCTTCGGCCGTCTGGCGCTGCGGGACTACTACAAGGAGCTGACGCAGGCCGAGCGCGACGAACGCGAGGAGTTCATTGTCGAAGGCTGCTACCTGATGCGCGACCGCATCAACGGCCGCGAGGTCTACGAACACCTGGGCCTCCCGGTCGACCGCTGCATGGAACTCAACGAGCACTCCGAGTACTACACGGCCTTCCGCAACCTGCTCTTCACCCGGATCGTGCCGACGGTGAAGGACATCGGGCTGTGGGGTCCGCGGGTCCAGAAAGCTTATGAGGACATGGGGGTGCTGAGCCACGCCGCGGCCAACGTCGAGGACCTGATGAAGGCCGACGAGGACCTGGCTGAGCAGCTGGATCGGGAGAAGCAGTTCAAGGCCGAGGAGGCCACGCGGGCCGCGGACGTCGAGACGACCATCGCCACGGGTGCGCAGGAGTAGAGCGCCGGCGCTATCTGATATACCCCGACCACGTGGCCCGAGCCCCCGCGTCCCCGACCCGCACCGTCTGCACCACGGCCGCGACCGCGGCCACCGTCGCGATGATCGCGAAGACCGTGGTCAGCGGCGGCCGCTCGTACTTCTCCGCCAGCACCAGCAAGATGGCGGCGACCAGCAGGCCCAGGACGTACCAGATCAGCGTCATGCCGAGGTTCTTGTGGTCGATGACCTGCTTCAGGGTGCGCAGGCCCGGCTGGTTGTTGAAGAACTGCTCACCGGTGATGCGTGCGATGTAGGTGCCGACCACGGCCAGGGCGTCGACGATGATGATCGCCAGCCCGGCCTTCCCGGAGCGCCACTGCGGGCGGACCGACATGCCGACCGTGGCCAGCGCGGCCGCCGGGATGCCCACGACTACCAGATGGATCACCAGGATGTGCGTGGGCAGGTCGAAGATCTTGTAGGTCACCGATGCCTCCGTGTGATGCGTGTGCTGGAGCTAACGTACGGCACCTGTCTACGGGTTCAATGCGGAGGCCAGCTGATTAGCGGCGCGCAGGCCGGCTGTCTTAGCGGCCCATGCGCCGGGCCCAGAATTCGGCCTGGGCGTCGGCGGTGTCGTTGAAGAACTCGAGGATGCCCTGCGAGGAGAACGTCTCCACGCCCGTGACGTCCCGCGTTTCCAGCACCGCCTCCCCGGGCACCTGTCGCGCCCGCTCTATAGCGTTCTCTGTAGAGCTCGGAGCGCCGTCTGTAGAGCCTGGAGCCTCTACCTCCACCCCGCGCCCCAACAGCCGCATATCGGCCACCAGACACGTCACGGCCCCCGCCGCGTCCCGCCCGATCCACACCGGATACGACCCGTCCCCCTTCCCGCTCGGGAACGTCAACAGCTCCGCGATCCCATCCCTGGGGATCGTCGCCTCGGCGGCCTCAGCATCGTCCGCATCCTGATACGCAGCCAGCGCCACCACCGCGGAAGCGTCCATGAACGCGGCAGTCCCCGAGTCCACCACGAACCCGAAGAACTCCGACGCCCCCAGCAACCGCTCATCCTGCCCCGGCCGCAACGCCAACTCCCACGTCTGCGTCGCCGCCCCGCTCACCACCACCCGGGCCGCCGCGACCACGTCCACCTGCCGCCCCGCACCCCGGATCCGCGCGGTCTCCATCGCGTACTCGCCCGGAGCGAGGGTGACCGTATAAGGCGCCGCCGCCTGTTCCCCCTGCAAATCCACCGTCGCCGGATCCGCCGCCACGACCCGCCCGGTCGTCAACCGCAGCCGCCCGACGGCCCCCGGCTCCCGCACCTCGAACACTTCACCCTGTCCGTTCCGGATCCGCGCGCCCGCGACGAACAGCGCCTCCAACGCCGTCGGCTTCGCCCCTTCAGGGGCGCTCCACGGCGCCCAGAACGCCCCGGTGGCCTCCGTCTCCGGATCCGGCGCCGTGCCGAACTCCAGCGGCTCGAAGGCGCCGAGCAGCCACCCGTCCACCGGCCACCGGCCGAACTCCAGCAGCGGGATCCGGTGCAGCGGCCCGGGCAGCTTCACGTAGCTCGTGAACTGTCCCCGCCGCGTGTCGTCCAGCGTCGCCCGCACCGGCTCGTCCGGCCAGAACCGGAACGTGATCCGCAGGTCCGCCCCGAACTCCGGCTCTTCGTCCTCCACGTGCCGCCACGCTTTGAGCTCGCGCAGCATCAGGTGGTCGCCGAGGTCCCGGTAGGAGAACTTCAGCGAGCGCCGGCCCGCCAAGTCGAAGGAGAACACCCCGACGTACCCGGCCCCGGTGTCCACCTGGACCAGCGCCCGGGGCTCGGCATCGATACTGAGCAACACCGCATAGCGCCGCCCCGCGGAGTGCCGCTCGCGTGCGGTCTCTTCCTTGAGCGGCCGGAACATCGCATGGGCCGCGGCATCCCAGCCCTCGCAGTACGCGACCTCGACGCGCGTCGCCTCCATCCCCAGCCTTCCCCTATTCCACAGCCTTCTTCAACGCCCCGATCAGCAGCGTCAGATCGGTCGGTCCGCTGTCCGCGTCCCGCCGGGCGCGCACCGCGCGCACTGGATCCCCCAGTTCGTGCCAGTCCTGAATGCGCACCATAGGCCGATTCGCCGGCGAAGCCGAGGACGTCATCGGAACCCCGATACCCGCGGCCTGGAACGGCACTACCGCCCCCGACGGCAGCTTCGCCTGCGCCCGCCCCGGCAGATGCGGTCCGCCCGGCGCCGTGGTGGCCGCTCCGGCACCCAGTACCAGCCGCGACGCCTCCGGGCTCGACGTCTGCATCGCCACCCGCAGATCCGCGGCCAGGCACACCGGCGCGTTGAGCGCGGCCAGGAAGGCCCGCTCCCCGGTGGCGTTCCCGGGGGCGCCGTAACCGGCGGTCTCGATGACCGAGGCGCCCAGCACTATCCGCAGCCCGAACCGCCGCCCCCGGTCGGCCAGCCCGGCCAGCGCCTCCACGAACGCCGGGTGCTCGGCGGCCAGCGCGGTCAGATTGTCGACGGCCAGCAGTATCCGCGGCGGCATCCTGCGCCCCGCGTTCATGCCGACCGGGACCAGGGCGGTCGACTGGCCGCCCTGGGACGAAGACATGGACGGCATCGGCTGCACCGAAGGATTCCCCGGCATCCCGGCGAAGCCGACGCCGGAATCCTCCTCCGGCGGCCACTCCCGCTGATCCAGTTCGTACTCCAGCCGCCGCACCAGCCGCTCCAACGCCTCCTCGCCGACCGCGGAGGCGTCCACGTACTCGAATACGTGCGGCAGGTCCTCGCAGGACGCCAGCGGCTTGCCCGGGCCCGCCGACACCAGCGCGATGTCCAGGGTGTCCGGGTGGTTGGTCGCGGCCTGTCCGGCCACCACCGCCCGCACCAGCTCCGACACGCCCGAACCGGCGTCGCCGCCGATCAGCACGTGCGCCGGCTCGGCGGCCAGCGGGCCGTCGGCCACCCGGCCGAGCGCGATCCGCGGCGTCGCCGGGTGCGCGTCCCAGCGAGCGGACAGCTTGGCCGGGGTCAGCAGCTCCAGGCCGAGCAGTTCCAGCAGCCGCACCTGCTCCGGCAGATGCGACGCGGGGGAGACCCGGTCGATGCGGGTCTGCTCGTCCGGGGACGTCGGGACGTCGGTGCGGTCCCGCAGCGGCGCCAGCGCCCGGGCGAAGCGGTCCGCCCACGCCACCGACACCATGTCGGCCACCGCGCCCTCGACCGGCGCGAAGTGCGGGGCGTCGACCCGGAGCCGGGAGTTCACCTCACCGCCTAGTGTGACCATCGCACCGGTCTGTGCCGGAAGATCGCTGGGACGCTCGGCCACGCACAGCGTGAACACCCCGGCCGCCGGCCCCTCGCTCAGCACCTCGTTCAGCTCCGGAGAGCCGGTCAGCGCCCGGATCGGGTCGACGACCAGCACCACCGCGCGTCCGGAATCCGGGGTCGAGGTCTCGCCCGGCCCGGGTGGGGGCGTGCGCCCGGTCCGCTGCCGGATCCGGTCGACCAACTCCGTCAGCCGGGCCCGCGCCTGCTCCGGGCCCAAGCCCAACAGCCGCGAGCAGTCCTGGTCGTCCTCGGGGACCAGGTGCGGCAGCCACCGGGTCCAGCGCCAGTTCTCCTCGCCGGCCGTGGCGCCGTTCCCGACGGCGCTCTCCGGGGCGAGCATCACGATCTCGACGTACTTGGGGCTGTGTGCCCCGGCTACTTGCGCGAGCGCGTAGCGCGCCAGCCGCGCCAGTTCCGGACGCGGCCCCACTAAGCCGACCACCCCGCACTGCGCCAGGTCCACGGTCACCGGCACGGTCGGCACCCGCGGTTGCACGGCCTTGCCGCCGACCACGGTCACGTTCGACGGCAGCGCCCCTGTGCCGAGCCGCAGCCGCAGGAAGTCCGGCTCCCCGGGACGGCGTTCCCAGAGGCGCGCGTCGGGCCGTACCGCGGACACCAATAGGGTCGCCGGGTCCGGGGCCGCCTCGCGCCGGATCCGGGCTTCGGCGGTGAGTGCGCCGGCGATGCGCCGGTCCGCTTCCGCGCGCTCCCTCTCGTACTGTTCCATCGCGATACGGCGCGACGCGGGGCGTCCCTTGTCGGTAGGCCGGGGCGGGAGGTCGATGCGCACTTGGGGCGGATCGGCCGGACCGCGTCCCCAGCCGACCCGGCCGACCGACACGTGGCCGCTTCCGTCGGGGTGTACAGGGAGGTCCGGAACGCCGCCAGCCTCAACGGAGAGAGCTATAGAGGATTCGCCCATACGCAATAGAGAGCCCGGGCGCATCTCTACCGGAGCGCCCCCTACTTGCGCGCCGTCCAGGGTCATCCCGTTGGTCGACCCGAGGTCGCGTACGTAGACCCGCGTGTACTCGTGTTCGTGGCGTACCAGGAGCTCGGCGTGGATCCGGGAGATATCGGGATCATCCACCCTGATGTCGGCGTCCGCCCCGCGCCCGATCCGGATCGGGAGTTCCTCACTGTGTTTGCCCGCTCCCTCCCTCGCTCTTGAATATCCGTCATCCTTTTGAGCGAGGAGGTGAACGCCTCCGGCGTCCGGCCCGGACACCACATATAGCGCGAGATTGCCGATTAAGGTCGCGGGTGTGCCGGGCACGTCCAGCCACAGCCGCGCACCGTCCACGAGCAGCGGCCGGCCCAGCGGCGCGTCGTCCTCCAGCGGGTCCAACCCGGCGAACAGGCGCCCCGGCGCGCTGACCCCCGCAGCGGTGCGCAACTGCTGCGCTACAGAAGAAAGAGTGGCGCCCGGCTCGGCGGTCACTAGAACGTCAGCGGAAGTCTGTCGGGATCCTTGGGTTCGGGTGACGGTGAGCCGGATCTGCATGGGGTGCATCCTCGCATGAGGTGACAGCTACGCGACACGGATGGCCTCTCAAGCCATAGTCTTTGCCCTGGAGGGTTCTTCTTAAGCTGCCCAGGCGTCTATAGAGAGGGTTCTCCGTGTCGCGCCGAGCGTGTGTGGAGTGCGCGGGTTAACAGCAGTGGTCCTTGGTACTTGGGGGGATGAGGAGCAGCGTGGGCAGGGCGATCGGAAGCAGGTACGAGCTCGACGACGAGATCGGCCGCGGTGCCTTCGGCGCGGTCTGGCGCGGCCGGGTCCGGGCCACCGGCGAGGCCGTCGCCATCAAGGTGCTCCTTGAGGAGTTCGCGGCCGACGCCGACGTGGTGACCCGGTTCCTGCGCGAGCGCGCGGCCCTGGTCGGCCTGAACCACCGCTCCCTGGTGCGGCTGCGCGACCTGGTGGTCGAGGGCGACATCCTGGCGCTGGTGATGCAGCTGGTCGAGGGCCCGGACCTGAAGAAGTACCTGGCCGGGCGCGGCCGCCTGGAGCCGGACGAGGCCGGGCTGCTGGTCGCCGAGGTCGCCGAGGGCATGGCGGTGGCGCACTCGGCCGGCATCGTGCACCGCGACATCAAGCCGGCCAACGTGCTGCTGGAGCAGGCCGACGGCGGGCTGCGGCCACTGCTGACCGACTTCGGCATCGCCCGGATCGCCGACGCCCCCTCGGTGACCCGCACCCACCAGGTCGTCGGCACGCCGTACTACCTGGCGCCGGAGGTGGTGGCCGGGAAGAAGGCCACGCCGGCCGCCGACGTGTACGCCGCCGGCGTCATGCTCTACGAGCTGATCACCGGCCACCCGGTCTTCCGCGGCCCGGACGCGGTCAGCGTCTTCCGCCAGCACATGAACACCGTGCCGGAGCGGCCTGCCGAGATCCCGCAGCGGCTGTGGCCGGTCATCGCCGCGGCCCTGGTCAAGGAGCCGGAGGCGCGGCCCTCGGCGACCGTGCTGGCCGCCCAGCTGCGGGCCGCCATCGGCCGCACCCCCGAGGGCGCCGACGGCGAGCCCACGTACCACCTGCCGGTGGAGGAGCGGTACGGCACGCTGCGCCTGCCCCCGATGGTCGGTGCCGCCGCGGCCGCCGGCGGCGACGTCTCGATGCCCGGCCAGGGCCCGGCCGTCCCGCCCTCGGCCGGCGCCCCGACCACCGCGCTGCCCGCGGTGTCCCCGGCCGCCGCCGCGGCCGCGGCCAAAGCGGCCTCCGCCGCGGCGTCCGCCATCGAGCCGACCATCCCCGTGGTCCGGCCCGCGGCGGCCGCCTCCGGCCCGCTCCCGCAGCGCCAGGCCCGGGTCGACGGCAAGATCGCCGGCTGGGACGCGCCCTCGGAGCCGGACGCCATCGGCGCCGGCGTGTCCCGCCGCCCCGCCGAGCCCGGCAAGGTCCCCGGCTGGGACGCCCCGTCGGACCCCGACGCGATCGGCGCCGGCGTCTCCCGCCGCGCGGGCGGCCCGCCCCAGCCGATGCCGCCGCAGATGCAGCGCCAGCTGGAGCAGCTCCACAAGGAGCACCAGCCGGACTCGGCCGCCTCCCACCAGCAGCGCCTGGCCTCCTACCCGCCGCAGCCGCAGTTCGCCCCGCAGGGCTACCAGCAGCCCGGTCCCCAGGGCTACCAGCACCCGGCGCCGGGGCAGCCGTACCAGGCCCAGCAGCCGAGCTACCAGCCCACGCAGTTCCAGGGCAGCGCCGCCGCCCCGCCCCGGCCGGTCGCCCAGGCGCCCAGGGAGCTGTCTCTTAT
>NZ_JAAFZA010000321.1 GCF_015356865.1 Catenulispora pinisilvae
ATCCTGGCCGGCGCCGCCTTGGGCCGGCACACCAGCGAAGGCGACGGCCTGGCGCTCGGGATGGCCGTGGCCGCGGTGGTGACCGTGCCGTTCGGCGTGGCCGACGGCGGCGCCGCCTTCTCCACCGACGTCGTGCACATCCGCTTGCGGTCGCGCATCTCCACCACGGCCTGGTCGGCGAAGGCCAGGGTCTCCACCGGGTCGTCGCGCAGCGTCTTGGGGCGGCCGTAGCCGGCGGCGCCGATCGTGCTGCCCGCGATGTCGCCGGCGCCGGCGGCCTGCTTGGCCGACTCGGCGCGGGCGGTGCGGACCTTCTTCGTTATGGCCCGGTCGGACTTGCGGCGCTCGTGCATCGAGACCGGGATGGCCCAGATGGTGAACTTGTGCGGCTTGCCCTCCTCGGCCACGGTCTCGACCACCGTGGACAGCCGGGCCGAGAGGGTCTCGACGCGGGGCCAGCTGATGTCGACGCGGCGGAAGGGGTTGCGGATCGCCAGGCGGTCGGGGTGGCTGAAGGCGGCCGGGTAGAGGCCGCCGACCGCGCCGCAGACCATCATGAACAGGCCGATCGTGGAGCCGACCGGGTGCTTCTCCGAGCCGAGGCCGAACGCGAGCAGGAAGATCCCGCCGAAGACCACCAGCAGAACGCCGGTCCCGAGGGAGCCGACGGTGCGGTAGGAGGTGGGCTTCTCCACGGGCGACGCTGTCGCGCCGTCTGCCGGGGCCGGGGATTTGAGTCGCATACTCCCGATTCTGCCACCCGCCGTCCCACGCTCCGAGACCGCGCGACGATTGTGACCAACCGGTGATCGGCAAGACCTGCCATTTCACCAGCGAGAGCGGCACGGCTACCGTGGTCGGCGTGACCGCACAACTCGCCCTCGACGACGCGGGCCTGCGCCGCCTCCTCCACGGCCTGCCGCCGGCGGACCAGGTGGGCGCCGACGCCCGCGCCGCGCGACTGGGGACCCGATCTATCAAGACCACCGCGAAGGCCGAGGCGCTGGACCTGGCCGTGCGGATGGTGGACCTGACCACGCTGGAGGGCGCCGACACGCCGGGGAAGGTCCGGGCGCTGTGCGCCAAGGGCGCGCACCCGGAGCCGAATCAGCCCGACTGCCCGAGCGTGGCCGCCATCTGCGTCTACGGCGACATGGTCGCCACCGCCAAGGCGGCGCTGGCCGGCACCGGCATCAAGGTGGCCTCGGTGGCCACCGCGTTCCCGAGCGGCCGCGCGCCCCTGGCCGTGAAGCTGGCCGACACCGCCGCCGCGGTCGAGGCCGGGGCCGACGAGATCGACATGGTGATCGACCGCGGCGCCTTCCTGGCCGGCCGGTACGGCGCCGTCGCCGAGGAGATCGCCGCGGTCAAGCAGGCCTGCCGGACCGGCGGCCACGACGCCCACCTCAAGGTGATCCTGGAGACCGGCGAGCTGGCCACCTACGACAACGTCAAGCGCGCCTCCTGGCTCGCGATGCTGTCCGGCGCCGACTTCATCAAGACCTCCACCGGCAAGGTGAGCCCGGCCGCCACGCTGCCGGTGACCCTGCTGATGCTGGAGTCGGTCCGCGACTTCCGCGCGCAGACCGGCCGGCAGGTCGGCGTGAAGCCGGCCGGCGGCATCCGCACCGCCAAGGACGCGATCAAGTACCTGGTGACGGTGAACGAGACGGCCGGCCCGGACTGGCTGTCCCCGGACTGGTTCCGCTTCGGCGCCTCCAGCCTGCTCAACGACCTGCTGCTGCAACGCCGCAAGCTCGCCACCGGCGTGTACTCCGGCCCCGACTACGTGACGGTGGACTGACCATGGCCAACTCAGCAGCTCAGAGCACGGCCGCCCGGGGCCTGTTCGAGTACGCCCCGGCGCCGGAGTCCCGCTCGGTCGTGGACCTGAAGCCGTCCTACGGCCTGTTCGTGGACGGCGAGTTCGCCGACGGCTCGGGCGGCACCTTCAAGTCGGTCAACCCGGCCACCGAGGAGGTGCTGGCCGAGGTCGCGATGGCCGACGCCGCCGACGTGGACCGCGCCGTGGCCGTCGCGCGCCGGGCGTACGACGAGGTCTGGTCCCGCATGCCGGGCAGCGAGCGCGCCAAGTACATCTTCCGCATCGCGCGCATCATCCAGGAGCGGGCCCGCGAACTGGCCGTCCTGGAGTCGCTGGACAACGGCAAGCCGATCCGCGAGTCCCGCGACGTCGACATCCCGCTGGCCGCCGCGCACTTCTTCTACTACGCCGGCTGGGCCGACAAGCTCGGCTACGCCAACCTCGGCCCGGACCCCAGGCCGCTGGGCGTGGCCGGTCAGGTCATCCCGTGGAACTTCCCGCTGCTGATGCTGGCCTGGAAGGTGGCGCCGGCGCTGGCGTGCGGGAACACCGTGGTCCTCAAGCCCGCCGAGACCACCCCGCTGACCGCGCTGCTGTTCGCCGAGATCTGTCAGCAGGCTGATCTGCCGCCGGGCGTGGTGAACATCCTCACCGGCGCCGGGGCGACCGGCGCGGCCGTGGTCGGGCACCCCGGCGTGGACAAGGTGGCCTTCACCGGCTCCACCGAGGTCGGCCGCATGATCGCCAAGCAGGTGGCCGGGACCTCGAAGAAGGTGACGCTGGAGCTCGGCGGCAAGGCGGCCAACCTGGTCTTCGACGACGCCCCGCTGGAGCAGGCGATCGAGGGCATCGTCGACGGCATCTTCTTCAACCAGGGGCACGTGTGCTGCGCCGGGTCCCGGCTGCTGGTGCAGGAGTCGGTGGCCGAGGAGGTCGTGGACCGGCTGCGGGAGCGGATGAAGACGCTGCGGGTCGGCGACCCGCTGGACAAGAACACCGACATCGGCGCGATCAACTCCGCCGAGCAGCTGGCGAAGATCCGGACCCTGACCGAGGCCGGCGAGGCCGAGGGCGCGACCCGCTGGTCGCCGCCGTGCGAGCTGCCCGAGCGCGGCTTCTTCTTCGCCCCGACCATCTTCACCGGCGTCTCGCAGGCGCACCGGATCGCGCACGAGGAGATCTTCGGGCCGGTGCTGTCGGTGCTGACGTTCCGGACCCCGGCCGAGGCCGTGGAGAAGGCCAACAACACCGCCTACGGCCTGTCCGCGGGCGTGTGGACGGACAAGGGTTCGCGGATCCTCTGGCTGGCGAAACAAATGCGCGCCGGCGTGGTGTGGGCGAACACGTTCAACCGCTTCGACCCCACCTCGCCGTTCGGCGGCTACAAGGAGTCCGGGTACGGCCGCGAGGGCGGGCGCCACGGTCTGGAGGCTTACCTCGATGTCTGAGACCAAGAAGGCTGACGCCAAGAAGACTGAGCCCAAGAAGGCTGAGGCCAAGAAGACCCCGAAGACCGGGAAGGCTTCGAAGGCCGCGCCGCAAGAGGCCGTGGTGACGTCGCCAGCTCCGGCCCCGACTCCGGCTCCGGCCGCGCCGCGTTCCTCGGTCCGCAAGACCTACAAGCTCTACATCGGCGGCGCCTTCCCGCGCTCGGAGAGTGGACGAAGCTACGTGGTGACGGCACCCTCCGGCGAGTTCCTCGCCAACGCGGCCCAGGCCTCGCGCAAGGACGCGCGGGACGCGGTGCGCGCGGCCCGGTCGGCGCAGGCCGGCTGGGCCAAGGCCACGGCCTACAACCGGGGCCAGATCCTGTACCGGATCGCGGAGATGATGGAAGAGCGCCGCGACCAGTTCGCGCAGCAGATCGCGAGCGTCGAGGGCGTGAACGTGGCCGCCGGCTACGCGCAGGTGGACGCCGCGGTCGACCGCTGGGTCTGGTACGCGGGCTGGTCGGACAAGCTCATGCAGGTGCTCGGCTCGGCCAACCCGGTCGCCGGGCCGTACTGGAACATCTCCTCGCCGGAGCCGACCGGCGTGGTGGCGCTGCTGGCCCCGGCCCGGCCGACGCTGCTCGGGCTGACCTCGGTCCTCGCCCCGGCGATCGTCGGCGGCAACGCCGTCGTGGTGGTGGCGCCGGACGCGGCCGCGGTGCCGGCGGTGACCCTCGGCGAGGTGATGGCGACCTCCGACCTGCCCGGCGGCGTCGTCAACATCCTGACCGGCGCCCCGGCCGAGCTGGCCCCATGGCTGGCCTCGCACCTGGACGTGAACGCCCTGGACCTGGCCGGGATCGAGGCCGGCTCGACGCTGGCCCGGGACCTGGAGGTCTCGGCCGCGGAGAACCTGAAGCGGGTCGTGCGGCCGGCGGCCGGCTACGACTGGAGCGCGGATCCGGGGCTGGCGCGGGTGAAGCCGTTCCTGGAGACCAAGACGGTGTGGCACCCGGTCGGAATCTGACGCCCGTCACCGGAAGTCACCAGTGGGTGCCCCGTCGTAACGACGGGGCACCCACTGTCGTTGGAGCGGACATGTCCATCAACCCCCACTCCACCGCCCGGCGCGCCCTCGGCCTGGCCGCACTGTCCGGTCTCGCCCTGGTCGCCGCCCCGGCCGCACACGCCGCGGCCCAGCCCTCCGACGCGCCCAGCGCCGACGCCGGCACCGCCACGGCCATGGCGACCTTCCACCAGGCCACCGCCGGGCTCGCCGCCACGCCGCTGTACCCGCTCGCCCACACGCCGCTGGATCTGCTGTCGAACAACCTGCACGTGCCGGTGGGCGGCATGGACCTGTCGACGTTCCCGGTCACCGCGCCGTTCCACGACGGGCTGCCGCTGGCGGAGGTCCCGGTGGTGGGCAAGCTGCTGCCCTGAGCGCTGAGCCCTGGGCTCTGAGCCCTGGGCCCTGGGCCCCGAACGCTGAGCGCTGGGCTCTGAGCCCTGAGGCCCAGGCCCTGAACGCTGAACACTGACACACCGGAAAAGCAGGAGGGCCGGCCCAAGGCCGGCCCTCCCCGTGGTTCCTGCTACGGACGCAGCGTCACTCCGCGGTCCAGTTGCCGATCGGCAGCCCGCCATCCTGCTGCGGGGGCTGCTGCTGCGGCGGTTGCTGCTGCTGCGGCGGCTGACCCTGCGGCCCCGGCCCCGACGGCACCGTCGGGATGGCCTGCGTCATCATCGCGTCGGCATCCTGCTGCGGCTGACCCCACTGCGGTTGCGGTTGCTGCTGCTGCGGCGCGGTCGGCTGCGGCGCCTGCTGCTGAGGCGGCGGGCCCCACGGCTGCTGCTGCGGCGGCGGACCCGCCTGCGGCTGCTGCTGCCACGGCTGCTGCTGCGGCTGCGGGCCCGGGCCCCACTGCTGCTGCGGCTGCTGGAAGCCGCCGGCCGGCTTGGCCGGCTGGTGGTGGTGCTGGAAGAAGCCCAGGACCAGCCAGGTACCGATGCCGTCGACCGCCAGCGCGCCCAGCGAGATGAAGAAGGTCGAGGTCTTATCCCAGCCGGTGACGCCGTTGGCGCCGAAGGCGGAGAACAGCGCGACGACGCCGAACAGGTCCGCGACGCCCAGGGTGATCAACGACGCCAGCGTGATGACCTTGGCGTTCTTCAGATGCGACGGCAGGTGCGCCAGCACCACCCCGGCCACCACCGCGCCCACGACGACGACGTTCAGCAGGCTCCCGACCTCGCCCGCGGCACGGTCGGAGAAGGACGGTTTGATGGTGCCGAACCCGCTGTTGGTACCCTCACCCGGGCCGAACAGGAACGTGATGGTGTTGAACAGCGTGCTGATCGCGCCGTAGGCCAGCAGCACAAAGGCCGCCGGTTCGCGGAGGCGCTGAGCTATCGGAGGCATGACCTCGTTGCCCCTAACTGTGAGTCGGTCAGTCTTCGGCGAACAGCCTTCCACACAACCGGAGGCGCGGGAACACGAAACGCTCAGCTCATCGCGTTATCTATGGATTGACGCCGGTTTGCCTTTACCAAAGAAATACAAGCACCTAGTCCACTACGGGTCCCACTCGGGACCGCGACCGGCACTCAGACCTTGTCAGGCGGCCACCAGATCAGCGTGCAATGTCCGCACGGCGCCGTTCTCGCGCAGTTTCCTCAACGCGCGCCACAAGGTGGACTTCACCGTACCCACAGACATCCCAAGCCGCTCGGCGATCTCGGAGTCCGTGTACGAACCGTAGTAGCGCAGCGCCAGAACCTGCCGGTCTCGGTGCGGGAGCGCGGCCAGCGCGTGGTGCAGGACTGTACGCAACTCAATACGCTCGGTGTCCAGATCCCACACCGCCGAGTCCGGCAGCTCGTCGGAGGCCGGGTACTCCTCGACCCGGTGCCGCCGCCACTGCGATATCTGGTGGTTGGACATGGTGCGCCGCACATAGGCGTGCGCCACCCGCTTGTCGGCGATGCGGTGCCAGGCGCCGTAGACCTTGACCAGGCCTTCTTGCAGCAGGTCCTCGGCGTCGGCGGGGTTGGTGGTCAGCTGGCAGGCCGCGCGCAGCAGCGTCGAGCGGCGGGTCGCGACGTACTCCGTGAAGTCGTCACGCGGGCCGCGTACGTCGGGGGCATGGTCCGTCATAGCTAGAAGGCTCGCCGTCGCCCTTCCGCGCTTCGTCCGCGACGTGTCACAGGAGTGCAACAGCCCTTACCTGAAGGCTTCCTGAGAGCCGCCCAGGTCAAGGCAGAATGGCACCCATGCCGTCCCTGCTCCTGGTCGAAGACGACGCCGCGATCCGCACGGCGCTCCAGCTGGCCCTGACCCGCCAGGGCCACCAGGTCGCCGTCGCCGCCAGCGGCGAGGAGGCGCTGGCCAGCTACAAGACCGTGCGCCCCGACCTGATCGTCCTGGACGTCATGCTGCCCGGAGTGGACGGCTTCGAGGTCTGCCGCCAGATCCGCCGCACCGAACAACTCCCGATCATCCTGCTCACCGCCCGCAGCGACGACATCGACGTGGTCGTCGGCCTGGAATCCGGCGCCGACGACTACGTCGTGAAGCCGGTCCAGCCCCGCGTCCTGGACGCCCGCATCCGCGCCGTCCTACGCCGCGGCGAACGGGAGACCAGCGACGTCGCGGTCTACGGGGACTTGACGGTGGACCGCTCAGCCATGACGGTGAGCAAGCGGGGCACCCCGATCCCGTTGACCCCGACCGAGCTGAAGCTGGTGATGGAGCTGTCCCGCCACGCCGGCCAGGCCCTGTCCCGCCAGCAACTGCTGCGCCTGGTGTGGGAGCACGACTACCTCGGCGACTCCCGCCTGGTCGACGCCTGCGTGCAACGGCTGCGCGCGAAGGTGGAGGACGTCCCCGCCGAACCGACGCTGATCAAGACGGTGCGCGGTGTCGGCTACCGGCTGGACCCGCCCCGGTGAACGCGGGCAGGCGGAGTTTCGCTACGCGGAGCACTACGAAGAGCACTGGCTTGCTCACTCAGAGCCATGACTGCTTGGGTGTGAACCGTGCTTAGGGAGAAGCCGAAGGACGGCTTGGCGGACAAGCCGAAGAGCAGCAAGGGGTCCGGCAAAGCGCCGAAGGTACAGGAGCTGCCGCGCCGTGCCGACCGGGACCGACGGCGGCACAAGCGGCCGTTGCGGCTGACCGGGCTGCGGATGCGGCTGCTGGCGGCGTTCGCGGCGGTGGCGCTGATGACGTCGGTGGCGGTGACCGGGGTCTCGTATGTGCTGACCCGGCAGTCGTTGATGAACCGCATGAACCAAAGCTCGGTGCTGCAATTCAAAGCCGCGGTAAGCGAGTACCAGGAGCAGCTCGACAACGCGCGCCCGGCGCCGCTGCCGGTCAACCTGACCAGCCTGGCGTTCAAACTCCAGGCCGCCAGCGGTACGAACTGGTACTTGCACCGCGCGTCGATGAGCGACGGAACAGTCGACAACTCCCTCAGCTATGACTCGATACCGGCCAAGCTGCGCGACTTCGCGAAGACGAATATCGCCTGGCAGCGGGCGACGGTGAACCGCCAGCCGTATCTGATCATCGGGAGCTCAGTGCAGCCCAACGGAATCGAGGTCTATGACTTCGTCAGTCTGGAGCCGCAGCAGGAAGACCTGACCCGGCTGGCCCAGAACTCGGCCATCGCGGCAGCGGTCGCCATAGCCATATCGATCCTGCTCGGCCTGCTCGCCTCGCGCGGTGTCCTGCTCCCCCTGCGGCGTCTGGGGATCGCGGCCCGGCGATTGGGAGCCGGCAAGTTGGATACCCGGGTCGAGGTGAGGGGCAACGACGAGGTCGCGGACGTGTCGCGGACCTTCAACGAGACCGCGGAGGCCCTGGAGCGCTCGATCGCGGAGCTGCGGTCGCTGGAGGCCTCCTCGCGGCGCTTCGTCGCGGACGTCTCGCACGAGCTGCGCACTCCGCTCACCGCGATGACCGCCGTCACGGACATGCTCGAAGAGGCGACGGACGTCGGCGACGAGAGCGCGCCGGCCGCGAAGCTGATCGTCAACGAGACCCGGCGGCTGGCCCGGCTGGTCGAGGACTTGATGGAGATCTCGCGATTCGACGCCGGCACCGCGCAGCTGCGCCGGGAGGAAGTCGACCTGGTGGCACTCGTGACCGGTTGCCTGGACGCGCGGGCCTGGACCGGACGCGTCACCCTGAACGTGCCGCCGGGCCTGATCGTCACGGTGGACCAGCGCCGGATCGACGTGATCGTGGCGAACATGGTCGGCAACGCGATAAAGCACGGCGGGGAAGGACCTGTGGAGTTGTCCATCGGCGTGTTCGGACCGAACCTCGTCCTGCAGGTGCGCGACCACGGGCCGGGTATCCCCCCGGACGCCCTGGAGCACATCTTCGAGCGCTTCTACAAGGCCGACAAGGCACGCGTCCGTTCCGAGGGCAGCGGGTTGGGGCTGTCGATCGCCTACGAGAACGCGCACATCCACGGCGGCGAGCTGACCGGCGGCAACCATCCAGCCGGCGGCGCGGTCTTCACCCTGCGGCTGCCGTTGCGGGCGACCGTCCCGGCGCAGGGAGCGCCGGAGTGAGCGCCGGAGGCAGGCGCGGCAAGGCGATCGCCGTCGCCTCGGCCGCCATCGCCCTGGCCCTGACCGCCGCCGGCTGCGGGGTGCAGCCGACGGGGGTGAACGTCGCGCAGACCGAGCCGTTCGGCGAATCCTCGGCGAGCAGCCCGCAGACGGTCTCGCCGTCGCAGTATCCATACACGGTGTCGGTGTTCCTGTTCTCCAGCATCAACCGGGGCCCGGGCTCGATGATCAACCGGCCGATCGCCAAGCAGCCCGATCCCATGGACCTGCCGAACGAGCTGGCCCAGTTGTCCAACGACGAGGAGCTGGCGCAGTACACGACCTACGTACCACCGGGCCTCACCTTCAAGCCGACCGACCAGGCGCACATGTACATCGTGAACAGCCCGACCAAACTGGGCGCGCTGGCCCTGCAGCAGCTGTACTGCACCTTCGACCAGTGGTGGATCCTGCACCCGGACACCCACAACCCGAGCACCCGGCTGATCGTCCAGAGTCCCGGAGGGGGCACGGACACCGACTGGCAGGACTGCACCGAGGGGGTGGTCCCGGCGAACGCCGGCGCTGCGGCCAAGCCGTCCCAGCCGTCCCAGCCGACGGTGAGCAAGAGCTTCGCCGGCAACTGAGGCGACCGGGCCGGCAGCAACTGAAACGCGACGGCCGCGCGACCCCCGTCTCGGGGATCGGCGCGGCCGCCGGAAAGATCAACTATCGAAACCGGCAACGCGGCCGGGTTGTGTCCGTGCCCTGATCGCACGGGTGGCATCCGAGCCGGCGGTCTTCACTGTCGCACGGCTCGGGTTCGGGTGGGGAAAGCTCTCGGTGCGGCGGGATTCTGGGCCGCGGTGGTGGTTCACGCCGTCGTCAGTTGCCTGATTCAGCGCGGGTCCGACCCGGTATCGGTGGACTCTGATTCAGTTCTTCGGATGCCGCCGGCGAAGGGATCGGAGCTTCGCCGACGGCGTTGCCGCATCGGTGGATCTGCTCGGGTCTCAGCCGCCGAGGCCCGCCAGCCCGCCGGTCAGACCGCCGAGCGGCAGGCCGCCGCCGAGACCGCCGCCGAGGCCGCCGACCACCGGCAGGCTCCCGCCGGGGCCGGTGAGCTGGCCGGCGATCGGCAGGCCGTGCAGGGCGTTGGTGACGGAGTCCAGCGGGCCGGTCTGCGCGTTCGGGACCGGGGCCGCCGCCGGGGCGGGGGCCTGGGC
>NZ_JAAFZA010000322.1 GCF_015356865.1 Catenulispora pinisilvae
GAAAACAGGCGGTTTTTTCACAACGCCCTTAACCCCGTACGTGACCGGCGGCCTCCGTGCCCGACTCTCGCCCAACCCGCAACCACACCACCAACACGGCAAACCAATCCAGCCACCGCACTAGCGGTCTAACTGGCGGTCGAGCTACCGGTCGAGCGAGCGGTCGAGCCAGCGGTTGGGTCCGTGGTTGGGCCAGCGTTAAGGCCAGAGTTAAAGACAGCGCCTGAAACCCTTGCAGCGCCTAAGAAGAGAGACCGAGCATGACGCGCGCACTGATCGTCGTCGACGTCCAGAACGACTTCTGCGAAGGCGGCTCGCTGCCGGTCTCCGGCGGCTCGGCCGTCGCGGCCGGCGTCACCGGGCTGCTGGCCGGCCCGGGCCGCGGCGGCTTCGAACACGTGGTCGCCACCCGCGACTGGCACACCGACCCCGGCTCGCACTTCGCGGCCGAGCCGGACTACGTGAACAGCTGGCCGGTGCACTGCGTGGCCGGGACCAAGGGTGCGGAGTTCCACCCGGACTTCGACCGCACGCACGTCGACGAGGTCTTCTCCAAGGGCGCGTTCCAGGCCGCGTACAGCGGCTTCGAGGCCGTGGAGGGCTCGGACACGCTGCTGGGCGACTGGCTGCGGGCCCGCGGCGTGGACGAGGTGGACGTGGTCGGGATCGCGACGGACTACTGCGTGCGGGCCACGGCGCTGGACGCGGTGAAGTCGGGACTGCGGACTCGGCTGCTCGGCGACTTGGTCGCCGGGGTGGCTGAGGGGTCGACGGCTGCGGCGTTGGCGGAGATGCGGGCTGCGGGAGTGGAAGTCGTTTCGGCGGCGCAGGGCTGAGTGAGGCACTGGCGCGAGGCTGAGCTGGACACCGGCACAAGCGCTAGGCAAGCCACCGCCGCACATCGCACCCGCCCGAAACCGGCTGGCCCGGCACCCCCGCGGCCGGGCAAGATGGCCGGCGTGGCGGGGAAACCGGGGAAGCTGGAACTCAGGACCCGGATAAGCCATGTCGGCGTGGACGGGCGCGAGTACCGGGTGATCCGGCCGGACCGCCCGGCGCCCCGCCTGGTCCTGCACGACGGGAGCTTCTGGTACGCCGGCTACGCCGACCTCGACGCCTTCCAGCAGCTGACCGTCCTGTGGGCGCTGGCAGCCGCCTCACCACGCTCGATCGTCTACGTCCCGATGCGGCAGAACCCCTCGCCCTTCCAGGGCCGCAGCTTCGATCTGGTGCTGTCCTACGCCTCGCTCCAGCTCCGGCCCTCGCGCTGGAAGGCGATCCGCTCCCGGCTCGGCAGCGGCGCGGTGCACACGGCCCGGCTCTCGGCCCCTGACCGGGACGAGAAGCCCGACTACTCCCGGATGCTGCATCGCGAGTACCGTGACGTGCTGAACTTCGACAACGCCAGTGACACGGTGTTCGTCACCGGCGGCCGTGAGTCGTTCCACCGTGCCGCCGTGCAACTCAGTGCCCTGCCGCATTGGACGATCGGGCGCTCGATCACGGATCCGCACCATCTGTGCGTCGAGATCACGATCGGCACCTGGTCCTGGTCGCTGGCGCGTACCCGGCACAACACCCCGGGCATGCTGCACTTCCAGTACGAGCCCGGCAGCTGGTGAGCTACCGCGCGCGCCGGCGCTTCAGGCGGGTCCAGTACAGCACCGTCACGACCAGCAGCACCGCGACCATGCCGCCGAGGTAGGCCTCGGAGGTCGCGTTCAGGACGTTCATCTTCGTCGGCACGCTGATCGTCTCGGCGAGCTTGTCCTCGCGGTCGTGGACCGACTGCGACATCAAGTAGCCCAGCGGCACGATGCCGATCGCCGAGATCAGCAGGACCGCCAGGGTGTGCCCGGCGCGCTCCAGCGGCCCGGCCTTCACCACGATCTTGGGAGCCTGCTTCTTCGGCCCGCGCGGGCCGTCGAACTCGGTGCGGGAGGCGCCTTGCGGCTCGTCGGACTGCTTGGGGCCGGTGGTGATCTCCGGGCCGTCGAACGGCTTGCCGTCCGGCCGCAGCAGCCGGATGCGCAGCGACTGGTTGCCCGCCGACAACTGCGCGGGGGTCTGCTTCGGCACGACGTACATGCCCGGCCCGCCGGTGATCGAGATGCCCATCCCGGAGGCGCTGGCCACCGGGCCGACCG
Organism: Catenulispora pinisilvae; assembly: GCF_015356865.1. Classification (GTDB taxonomy): domain Bacteria; phylum Actinomycetota; class Actinomycetes; order Streptomycetales; family Catenulisporaceae; genus Catenulispora; species Catenulispora pinisilvae. Next base: position 2,148 of record NZ_JAAFZA010000322.1, read on the forward strand.
GGGACGTCGCAGACGCGTCGCCAACCCCGGCTTCGGCGCCGAAGCCGGGCGGCGGCGACGTCGGGCGCATGGGGTCGGGCAGCAGATCGTCGAAACTGCTGTCCGACAACGATTTCGGCGCGGTGAACGTCGGAGCCTTCGACTCCGGTGCGGCCGCCGGGAAGTCCGGCATGGCGGCCGGGAACTCCGGGGCGGCGCCGCGACCGGGGAACGTGTCCGCCGAGGGCTTCGCGTCGTCGAAGCTCACCTCGGACAGCAGACGCGGCGGCGCGAAGGCCGGAGCCTTAGGCGACTGCGACTGCGACTGCGACTGCTGCGGCTGCGGCTGCGATTGCGGCTGGGACTGCGACGGCGCGGCGGGCGCTTCGGTGACCGTGCGGGACATCCCGGAGCCCGCCGAATCGTCCTGAGACGACCCGGCAGCCGAGGCGCCGGCGGCCCGCGGCGGCGGGGGCACCGCGCCGGATTCCACGACCAGATCCGCGTCCGCGCCGCCACCGGCCTTCTTCGGCATCGGCTTGCTGGTACCCGGGACCCACTTCGAACCGTCCCAATACCGTATGTATCCGGGCACTGAGGGGTCTGGGTAATAACCGGGACGCGGTGAACTCTCCACGATCACCGAGCCTAGAACACTGCCGCCCAAACCTGTACGGGTGCCGGGATTCCTTACGCAACCTTGGGGAATCCAGACACCCGCCACAATGACCAGGTACTACGTCCTTTGCAGTAGAAGCCCGGCGGGGGCTCACAGATTCCCGCGGAGCTCCTGCTCGCGCTCGATGGCCTCGAAGAGGGCCTTGAAGTTGCCCTTGCCGAAGCCCTGGCTGCCGTGCCGCTCGATCAGCTCGAAGAACACCGTCGGGCGGTCCTGCACCGGCTTGGTGAAGATCTGGAGCAGGTAGCCCTCCTCGTCCCGGTCGACCAGGATCTTGCGCTTCTGCAACTCCTCGACCGGCACGCGCACGGTGCCGATCCGGCCGCGCAGCTCCTCGTCCTGGTAGTAGGAGTCCGGGGTGTCCAGGAACTCCACGCCCGCGGCGCGCATCGCGTCCACGGTGGCCAGGATGTCGCCGGTGTTCAGCGCGATGTGCTGCACGCCGGGGCCGCCGTAGAACTCCAGGTACTCGTCGATCTGCGACTTCTTCTTCGCGATCGCCGGCTCGTTCAGCGGGAACTTCACCTTGCGGCTGCCGTCGGCGACCACCTTCGACATCAGCGCCGAGTAGTCGGTGGCGATGTCGTCGCCGATGAACTCGGCCATGTTCGTGAAGCCCATGACCTTGTGGTAGAACTCGACCCACTCGTCCATCCGGCCGAGCTCGACGTTGCCGACGCAGTGGTCGATGGCCTGGAAGATGCGGGCGTTCGGCTCGACCAGCGGCGCGCGCTCGACGTAGCCGGGGGCGTAGACGCCCTTGTAGCGCGAGCGGTCCACCAGCGAGTGCCGGGTGTCCCCGTATGCGGCGATCGCGGCCCGGACCAGGACACCGTTCTCGTCCTCGATCTCGTGCGGCTTCTCCAGGCCGGTGGCGCCGTGGGCGACGGCGTACTCGTAGGCGGCGTAGACGTCGGGGACGGCGATCGCCAGGTCGGTGACTCCGTCCCCGTGCTCGGCGACGTGCTTGGCGATGTCCGTACCCGGGCGGACCGAGCCCTTCAGCACGAAGCGCGCGCTGCCGGACTCCAGGACATAAGCCACCCGGTCGGTGCGGCCGGTCTCAGGGCCCGAATAGGCGACCACCTTCATGCCGAAGGCGGTGGAGTAGTAGTGGGCTGCCTGCTTGGCGTTGCCGACGGCGAACACGACGGCGTCCATCCCCTTGACCGGGAACGGGTCCTTGGCATCGGTGGACGGGCTGGCAGCGGCGGTGGTGACAGCGGTATCGGTCATGCCCTCACCATCGATCCACAGATCAAAGTGCGCAACAGGAGGTCAGAGAGCTATACAATCTGCTCAGTAGTGCTGCCCCTTGGGGAGTGTTTCTGTACAGTGTGACCAGCGACACATCGCCGCAAACCCGACATGGAAGGGAAGCATCCGTTATGCCCTCATCCGTTCCCTCCATCGACGACCTGGACGCCCGGCTGCTGGCCCTGCTCACCGAGGAGCCGCGGATCGGGATCCTGGAGGCGTCGCGGCGGCTGGGGGTCGCGCGCGGGACGGTGCAGGCCCGGCTGGACCGGTTGCAGGCGCGCGGCGTCGTGCGCGGCTTCGGGCCGGTGATCGACCCGGTGGCACTGGGCTACGGGGTGACGGCGTTCGCGACGCTGGAGATCCGGCAGGGCCGCGGCCTGGAGGTCCGCGAGCACCTGGCGGCCATCCCGGAGCTGTTGGAGATGCACACGATCACCGGTGTCGGCGACATGTTGTGCCGCATCGTCGCGCGGTCCAACGCCGACATGCAGCGGGTGATCGACAAACTGGTCTCGTTCGAGGGCATCCAGCGGACCTCGACGGTGATCGCGATGGCGAATCCGGTGCCCTACCGCGTGCTGCCGCTGACCGAAGTGTGCGCCGCCGAGCACGCCACCGAGCGTTCGGAGGGGTAAGGGTTGCTCCAGGGGTTTCTCAGGAGTCGCATTAGGTCACGGACGTCACGACTTGCGAAAACGGCGTTACCACGGATGCCGATATGGGCTAGTTTTGCTGCGTGTCCGAGCCGATCGAGGAACCCGCCGCGCCCATTCCCGAACCCCCGCAGCGGGAACCCCGGCCACAGACACCGCGTCCGTGGTGGTCCCGGGCGGTCCTGGGCGTCGCGGTCCTCGGCATCTCGCTGCTGGCGATGTACCACCTGACCATCACGTTCCTCACGAACTCGCCGACCAACACGGTCAGCACCAAGTTCGCCACCCCCATCGCCAAGTGGGTGTATCCGTGGTTCGAGCAGAACTGGCGGCTGTTCGCGCCGAACCCGATGTCCCAGAACTTCACCATCGAGGCCAGGGTCTCGACCGACTGCTACAGCAGCGTCACACCCTGGTACAACCTCTCGCAGATGGACTACGACACCATCGCGCACAACCCGTTCCCGGGCCACACCGAGCAGAACGAACTGCGCCGGGCCTGGACCGACGGCTACGCGGCCACCCATGACGACAACGACGTCCCCACCTCCGACCGCGGCGACATGATGCGGCAGTACCTGGTGAACATCGCGCTGGAGCGGATCAAGCCGCGCAGCGCGAAGGACGGGGTGGCGCCGAACAAGATAGAGAACATCGAGTTCCGGGTGACCACCACCGACATCGCGCCGGCCGAGACCCCGAACCAGGTCCAGCAACCGTCGGTGCACATCATCCCGTGGCGCCAGGTCGCCGCCGACGTGGTCTCCTACGGCTGCCCGAACGGGAGCGTGGCACCGTGACCTCGGACGTCAACGACACGACCGACATGGCCAACGCGGCCGACACGACCGACACGACCGACACGACCGACACGACCGACACGACTGATGCGGCCGACGCGATCGCCGGGGCCGACGGGGCGTACGCGGCCGAGGGCAACGGCAACGGCAACGGCAACGGCAACGGCAACGGCAACGGGGATGCTGCCGCGGCCACGGCCGCCGCGGTGGTCGCGGTCGCGATGGCCGCCGCCCGGCGCCCGAGCGCGCGCGACCAGCCGCTGGTGTGGCTGGCCCAGAAGATCGGCCAGTCCGTCACGCGGCTGACCACCCATGCGATCGCCCTCTACGGCACCGCGGTCCTGCGCATCGGCTACGGCTCGCTCTACCTGATCTTCCTGCTGCACGAGTACCCGAAGCACGAGTCGCTGTGGGGCCCGAACGCCCCCTGGACCCCGGCCCTGAACCAGCAGTTCGCCAACGACCCGGGCCTGGACTGGTTCGCCGTGGACCGTTGGTGGTACACGTTCCTCGGCCACGGCGGGAACGTCTGGTTCCAGTTCTGGTACCACGCGGCGATCCTGATCTGCCTGCTGATGCTGCTGGGCTGGCGCACCCGGGCCACGTCGGTCTGCTTCGCGCTCACCATAATGGCGTTCACCGGCCGCGACGTGTTCCTCACCGACGGCGGCGACAACATCATGGGCCTGATGGCCATCTACCTGGCCTTCAGCCGGTGCGGCGCGGTCTGGTCGCTGGACTCGCGGCGCAGGCGGCGGCAGGCCGACAAGCGCCGGGCCCGCGGGATCCCGGAGTTCACCTGGCCCGACTCTCCGGGCTGGCAGGCGGTCGCGGAACTGGACCGGACCCGCGAGGAGATCGTCACCTTCCTGCACAACGCCGCCGTGCTGGTGATAGCGGCGCAGACCTGCGTGGTCTACGCCGCGGCCGGACTCTACAAGTCGCAGGGCTCTTATTGGCAGAACGGGACCGCGCTGTACTACACGCTGCACCTGGACTGGTTCCGGCCGTGGCCCGGGCTGTCGAACTTCATGGCCGGCCAGAGCGTGACGATCGCGATCGTGGCGTACCTGACGGTGTTCGTGCAGATCGCCTTCCCGTTCGCCGTGTTCAGCAAGTGGCTGAAGTACCCGTGCCTGGTGGCGCTGATCGGGATGCACTTCTCGATCGCGGTCGTGATGGGCCTGCCGCTGTTCTCGGCCGCGATGATGGTCGGCGACGCGGTGTTCCTGCCCGAGGGGGTGTGGCGCTGGGTGGGGCGCAAGGTCGGGGCCGGGGTGGCACGGCTGCCTAGGCCCGGGCTGCCGCGTCCTGCTCCAAGTACTCCGCGAAGTCCGGAAGCGTCCGTACTCCCCCGTCAAGCACAGCCTCATAAATCAGCGTCCCATTGACCTGCCGGCCGTATTCGGGACGCGGCGTCCACTCCTCCTTGACGCGCAGGATGGCCTCGCGGGTCTCGTCGGTGAGCCGCGGGAGCAGGGTGCGCAGGTGGGCCAGGTCCGGCTGCCGTGCGGGGTCGTCGACGAACCACAGGTCCAGGCCCCAGTCGCGGGGCCGGGGCCGGGTGGAGCGGTAGCGGACTTGGAGGAACAGGCCGTCGGGGTACTTGTCGGGCTCGGCGTTCCAGTCGCCGGTGTCGTTCCGGAACGTCACCTGTTGCACGCGCTCATGCCGGGACAGCCGGGCGGCGAGCTGCGTGACCGCGTCGAAGGTGGGCAGGTCCAGGCCGGTGCAGGCGGTGGTCACGTCGATGTCCGGCTTCACCATCACGCCGAGCGCGGAGCTGCCGGTGCGGATCGGATCGCCGACGGCCTCCAGCGCGGCGAGCAGGTCCAGATCGTCCAGGACGGCGTCCGCCTCGCCCTGGAGAAGCCGCTGCCGCCGGAACAGATCATCGTCGATGCCCATCCGTCGAGTATGCGCCACCGACGTTCTAAGCTGCGCGTATGACCCGCACCGAACCCGCGCCGGAACCGGAGACCAGCCAGACTCTGGACCGGGGGATCCGGGTGCTCTCGGCGCTGGCCGACGCCACCGCCGGACTGACGGTCGCCCAACTGGCCGAACGCGTCGGGGCGCCGCGCACCGCCGGCTACCGCCTGGTCGCCACGCTGGAGGCGCACGGGCTGGCACGCCGGGACCCGGACGGCCGGGTGCATCTCGGAGTGGGGGTGCTGCGGCTGGCCGCGCGGGTGCACCCGCTGCTGCGCGAGGCCGCGACGCCGCCGCTGCGGCGGCTGGCCGAAGAGGTCGGGGCGACGGCGCATCTGACGGTCGCCGAGGGGCCGGACGCGCTGGCGATCGCGGTGGTCGAGCCGACGTGGACGGACTACCACGTGGGCTATCGCGTGGGGTCTCGGCATCGGCTGGCTCAGGGGGCCGCTGGGAAGGCGATCCTTTTGGGGCGCTCGGTTTCCGGGCTTGTGTTTAGCTCTGGGACGAACGCCGGCCCTCATGCTGATTCGAAGGCCGGTTCGAGCGCAGGTTCGAGTGCTGGCTCGAACGCCGGGGCGAGCGGCGGGTCGAATGCCGGGTCGAGCGCCGGGTCGAGCGCTGGCCCGAATACCGGCCCGAACGCCGGGTCAAGCGCTGGCCCGCACGCCGGGTCGAATGCCGGCCATAAGGATCCTGCGTCGCTCTACACCGTGAGCGAGGGCGAGTTGCAGGCCGGCGCGCACGGGATCGCGGCGCCGATCCGGGACGTGCCGGGGCTGGAGGCGAGCGTCGGGGTGGTGTCGTTCGCGCCGCTGGACAGCGCCAAGATCGCGCCGCGGGTGATCCAGGCGGCGGCCGAGATCTCCGCCGCTTTGAAGTGAGATCGCGCCTCAGCGCGGCGTCAGCTCGAAGACCCGCAGTTCCCGGCCGCTGCGCTCGGTGTAGACGTCGAAGTTGGGCCACGTCTCGGTCAGTACCGGCCAGATGTCCGTCCGCTCCTGGCCTTCCAGCAACCGCGCCGTGACCGGGATCTTCTTGCCCTTGACGGTCAGCGTCGCGTCCGGGTTCGCCATAAGGTTCAGCGTCCACACCGGATGGTGCTCCTGACCCCAGTTCGAACCGGTGAGGTAGTACTTGCCCTCGTGGCCGACGTAGAGCAGCGGCACGGAGCGCTCCTTGCCGGTCTTGCGGCCCACCGTGGTGAGCAGCAGCCCGGTCATGCCGGACGGGCTCATGGCGCCGACGCGGCCGCGCGTCACCTTGTACAGGACACGGTCCACGCGCGGGATGGTGTGCTTGCCGACCGCCACGAACCACGGCTGGCGGGCCAGGGTCTGGGCCGTACGCTTCATTCCCTTAGGGGTCATGGCGCGGAGTATGGCACTTGACGTGCCAGCAGAGAAGAACGCGTTGCGCTCTGTACCTACTAGTATGTACAGTGACGGTCATGGACACGGCAGACCGGCTCATCGAGAGCACCAGGGAGCTTCTCTGGGAACGCGGATACGTGGGCACCAGCCCGAAGGCCATCCAGCAGCGCGCCGGAGCCGGCCAGGGCAGCATGTACCACCACTTCGACGGCAAGCCCGCCCTGGCGCGCGCCGCCATCGAGCGCACGGCCGAGGAGATGAGCGCCCTGGCCGAGCTCCAGTTCACCGGGCCCGGCACCGCCCGCGAGCGCCTGACCGCCTACCTGCTGCGCCAGCGCGACGTGCTGCGCGGCTGTCCGATCGGCGGCCTGACGCAGGACCCGGACATCATGGCCGATGCCCTGCTGAAGGCCCCGGTCACGCAGACGTTGGCGTGGCTGCGCGGCCGGATCGCGGATCTGGTCACCGAGGGCGTGGCGGACGGTTCGCTGCCCCCGGTCCTGAACCCGACGAACACCGCCGCCGCGATCGTCGCGGCGATGCAGGGCGGCTACGTGCTGGCCCGCGCGGCCGACGACCCCGCCCTGTTCGAGAACGCCATAGCCGGAATCCTTCCCCTGCTTGGAGAGCGCTGATGTACGCGATGCAGTATGAGATCTCCCTGCCCGCCGACTACGACATGGGCATCCTGCGCGAGCGGGTGGAGAAGGCCAAGCCCCTGCTCGATGATCGGGAGGGCGTGGGTTTCAAGGCGTATGCGATCCGGGAGGCGGCGAAGGGCTCGCCGGTGAATCAATACGCTCCGTTCTACTTCTGGAGCGACACCGGCGCGATGAGCAGTTTCCTGTTCGCGGACAACGGATTCGAGCGGATCATCCGCAGCTTCGGGCGGGTGCCGGTACGGCAGTGGACGGGCGTCGCGCACTACGCCGGACCCGCGCGGGCGGCGGAGGCGTTGCCGCGGGCGGCTTCGCGGCGGACGCGGCCGGTGCCGGTGTTCGACGACACGCTGGGCGCGTGGCTGGCGGAGACGGCCGCGGAGGCTGAGCGGACGGCGCGGCGCGATGGGGCGCACACGGTCGGGCTGGCGATCGACCCGACGCGGTGGGAGTTGGTGGAGTTCGCTTTGTGGGCCGATGCGGTGCCGGGGGATGTCGAGGCCACGGAGCGGTATGAGGTGCTGCATGTTTCGAAGCCGTCGATCGGGGAGCTG
>NZ_JAAFZA010000323.1 GCF_015356865.1 Catenulispora pinisilvae
CGCCGCACCCGCCGCCGCGACCTCCTCGGCCTGGCCCCGTTCGCGGTCTACGTCGCCGTCTTCCTCGGCGCCCCGGCCTACGCCGTCATCACCGCCGCCTTCCAGGACAACGCCGGCCACGCCACGCTGTCGAACGTCACCGCCGCGGTGCAGGACCCCTACCGGCACTCCTTCGTCGTCAGCATCGAACTGTCGGTGCTCAGCGCGGTCCTCGGCGCGATCCTGGGCCTGGCGCTCGCCGTGGCGGTGTCCGGCGCGCGACGCGACGGCCTGGTGCACCGCGCGGTCACCACGGCCTCCGGCGTCCTGGCCTACTTCGGCGGCCTGCCGCTGGCCTTCGTCTTCCTGGCCACGCTCGGCCCGCAGGGACTGGTCACCCGGTGGCTGAACAGCGCCGGCTACAACCTCACCCAACACGGATTCGTGTTGTGGAACATGGCCGGCCTGGTCCTGGTCTACCTCTACTTCCAGATCCCGCTGATGCTGCTGGTGATCTTCCCGGCGCTGGACGGCCTGCGTCCGCAGTGGGAGGAGGCCGCCCGCAGCCTGGGCGCCTCGCGCCGGCAGTACTGGCTCCGGATCGGCGGCCCGCTGCTGGCGCCGCCGTTCCTCGGCGCGCTGCTCCTGTTGTTCGCCAACGCTTTCGCGGCCTACGCGACCGCCTACGCGCTGAGCACCGGCAGTGTGCCGCTGGTCCCGATCCAGATCGGTTCGGTGATGTCCGGCAACGTGCTGGCCGGGCAGGCGAACGTCGGCAACGCCCTGGGCCTGATGATGATCGTGGTCGTCGGTCTGGTCATGGTCGCCTACACGCTGCTCCAGCGGCGCACGGCGAGGTGGCTGCGGTGACCGCCGTCGTCTCCGATCCCGCCGGGACGCAGAGCCCTGCGACACGCGGCCCGGCCGCCGGCCGCCCGCGGCCGCGTCGCCCGCGCGTCGGCCGCACGATCCTGCTGCTGCTGTTCGCGGCCTACTTCTTCGTCCCGCTCTACGCCGCGGTCGACTTCACCCTCGGCGGCAGCCGCCGCAACATGGGGCACACGCTGTCGGTCTGGACCGGCCTGGTCCACCAGGACGGCTTCACCACCAACCTGATGACCTCGCTGAAGATCGCGGTCGGCACGGTGGCGCTGCTCCTGATCCTGATGGTGCCCACGATGGCCTGGCTGCACCTGCGGCTGCCGCACATGCGCCGGGTCATGGAGGGGATCTGCCTGCTGCCGATGGCGATCCCGGCCGTGGTCATCGCCAACGGCATCCTCGGGGCCTTCAAGTCCTGGCCGCAGTCGATCACCGGCTCCTCCTGGATCCTGATCCTGGAGTACGTGATCCTCGCGCTGCCGTTCACCTACCGCTCGCTGGACGCCGGGCTGTCGGCGATCCCGCTGGCCACCCTGGTCGAGGCGGCGCGCAGCCTGGGCGCCAGCTGGCCGACCACCCTGTGGCGGGTGGTCGTGCCGAACATCCGGACCGCCATCGCCTCGGCCGGCATCCTCGGCGCGGCGCTGGCCCTGGGCGAGTTCACGATCGCGAACCTGTTGCTGCTCAACACCTTTCCGGTCTGGACCGACCAGGCCGGCCAGCAGGACGGCGAGGTGGCCACCACCGCCGCGATGCTCATCCTGTTCCTGTCCTGGCTGCTGCTGATGCTGGTCTCGCAGCTGGGCCGCGGCCGTGCCGCGAAGAAGCCCTCGAAGTTGCGGAGAAGCAAGTGAGTGCCCCGTCCGTCGAACTCGTCAAACTGAGCCGCTCCTTCGGCGGCGTCGCCGCGCTCGACGGCCTGGACCTGACCGTCGAACCGGGCACGCTCACCTGCATGCTGGGCCCCTCGGGCTGCGGCAAGACCACCGCGCTGCGCATCATCGCAGGGCTCGAACACAGCGACGGCGGCGAGGTGCGGGTCGGCGGCCAGGACGTCGCGCGGGTCCCGGCGAACAAGCGGGACATGGGCATGGTGTTCCAGTCCTACAGCCTGTTCCCGAACCTGGACGCCCGCGACAACGTCGCCTTCGGCCTGCGGATGCGCGGCTGGAACGCGGCCAAGCGCCGCGAGCGGGCCGGGGAGCTGCTGGAGCTGGTCGGTCTCTCCGAGCACGCGTCGAAATACACGCACCAGATGTCCGGCGGCCAGCAGCAGCGCGTGGCCCTGGCCCGGGCGCTGGCCGTCGAGCCGCGGGTGCTGCTGCTGGACGAGCCGCTGTCCGCGCTGGACGCCGTGGTTCGGGTGCAGCTGCGCGAGGAGATCCGCTCGTTGCAGACCCGGCTGGGCATCACGACCGTGTTCGTCACCCACGACCAGGAGGAGGCGCTGAGCGTCGCCGACCAGGTCGCGGTGATGCGGGCCGGCAGGCTGGAGCAGTGTGCCGCCCCGGCCGAGGTGTACGCGAACCCGGCGACGGCGTTCGTCGCGGAGTTCATCGGCACCATGAACCGGCTGCCCGGCACGCTCAGCGCCGACGGCAAGAGCGTCGAGGTGGCGGGCCGAAGCCTGCCGGTGCGCGAGCCGGGATCGCGATCCGCAGGGGTGGTCGCGGTTCTGATTCGGCCTGAGGCGGTCCGGTTCGAGCCGGCCGAGGAGGGCCCGGCCACGGTCCGGCAGGCCGGGTTCCGCGGGCCGATCACCCGGATCACGGCGGTGCTGCCGGACGGTACCGAGGTGCTGTCCGACGTGCCCAGCGCGGCGGCTGCCGACCTGGGGCCGGGGCGTCGGGCGGAGCTGGTGCTGGACGAGGTGCCGGTGATGGTGGTCTGACAGCTTGATGGTGGTCTGAGACCTCGGCTCTGACGAGCTCTCAGGCCCTCATGCGGTGCAGCCCTCACGCGGTACACGAATAGCCCTTGCAAGCCACTCACGCAGCGGGCAGCGTGTACCGCGTGGACCTGACCGGCGATCCGGCGGGGCGTGACGAACAGCCGGAGGGCCGGGACGTGGCGCGCTTCGACGCGTGGGCTCCGGCCTACGAGGCGAGCGCGTTGCAGGACGTCTTCTACGCACGCCTGCATCACCGGGTCCTGCGATCGGCGTCCCGCGCGGCGCCGGAGCCGAACCGGATGGTCGACGTCGGCTGCGGCACCGGCCGCCTGCTGCGCACCGCCGCCGCCGAGTTCCCGGACACCCAGCTGGTCGGTGTGGACATCTCGGCCGGGATGCTGGCCCAGGCGCAGGCGATCACCGAGCCGGGGGAGTGCGACGCCTTCGTGCGGGCCGATTCCACGGCGCTGCCGTTCGTCGACGCCGCGTTCGACGTGGTGACGTGCACGGCCTGCTCGCATCACTGGCCGGCGCCGGGGGCGGCGCTGGCCGAGGTGCGCCGGGTGACCGCCCGCGACGGGCTGCTGGTCCTGGCGCACCTCCAGGGGGTCGCGCAGTGGGATCCGGCCGGCGCCGGACACGTCCGGCGCCGGGGCGTGCGCATCTCGGCCGGGCTAGCCGTCCCGCTGCTCGACAGCGGGTTCCGGATCACCGACGCCGCGTTGTTCGCCGAGTGCCCCCTGATGCCGGTCACCGTCGTGCTGAGCGCGCGGCGGCGGTAGCGAGGCCTTCGCGGTGCGGCGGCGCCACAGCCGGCCCGCCAAGTGGTGGATCGCGAACGCGGCGGCCAGGGTCAGCGCGCCGCCGACCGCGTCGGCCACGAAGTGGTTGGCGGTGCCGATGATGGCGGTGAAGGTGAACAGCGGGTAGAACAGGCCCGCCACGCGGATCCAGCGGTGCCCGGCGTACTTGTAGATCATGACCGCGCACCAGCCGGCCCAGGCGATGTGGTCGCTGGGCATGGCCGCGTACTGGTTGGAGACCGACTGCATGGTGGGGGAGGCGAACGAGCCCCAGGTGTGGTGCTCCACGTTGGTGTCGATGAACCCGTGGCCGGTCAGCAGGCGCGGCGGGGCCATGGCGAAGAAGTAGAAGCCGATCAGGCTCGACAAGATGACCAGGAACAGGACCGTGCGCGCGGAGCGGTAGGCCTGCGGGTGGCGGACGTAGAGCCAGACCAGGACCCCGATGGTGATGAAGAAGTGCAGGGTCGCGTAGTAGTAGTTCAGGCCGACGATCAGCGGCGTGATCTTGTCCAGCGCGTGGTTGACCGTCAGCTCTATGTCGATGTGCAGACTGTGCTCGGTACGCAGGACCGACGCGGCCCGGCGCATCGCGACGTCCTTCTGGCCCGGGACGGCGTCGCGGGTGATGGTGTACAGGCTGTAGCCGATGACGACCAGCGCGAGTTCGGTCCACAGCTTGGGGCGGGCCTGGCGGTTCTGGCCGAACAGGCGCCGGCCGGCGTCGGTGGTGCGGGCCGCGAGGGTTCCGGTCATTCGTCAGCCTCGCGGTCACGCGCGGCTGACGTGGTCGCGGGGGTTTCTGCGGGGTCCTTCTCGGGGTTTTCCGTGGGGTCTTCTTCGGGGCTTTCTTCCGGAGCGGGATGGTCGTCCGGATCGGTCGGGGTGTCTTCGGCTGCTGCGGTGTCTGCGGTGTCTGCGGCATCCGCCTCTTCGGCGTTGGCGTCCGACAGCGCTTGCGGGGTGTCGAGAACGGTCGCTGTGTCGTCGGACGTGTTGGCGCCTGCCGTCACCATTCCCGGCCGGTCGCGGCGCAGCCACAGGTAGGCCAGGGCGCCGAGGAAGACGATCAGCGAGACCCAGTCGTTGAGCCGCAGGCCGCCGAACCGGTTGGCGTGGTCGTCGCGCAGTGCCTCGACCACCGAGCGGCCCGCGGTGTAGGCGGCGACGTAGATCGCGAACAGCCGGCCGCGGTTCGGGTGCCACTTGCGGTCGATCCAGACCAGCAGCAGGGCCACCGCGGCGTCCCAGATCGACTCGTACAGGAAGGTCGGCTGGTAGAACGCGGCGTCCGGGGTGTTCGGCGGCCGGTGCGCGGGGTCGATGCGGATCGCCCACGGCAGCCCCGAGGGCCGGCCGTACAGCTCCTGGTTGAAGTAGTTGCCCCAGCGCCCGATCGCCTGCGCCAGGATCAGCGCCGGCGCCATCGCGTCGGCGAAGTCGGCGAGCTTGATCCCCTTGCGCCGGCACCCGATCCAGGCCCCGACCCCGCCGAGCGCGACCGCGCCCCAGATCCCGAGCCCGCCGTCCCAGATGTAGAACGCCTTGATCGGGTCCTCACCGGACTTGAAGTACAGCTCCGGGTCGGTGATGACGTGATAGAGGCGGCCGCCGACCAGCCCGAACGGCACCGCCCAGATGGCGATGTCCACCACGTCCTCACGGACCCCGCCGCGCGCCGCCCAGCGCTTGCCGGTCCACATCACCGCGACCACGATCCCGAGCAGGATGCACAGCGCATACGCCCGGATCGGGAACGGACCCAGATGCCACACACCCTGCGACGGGCTCGGCAGATACGCCAACGTCATCGCCGCGACCACCCCTGCTTGTTCTCCCGGCCGCGCCGGCCGTTCCGCCGCGGTGCGTCCTCAGAGACTACATCGGAGCCAAAGATGTTCGGTGACCGAAGTATCGGTGACCCTGATGGCGGTGAAGACATGCCCTGACGCTACTCAATTTGGTGGTCACTGCGCTGCTTTTGGACGTTGAGGTGGCTGGGTCGGGAAGTGGGGCGCTAGATAACTGGCCCCACAAGATTTGTTGCCACCCAGACGACACAACCACGCTCAACAGGGGCAGATAGAACAGGTACTTGGCAAATCGGGGTGTTGGTGGCCGAGGATGTTGTTCATCTCGACCAGAATCTGCCGGGGAGTCTGGGGCCTGGAAGTGGGGCGCGCCTTGAGCTGGAGACTCGACCGGAATCCGCCGGGGGCGTCTGCGGCCGGGATTGTGGCGCGCGCTGAGCCGGGCTCTCGATCAGAACCTGCCGGGGAGTCTGCGGCCGGGAGTGTGGCTCGCGCTGAGCCGGGCTCTCGATCAGAACCTGCCGGGCAGTCTGCGGCCGGGATTGTGGCGCGCGCTGAGCCGGGCCCTGATCGCCTACTGCCGCCCCGGCAGCGCCGCATTCGGGTTCGTCGCCGGATTCGGATGCGTTGCCGCGTTCGGGTCCAGCGCCCCATTCATCGCCGCCAGCACTCGAATCGCCGCCTGAACATCCCCCGGCTCGGCGTCCGGCAGCACCGCCACCTTCTCCCGCTCGAAGGCCGCGTCACCGCGCCGTACCAGCGCGGTCCCGGCCGGCGTCAGGCTGACCACGTTCTCCCGCCGGTTGTGCGCGGCGGCCTGCACGCTCATCAGCCCGGCCATGACCGCGCTGTCGATCTGTCGGCTGACCGTGCCCTTCGTCAGTCCCAGCCGGTCGGCGACGGTCTGTTGGTTGAGCGGACCCGGGTGCGCGTCGACGACTGACAGGACCAGGAACTGGGCCAGGGAGATGCCGATCTCGTGCTGGAACAGGGCCTCGCCGGCGCGGTCCATCAGGCCGGCTACGCGGCGGACGAGGTACCAGAGCGTGGCCAGGTCGTCGGGGAGGGGCGGGTCGTCCATGGGGTCAGGATAGCGCGTTGTTTGACAGGCAACAGTTTGAAGTGCAACTGTTGCAAGCGAAACAATTGTGCCGCATCCGGCGCGACGGCCATCAGCCCACCACTGACGTACTGACGGGGAGTTCCCATGCATGTCCTGATAGTCCTCGACCACCCCTACACCCTCGCCTCGGCCGAGGACGTCCCGCATCGGCGCAGCTTCACCGCCGCTGTGGCCGCGGCGGCGATCCGGGGCGCGGAGGCGGCCGGGCACGAGGTCGACCTGATCGACCTGGCCGCCGACGGCTTCGCGCCGGCGATGACCGCCGCCGACCTGGCCGCGTGGCGGACGGCGCGCGTCGTCGACCCGCAGGTCGCCGACTACCAGCGCCGCCTGCTGGCCGCCGACCACCTGGTGTTCGCGTTCCCGGTGTGGTGGGAGGCGATGCCGGCGGCCACCAAGGGCTTCCTGGACCGGGTGCTCACCAAAGGCGTGCTCTTCAAGGAGCTGCCCGAGGGCAAGGGGAACCCGTTCCGCAATCTGATGACCCGGCTCGGCGCGGTCACGGTGCTGTCGGTGATGACCACGCCGGACAAGGCGTACCGCTGGTGGTACCGCGATCCGATGACGAAGATCCTGTTCAAGGGGACGTTCGGCAAGATCGGCGTCAAAAACCTGACGTGGGTCAACTACGACCGGGTCACCGACAAGACGCCGGAACAACGGCGCCGGATGCTGCTGGACACGGAGACGCGCTTCGCCAAGCTCGCTCCGGCCCGAACGGCCGCGGACAAGACCCGCGTTTGATCAGTTCAGCTCGACGCCTCCGGCAGCGGCACCTTCACCGACCCCAGCACCCGCCGCACCTCGATCTCGATCGCCACCCGCAGCGGGTTCGGCCTGGGCTCGCCATACCGTTCGGTGTACCGCCGCTCCGCCTCGGCGACCGCCTCCGGAACCGAGTTGATCCGGGCCACACCCTCCAACGTGGTCCAACGCGCCCCGTCGACCTGCGTCACCGCGACCGGCAGCGTGCCCGCGGCGGCGATGCGCCGGGCCTTGGCACTGGTGCTGCTGGTGATGATCCGGGCCAGGCCGGTGGCCGGGTCGTAGACGACGCCGACGGGTACCAGGTGCGGAGTGCCGTCCGGTCGGACCGAGGCCAGGGAGCAGATGTGCCGCTCGGTCCAGAACGCCATCGGGTCGGTGGCGATCGAAGCGGGGCCGGGCATGGATCCTCCAACGCGACAAGGCTGACAGTGCTCTATCAGCGCCATGGGCTTACAGGCAGGCACTCACAGACAGGGCACCGCTCCGACCGTCGCCCAGCTCCGCAACAGCTCCCCGAAATCCTCCGCGCTCAGCGGCATCGAGAACAGGTGCCCCTGAGCGAAGTCGCAGCCCAGCTCCAGCAACCGCGCCCGCTGCTCCGGCGTCTCCACCCCCTCGGCGACGACCTTCATTCCCAGCGCGTGCGCCAGCGTGATCACCGCGACCACGATCGCGTCGTCGCCCCGGTTCTGTCCCAGCCCGCTGATGAACACGCGGTCGATCTTCAGCGTGTCGACCGGGTTGTCGCGCAGGTGCCCGAGCGAGGAGTAGCCGGTGCCGTAGTCGTCCAGCGCGATCTTGATGCCGGAGCCGGAGAACGCTTCCAGCGCCGAGCGCGCAGTCAGCGACGCCTCGTGCACGGCGGTCTCGGTCACCTCCAGGCAGATCCGCCCCGGCGGCACGCCGTGCCGGGCGATGGTCTTGGTGACCTGGCAGACCAGGTCGGCGTCGTGGGACAGCTGGCGGCTGGACAGGTTCACGGCCAGCAGCGGCAGCCGGGTGCCAGCCGACTCGGCGGATCCAGCGGACCCGGCAGACCCGGCAGATCCAACGGACCCGGCAGACCCGGCAGATCCAACGGACCCGGCGGATCCAGCAGATCCAGCAGATCCAGCGGATCCAGCCGATCCGGCAGATGTCGTCACCGCCCGCGCCCCGACCGGCAGCGAGTCATTCCACTCCGCCAGCTGCCGACACGCCTCGTCCAGCACCCACCGGCCGATCGGCACGATCAGCTGAGTCTCCTCGGCCATGTCCAAGAACGCTGCCGGGGCCAGCAGCCCGCGCTCCGGGTGGCGCCAGCGGATCAGCGCCTCGGCACCGGTCAGCCGGCCGTCCTCCAGCGCCACGATCGGCTGGTACACCAGGGTGAACTCGCCGCGCTCGACGGCCTGGCGCAGGTCCTGCTCCAGGTTCATGCGGTGCACGGCCCGCTGGTGCGTGGCCGGCTCGAAGAACCGGTAGCCGCCGGCCACCGTGCCGTCGGCCTTGGCCTGGTACATCGCGGCGTCCGCGTCGCGCAGGAGTTCGTCCACGGTGGTGTCCGGGCCGGGCGCCAGGGCTATGCCGATGCTGGTGCGGACGTGCATCTGCTTGCCGGCGCAGCTGAACGGGCGGATCAGGCAGTCGATGATCCGCTCGGCGATCGCCGCGGCCTCGGCGTGCCCGGCCACGTTCTCGCACAGCACCACGAACTCGTCCCCGCCGAACCGCGCGACCAGGTCGCCGCGCCGCACCGCGGTGCGCAGCCGGTCGGCGACGGCGGCCAGCAGCTCATCGCCCGCGGCGTGCCCGAGGCTGTCGTTGACCAGCTTGAACCGGTCCAGGTCCAGGAACAGCACGGCCAGCCGGTCGCGGTCGGCCGCGCCCAGCTCGATCGCCTGCCGGATCCGGCTGACCAGCAGCGTCCGGTTCGCCAGCCCGGTCAGCGGATCGCGCACCGCCTGCTCCTCCAGCGCCTCCTCGATCCGCCGCCGATCGGTCAGGTCCCGGCAGACGGCCAGCACGCTGGTCACCTCGCCGTCCCAGCCGAGTTCCGGCACGAACCGGGCGTGCAGGAAGCGCGACTGCCCGGCGATCACGACGTCGAACTCCCGCTCGGTGTTCTGCCCGGTGGCCAGCACGTGCCGCAGCGACTCCTCCCACACCTTGAGGAAGTCCTCGGAGTACCCGCGCTCCCGGCTGGTGTGGCCGAGCATGGCGTTCGGCGTCGACCTGATGATCGTCGCGGCCGCCGGGTTGGCGTAGGTGCAGCGCAGGTCCCGGTCGAACCGCGCCATCAGGTCCGGGCTGGTGTCGATCAGGGTCTTGAGCTCGCGCCCGACCCGGTCCAACTCCTCGGTCCGCGACTTGAGCTCGCGCTCGGCGATCTTGCGCGCGGTGATGTCCCGGCTGATCCCGAAGGTCCCGATGACCCGCCCGTCGAAGTCCCGCAACGGCTGCTTACTGGCGCTGAGCGTCTCCTCGGCAGGCGTGCCGGCCCGCAGATGCGGCTCCTCGAAGTCGGTGATCGCCTGGCCGGTGGCCATGATCTTCTTCTCGGTCGCGAACGCGGCGGCGGCGTGCTCGGGGGTGAAGTAGTCGCGAACCGTCTTGCCGATCATCGCGGCCGGATCGGTGCCGCTGAATTCGGCGGCACTGTCGCTGACGCGCAGGAAGCGGGAGTCGCGGTCTTTGAAGTAGATCATGTCGGCGCAGGCCGACAGGAGGTTGTGCAGGCAGATGCGGTCGAGTTCGGCCTCGTCGATGGGG
>NZ_JAAFZA010000324.1 GCF_015356865.1 Catenulispora pinisilvae
CCGGAGACTGCGTAACCATGTCAAGAAGATCATCGGTAAGCCGTGTGCGGGAGAACCGCACGCACGGATTGAAAGGGGACAGAGGAAACGGGCTCTCACGAGCACCGCGCCTCTAACTACCAATGGACACTGCTGACGCCCTTCTGGGCCCTTTCGAAGGCTTCCACCTGGCCCAAGTGAACATCGGCCGGCTCGTCGCCCCGCTGGGCGACCCGGCCATCGAGGACTTCACCAAGAACCTGTCCCCGGTGAACAACCAGGGCCGGACCATGCCCGGGTTCGTCTGGCTGCTGGAGGGCAGCGATTCCGGACTCGGCGCCACCGACGTCGCCTGGCCCGGCGACCCCGAGATGATCGTCAACCTGACGGTGTGGGAATCGGTGGGCGCGCTGCGCGACTTCGCCTTCTCCGGCGAGCACCGCGCGCTGCTGACCCGCCGCAAGGAGTTCTTCCAGAAGCTGCCCGAGGCCTTCGCCACGCTGTGGTGGATCCCGGCCGGCACGCTGCCCACGGTCCAGGACGCGCACGACCGGTTGGCCCACTTCCGCGAGCACGGAGCCACCGCTCGCGCGTTCTCGTTCCAGCGGCTGTTCGCCCCGGAGGGCTGAGCGCACGCGACGCACGCAGGCAGCGCACGCGACGCACCCACGCAACGCAAAGGAGCGCCCTTTCCAGTCCCGGGGGGACGGACTGGAAGGGCGCTCCCGTTGTTCCCGGCCGCCGGTACCCGAGCGTCGATCCGGGGGGGAGTAGATCGACGCAGCCGGCGGCCGGAGCTCTAGGGGTGTTGCCTAAGTGGCGCGCAATTGGTCTTGCTCGGTCTTGCTAGGTCGTGCTGGGTGGTACTACCGCAGGTCAGGCCTTGCGGGCGAGCTTCGTCGCGCGCGCCAGGCGGGCCTTGGCGGCCTGCTTGCGCAGGTCGTTCAGCCGGGTGTGGGCGGCCTGCAGTTCGTACGGCTGGAAGTTCATCGTTGACTCCTTCGATCTGTCGGGCCTAATCTGTTCTATGCCTTAGATTCTAAGGGGTTCTACGCTCTGTGTCCAATTTATTGAAGGTGAAGGCGGTCACAGATCGTTAGCCGGGGATCACAGCGGTCCCGAGAAGACCCCGGACGGCCCCGCGCGGGGGCCGGGGCCGCCCGGGGAGCCGATACGCTCGCACCCGGGTGGGACCGGGCGGCCCGGACGGGTCGTCCATCGACGCGGATGAGGTGATCAGGAAGCATGGACGCGGTGGACCGCGCCTTGATCGACGCGCTGCGGACCAACGGCCGCATGTCGTACGCGGAGCTGGGACGCCTGGTCAGTCTGTCCGGGCCGTCGGTGACCGACCGGATCAACCGGCTGGAGAGCAACGGCGTCATCACCGGCTATCGGGCGATGGTGGCCCCGGAACAGCTCGGGCTGAACGTGACGGCGATGATCGGCATCCTGCTGTCGGACTCCGCCGAGCTCGACGACGTGGCCTGGCGGCTGCGCGACGTCCCGGAGATCGAGGACTGCTTCTTCGTCGCCGGCGAGGAGTCGTTCCTACTCAAGGTGCGCGCCGGTCATCCGGAGGACCTGGAGCGGATCATCGGCAGGCTGACCCGGATCCGGGGTGTGGCCCGTACCCGGACCACGGTCGCGCTGTCGACGAAGTGGGAGGACCGGCCGATGCAGCTGGCCGCGCCCGACGAGGACGACACCAAGCACGCCGAGCGGCACTGAGCAGCACCGAGCAGGGAAACAGAGAAACGCAAACGAAGGGCCGCACCGGAGACTGGAATCAGTCCGGTGCGGCCCTTTCGGCTGTTCGGTCGGTGCCGCGCGGTCGGCGGCGGGTTCGGCTTGGGTCGGTCCTGCCGGGTCGGTCGGCGGCTAGGCCAGCACGATCGTCACCACGATGGCCACGATCCCGATGTGCGAGGCGATCACCGCGGCCAGGCAGGCGTACCGGCCGGTCGGGGTGGTGTTCTCGTCGGTCAGGTAGGCCGCGGCGGCCACCGCCGCGCCGGTCACCAGCGGCACCGTCACCAGCGGGGTCAGGTGTGGGATCACGTTCTTGACCTGCGCGGCGAACAGCAGCGCCAGCCAGCTCAGCCCGGAGACCACGGCGAAGCCCCAGGTCAGCCCCAACGGGTTGAGCTGCCGCCAGCGCAGCAGCCCGCCGATGATCAGGATCATCGCCGGGACGGCCAGCGCGGACAGCGAGAGCAGCTGCGAGTTCAGCGTGACCCCGGCGATCGACCGCGCGGAGCCGCCGCTGGACATCATCCCGCACAGGAACGCGATGACCAGCGCCGGGACCGCGCCGATGGCGAAGCCGATCCCGAGGCGCGGGCCCAGGGGCAGCGCGGCGCCGCCGGCTCCGGCCACGGCGCCGGCCGCCACCGGCGTCCCGGCCCGGCGCGAGCCGCCGCCGGAACGGGACCCGCCGGAGCGGGACGCTCCGGCCCGGCGGGACCCGCCCCGGCCCGGAGCCTCGTCGTACCCGTCGTCGTCGTCGTAACCGCCGCCCTGGCCGTCGGCGCGGTCGGCGTCGCGGGGGTCGCCGTCGTAGCGCTCGTAGCCGGCCTCGTTCGCCGGGGCCCGGCCGCGGCTGCCCCGGCTCCCGCCCCGGGCCGGAGCCGGCGCGGGAGCCGCCGCGTAATCGTCGTCGTAGCCGGCCGGTCGGCCGCGACCGCCGGAGCGTGGTTGCTGCCCTTGCTGCCCGTATCCGCCGTCGTCGTAACCCCGGGGCGCGCGGTCGTCCCGGGGTGGGCGCTGCGCCGTCCGTGGCTGCGGTTCCCACGGCCCTTGACCAGGCGCGGGTTGCCGGCCGTAGCCGTCGGGACGGCCACGGCCACCCCGACCGTCCCCGGGGGGCCGGCCGGCGGCTCGTCGTGAGGGTGATTCGGACATGATGACGACTATCCGCTGTCCGGCCGCCGGAATGCAACGCGATCATCCAATCCGGACGAGGCCGTTACGAACCGCTGCCGTACTCTGCTGTCTGATCAGGTGGACGTCGCACGGGAAAAGGTGAGGCCATGGACTCCGGGCTCAAGCAGGAGATCGAGGACAAGGTCCTCGCCGGTTCGCGGCTGTCGTTCGAAGACGGAGTGGCCCTGTACGCCACCGATGAGGTGGCCTGGCTCGGTGAGCTGGCCCATGAGGTACGGACCCGGAAAAACGGTGACAAGGTCTTCTTCAACGTCAACCGCCACCTGAACATGACGAACGTCTGTTCGGCCTCCTGCGCGTACTGCTCCTTCCAGCGCAAGCCCGGCGAGAAGGACGCCTACACGATGCGCATCGAGGAGGCCGTCCGGCTGGCCAAGGACATGGAGCCGGACGGCATCACCGAGCTGCACATCGTCAACGGTCTGCACCCCACGCTGCCGTGGCGCTACTACCCGAAGTCGATCAGCGAGCTGAAGGCGGTCCTGCCCGGCGTCTCGATCAAGGCCTTCACCGCCACCGAGATCCACTGGTTCGAGAAGATCTCCGGGCTCGGTGCCGACGAGATCCTCGACGAGCTGATCGCGGCCGGTCTGGAGTCGCTGACCGGCGGCGGCGCGGAGATCTTCGACTGGGAGATCCGCTCGCAGATCGTGGACCACGCCACGCACTGGGAGGACTGGTCCCGGATCCACCGGCTGGCGCACTCCAAGGGCCTGCGCACGCCGGCCACGATGCTCTACGGCCACATCGAGGAGCCCCGGCACCGGGTGGACCACGTGCTGCGGCTGCGCGAGCTCCAGGACGAGACCAACGGCTTCGCCGTGTTCATCCCGCTGCGCTTCCAGCACGACTTCCACGACAGCCAGGACGGCAAGGTCCGCAACCGGCTGATGGGCCAGCCGATGGCCACCGGCGTCGAGGCGCTGAAGACCTTCGCGGTGTCCCGGCTGCTGCTGGACAACTTCGACCACGTGAAGTGCTTCTGGGTGATGCACGGCCTGTCCACCGCGCAGCTGGCGCTCAACTACGGCGCCGACGACCTGGACGGCTCGGTGGTCGAGTACAAGATCACCCACGACGCCGACAACTACGGCACCCCGAACAAGATGACCCGTGAGGACCTGCTGGAGCTGATCCGCGACGCCGGGTTCACGCCGATGGAGCGGAACACGAGGTACGAGGTCATCAAGGAGTACCCGGGGCCGGAGTCGGGGCGGCGCGAAGAGCCGCAGCTGATGACGTTCTGAGCGGGCTCCGCTCACTGAGCGGAATCCGGTTGTGACAGACGGCGTACATCCGGCGGCGGATGTGCGCCGTCTGTGGCGTGGGACTGATTTGGGAATCGGCCGACCGGTGCCGCATAGTCCTATCTTGTGAACTTCCGCGACCGCCCCCGCCGCCCCTTCAGCTGGGCCACCGAGCTGCGCGTACTGGCCGTCGGCCTGTTCGCGGTGGCCGGCGGCGCGCTGCTGCTGAACCGGTCCCAGCCGGTCGCCCCGTCCGAGGTGGCGGTGGCGGCGCTGGTGGTCGTGGCGGGCGCGGTGCTGAACATCGCGGTCGGGTTGCGCCGGGCGCGGCGCGCGGCCCAGGCCCAGGCCCAGGCCGTCGAGCGCTGAATGAGACGATGATCGTCATGGCCCTGACGTTTGAGACCCACCCCGAGATACCCGACGCGCTGCGTGCGGCGCTGGTCGACATCTGGACCGACGCCACCAACGCCGGCGGGGCGATCGGCTTCGTGGCCCCGGTGGAGCGCGAGGCCGTCGAGGCCCGAGCGTTCGGTAAGTTCACGGTCGGCAAGGACCTGCTGCTGGTCGGCTCCGAGGCCGGCGAGCCCGCGGCCTTCCTGGTCGTCGAGGACCACCAGTTCTCGTTGATGGACCACGCGCGGATCCTCAAGACCGTGGTCGTGCACCCGAAACACCAGGGCAAGCGCTACGGGCAGGACTTGCTGCGGGAGGCCGAGCGGGTGGCGCGTACCCTCGACGGTGTCGAAATGCTCCACCTCACCTGCCGCGGCGGGCTCGGGCTGGAACACTTCTACACCAAATGCGGATACACCGAGGTCGGCCGCATCCCGCGCCTGATACGGGTCGCCGCGGACGACTACCGGGACGAGATCCACATGGCGTTGAGCCTGTAGACCCCGCCCCGTCGCTGGTCTCTCATATCGATGGAAGGAGTCGGCGGATGCCTGCCGACAACAAGACGGCTGACAAGCCCGAGGTGCAGGACGCCCCCGGCACCGCCGACACGGCGACCGCCACCGAGTCCGAGTCCGAGTCCGAGACTCTGGCCGCCGGCGCGGCGGTGGCCGTGGCCAAGCACGCCACCATGCGCTACGCCACGCTGCGCATCGCGATCTTCATCGTGTCGCTGGCGGTGCTGTGGGGCCTGGTCGCGGCGACCGGGCACATCGTCACCGGCAACGGCGTGCTCTACCTGGCGATGGGCGCGCTGCTGATCTCCGGCGTGGCCTCGTTCTTCCTGCTGTCCCGGCAGCGCGACGCGATGTCGGCGCAGGTGACCCGGCGCACCGACCGCCTGGCCGACCGGTTCGAGGCGAACGCGGCCATGGAGGACGAGGACTGATCCGCCGGCGCCTTCCTCAACGCCGGACGATCGCCTCCGGCGCCGGGCGCCGACCGAACGCGCCGGACATCCCTGGTTCGGGCCGGGGAATGTCCGGCTCGTCGCTTTCGCCGGACTGCCCCGACTCTGGACGTCCGATCACGCGGTCGTAACCTGAACCCCGTGGACGACATCTCCGACGCGCGGCTCGAAGCGCACATGACCCAGTGCCGGCGGCGACCCCGCGTCGGGCACATCCAGTTCCTCAACTGTCTGCCCATCTACTGGGGCCTGGTCAACTCCGGCGCCATCCTCGACATGGAGCTGATCAAGGACAGTCCGGACGTGCTGTCCACCATGCTGGTGGCCGGCGATCTGGACATCGGCCCGATCAGCCTGGTCGAGTACCTGCGCAACGCCGAGGAACTGGTGGTCCTGCCGGACGTCGCGGTCGGCAGCGACGGCCCGGTGACCAGCTGCAACCTGGTCAGCAAGGTCCCCTACGAGCAACTGGACGGGGCCCGCGTGGCCCTGGGCTCGACCAGCCGCACCACCGTCCAGCTGGCCCAGCTCATCCTCCGCGAGAAGTACGGCGTCCAGCCCCACTACTTCCCCTGCGCCCCCGACCTCCAGCAGATGCTCCGCGAAGGCGACGCCGGCGTCATCATCGGCGACCCCGCCCTGCGCGCCTGGCTCTACGACGCCCAGCGCCTCGACGCCAACCTCCTGGACCTCGGCCAGGCCTGGAAGGACTGGACCGGCCTGCCGATGGTCTTCGCGGTCTGGGCGGCCCGCAAGGAGTACGTGGAACGCTGCCCGGACATCGTCCACGAAGTCCACCAGGGCTTCCTGCGCTCCCGCGACATCTCCCTGGAGCACGTCGACAAGGTGGCCCGCCAGGTCGAGCGCTGGGAGCAGTTCCCGGCCGCCGAGCTGGAGGACTACTTCACCACGCTGGACTTCTCGCTGGGCGAGCGCCAGCTGGAGGGCGTACGCGAGTTCGCGCGCCAGGTCGGACCGCAGATCGGCATCTCGCGGGTGCCGGAGGTCATGCTGCTGCCGGCCGCCGGCTGAGCCGCTGCGCGTGCCGGGGCGCCGGAGGGGAGCCGGCGCCGAGGGGGTCAGCCGAGGGGGTTAGCCGCGGGGGTCAGCGGGGCTATTCGACGCGGCCGAGGCGCGCGATGGTGATCAGCTGCTGTGCTTCGTCGATCTCGTAGAGCACTCTGTAGCGGCCGATGTGGATGCGACGCACATCGTCATTGCGGCGGTCTCACTCATGGCGTCAGGCTACCGAATCCGATATATCCGGCGCATCGTGTGTACATCTGACAACTGGACATCCAGCCCACCTCGGGAACCACCGGTGGGTTAAACTCGTTGTTACTTAGTAGTTGCTAACTTGACCGACCACTCACTCAGATCCAGGAGGAACGTGCGATGACCGAGACCATCGACGGCGTCGAGGGCGCCGCGCCGGCCGCGGACGCCGAGCGCACCCGCACCTACACCTGGAGCGATCCGCTGGCCTCCTTCGCCGAGGGCGGGAGTATGTCCGGCATCGAATACCTGCGGGCCATGGCCGAGGGGCGCACGCCCGTGCCGCCGATCACGGCGACGCTGGGGTTCGACGGCATCGGGGAGGTCGCGGAGGGGCGCGTGGTCTTCACCCTGACTCCGGCCGAGCACCACTACAACCCGATGGGCTCGGTGCACGGCGGCGTCTACGCCACGCTCCTGGACTCCGCGTGCGGCTGCGCGGTGCAGTCGCTGCTCCCGGCTGGCGACTTCTACACCTCGCTCGACTTGTCGGTGAAGTTCCTGCGCGGCATGACCAAGGACACCGGTCAGGTGCAGTGCATCGGCACCGTGACGTACATGGGCCGGCGGACCGCGCTGGCCGAGGCGCGGATCGTGGACGCCAACGGGAAGCTCTACGGGACCGCGACGTCGAGCTGCATGGTTTTCCGGGCTGGCGACAAGTAGCCGTGGACAAGTAGCCGCAGCCGTAGCCAGTGCCGCAATAGCTTCTGCGGAAAGCTTCTGCGGAAACCGGCACGCTGTAGTAAGCCCACCGCCACTATCGTCCTCACCCATGACCACCACCAGCCTGCGTGACCTGCCGCTGTTCGCGGCGCTCGCCGACTCCCAGCGCATCCTGGTCGCCGGGGCCGGCGGCGGCTTCGACATCCTCGGCGGCCTGCCGCTGGCCCTCGCGTTGCGCGAGCGCGGGGCCGAGGTGTTCCTCGCCAACCTGACCTTCGTCTCCTCCGGCTTCAGCCTCGACGCGTGGCTGGCTCCCGACGTCGCCACCGTCACGCCGACCACCGGCGGGTTCGCCGAGTACTTCCCGGAGCGGACGCTGGCCCGCTGGCTGAAGATCGCGGGGGAGCCCTCGACGGTCTACGCGTTCCAGCGCACCGGCGTGCGGCCGCTGACCGAGGCCTACCGGGCGCTGATCGCGCACCACGGCATCGACGCGATCGTGCTGGTCGACGGCGGGACCGACATCCTGATGCGCGGGGACGAGGCCGGTCTCGGGACGCCGGAGGAGGACATGCTGAGCCTGGCGACCGTGGCCGGGCTGGCCGAGGTGCCGGTGCGGCTGGTGGTCAGCATCGGCTTCGGCATCGACGCCTACCACGGCGTGAACCACGTGCAGGTGCTGGAGAACCTGGCCGATCTGGACGCCGACGGCGCCTACCTCGGCGCGTTCTCCATCCCGCGCGCCTCCCGCGAGGGGTCGCTCTACCTCGACGCGGTCGCATACGCGCAGGAGAACACCCCTTTGCGGCCCTCGATCGTGCACGGCCAGATCGCCTCGGCGATGCTCGGTGTGTCCGGAAATGTTCACTTCACAGAACGCACACACAACAGTGTGCTTTTTGTGAACCCACTCATGGCGATGTATTTCACAGCGACCGTCGAGGGACTCGCCGCCCGGCACCTCTATCTGCCGGAGTTGGCGGACACCCTGACCTTCGGGCAGATCACCACGATCATCGGCGCCTTCCGTGACGGCCTCGCCGACCGCCGGATACCCAGACACTTCCCGCACTGATCCGGCGAAGTACCCTGGAGAGGCACTTAAGATCCCCGGACGAAGGGCACGCCCGATGAGCAAGCAGATCTCCGCGGAGCTCCAAGACGCCTTGGACCGGTCCGCGGACGGCGGGCGCATCGAGTACGAGGAAGCGCTGGAACTGTACCGGCACGCGCCCCTGCACTCCCTGGGCACCGCCGCGGACGCCGCCCGCCGCAAGCGCTACTCCGGGGTGTACGGCGACGACGGCGAGATCGCCACGTACATCATCGAGCGGAACATCAACTACACCAACGCCTGCGTCACGGCGTGCAAGTTCTGCGCCTTCTACGCCCCGCCGAAGTCGGACAAGGTCTGGAGCCGTCCGCTGGAGGACATCCTGCGCCGCTGTGCGGAGACCGTCGCGCTGGGCGGCACGCAGATCATGTTCCAGGGCGGGCACCACCCGGACTACGGGGTCGAGTACTACGAGGAGAACTTCCGCGCCATCAAGGCCGAGTACCCGCAGCTGGTCATCCACTCCCTCGGCGCCTCCGAAGTGCAGCACATGGCGAAGGTCTCCGGCGTCACCATCGAGGAGGCCATCACCCGGCTGAAGGAGTCCGGTCTGGACTCCTTCGCCGGCGCCGGCGCCGAGCTGCTCCCGGCCCGCCCCCGCAACGCCATCGCGCCGCTGAAGGAATCCGGCGAGCGCTGGCTGGAGATCATGGAGACGGCGCACGGCCTGGGGCTGGAGAGCACGTCCACGATGCTCATGGGCACCGGCGAGACCAACGCCGAGCGGATCGAGCACCTGCGCATGATCCGCGACGTGCAGGACCGCACCGGCGGCTTCCGCGCGTTCATCCCGTACACGTACCAGCCGGAGAACAACAAGCTGAAGGGCCAGACCCAGGCCACGATGTTCGAGTACCTCCGCCTGATCGCCGTCGCCCGCCTGTACCTGAACAACGTCGCGCACATCCAGGGCTCCTGGCTGACCGTCGGCAAGGAGGCCGGCCAGCTGTCGCTGCACTACGGCGCCGACGACCTGGGCTCGGTGATGCTGGAGGAGAACGTGGTCTCCTCGGCCGGCGCCAAGCACCGCTCGAACCGCATGGAGCTGATCCACCTGATCCGCGCCGCCGGCCGGGTCCCGGCCCAGCGCAGCACCACCTACGAGCTGATCACCGTGCACGACGACCCGGCGAACGACCCGGTCGACGACCACGTGATGAGCCACATCGCGTCCACGGCGATCGAGGGCGGGACGGCGCACCCGGAGCTGAAGCTCGTCGACGTGCGGTAGGGGGTGGTCGGGCTGGGTAAACCCGTCATTGTCGGCAATTCGTCGGCACGGGGGCGCATTTCATTAACACGCTGACTTGATCTAGTGGCCGAGGGCGGCGGTGAGGCGGTCCGGGGTGCGCAGTGGTTGTTCAGCGGGGGTGAAGGCGAAGCCGAGGCCGGCCAGAGCGCGGATGG
>NZ_JAAFZA010000325.1 GCF_015356865.1 Catenulispora pinisilvae
GTGGTGGGTTGGGTGTCGAGCGGGGTTTGTTCGACGTTGGCGACGGCGGCCGCGGCCAGGGCTGCTTTGCTGGGCCAGCGGCGGTAGAGCGCCTGGCGGGTGGTGCCGGCTTCCAGTGCCACCGCGGCGATCGACATGCCCTCGTAGCCGAGTACCGCGAGTTGGCGCTTGGCGGCGGTCAGGATGCGGGCGTCGATGGCG
Organism: Catenulispora pinisilvae; assembly: GCF_015356865.1. Taxonomy (GTDB): domain Bacteria; phylum Actinomycetota; class Actinomycetes; order Streptomycetales; family Catenulisporaceae; genus Catenulispora; species Catenulispora pinisilvae. Next base: position 202 of record NZ_JAAFZA010000325.1, read on the forward strand.
TTGTCGCGGGACCTCCCCTGGCCCGTCGGACGGGCTCCGACCTGTGGCGTTCTGTTCCGGTGCACTCCTGGATTGTATCGATGCAATACAACCCTGTACCGTATCGATGAAGGCGATGGCCACGGGGAAGTCGCCGTCACGAAGGGGCTGCAAACACATGATCAATAGTGATGACGCCGATCCAGCAGCTCTGTTGAAGCTGCTCGCGGACGTCCGTCAGGTCCAGCGCCACATCACCGACGCCCTGTCTGGCACCGACGCCCACGCCCACGCCGATAGCGCGGACGCGAACGCCGCCGAACCGGAACCTGAACCGGAGCCCGAACCCGAGCTGCTTCGCAGTGCCCTGATCCAGCTGGCCAACTCGGTGATCAGGCCGCTGACTCTCCTCGCGCCGGCCGGCACTGACGTCGGCACCGATGCCGACATCGCACCCACCGAAGCGACGCCCGACGAGCACCGGCCCATCGACGCCGAAATCTGGCGCCTGGCCCAAGCCGCCACCGACCTGCGCGCCACCACCGGAGCACCGGCCCAGCTGATCGAAGCCACCGCCGCGCTTCAAGACCTGACCTGTCGCCTGGCCTCCAGCCCGGAGGAGGCCGCGGCGCGAATCAGACAACTGACGGAGCTCCAGTCCAACCTCCCGACCACCATCCAAGCCGCCGCCGACGGCCCCTACCTCGTCACCAACGCCGACACCATCACCACCTGGCTCGGCGAACCGCTCCCGGTCCGTCCCCAGCTGGCCCTGTGCCGCTGCGGCGCCTCGGCGACCAAACCGATCTGCGACGGCACCCACGCGACCAACGGCTTCACCGGCGCCAAGAGTCCGACCCGGGTCGCCGACCGTCGCGACACGTACGCCGGCCAGCAGGTCACCGTCTACGACAACCGCGGCATCTGCGCGCATTCGGGTCTGTGCACCGACCGGCTCCCGACCGTGTTCCGCCAGGGTCAGGAGCCGTTCGTCGCACCGAGCGGCGGCCGCATGGACGAGATCGTCCGCGCCGTCCGTGCCTGCCCGTCCGGCGCCCTCAGCTTCGCGATCGAGGCTCGCGAAGCCCGGGAGCAGGTGGACCAGGACCGGCCGCCGGCCATCGAGGTCTCCAAAGACGGCCCCTACCGCGTGACCGGCGCGATCCCGCTCATCGGCCCGGACGGCGAACCGGAGCCCCGGGCTGAGGGGTCCTCGACCGAGCACTACAGCCTGTGCCGCTGCGGGCAGTCCCAGAACAAGCCGTTCTGCAGCGGCATGCACTGGTACGTCGACTTCCAGGACCCGCCCGCACCCTCGGAGCCCACGCTCTTCCAGTGGTGCGGAGGCCTGCCGGCGCTGACCCGGATGACGCGCCTCTTCTACGAGAAGTACGCGCCCAAGGACCCGCTGCTCGCCCCGGTCTTCGCGAACATGTCCCCGGACCACCCGGAACGCGTGGCGGCCTGGCTCGGCGAGACGTTCGGCGGCCCGGCCCGCTACACCGAGGACTACGGCGGCTACGACCGCATGGTCAGCCAGCACATGGGCCGCGGGCTCACCGAGGAGCAGCGCGCCCGTTGGGCGCAGCTCATCGTGCGGTCGGCCGGGGAGGCCGGGCTGCCCAGCGATCCGGAGTTCCGGGCGGCGTTCGTCTCCTACATCGAGTGGGGATCACGCATCGCCCTGGAGAACTCCCAGCCGGGCGCGCACCCGCCGATGCACATGCCGGTCCCCCGCTGGTGGTGGGTCTGCAACGCCACTCCCGACGCGAGAGTCTCCGCCCTGGCCGTCCAGACCGAACCGGAAGGACCCGTCATGACCCTGCCCACCGACAACGAACCGATCAGCTTCGACAACCACATCAAGACCCTGTTCCGCCCGATGGACCACCAGTCGATGAAGTTCGTCTTCGACCTGTGGTCCCACGATGACGTCAGCCGGCACGCCGACGCCATCCTCGCCCGGCTCCGGCAAGGATCAATGCCCTGTGACGGCGCGTGGCCGAAGGAGCGGACCGACGCCTTCGAGCGCTGGATTCAGGCCGGCAAGCCCGCGTAGCGCCCACGAAGGCCGTGGCGGCGATGTGATGGGTCGCCGCCACGGCCTCAGCTCTGGCGACTACTTCCGCTCCCGGTCCCGATCCCGATCGCCGGTCACGATCCGCAGCGCCAGCACCGGGCAGACCTTCACTGCGTGCTCGGCGTGGCGAAGCAGATGGTCTGGGATGGGAAGCGGATTGAGCACTGGATAGTTCCAGGGATCGCGCGTGATCATCTCGGGGAACGCCTCGATGCACAACGCGTGGCCCTCGCACTTGATCGGATCCACCCGCAAGGTGCGGTCGCGCTGCCGTCTGGGCATGTCACACCTCCGCCGGGATTCGGCCGCCGGTCCGTGCCGAGGCCCGCTCCGGCGTCGGCACCGGGAGGATCGGGGCGCGCCGAAGCCCTTGGCAGGGACCACGTTGAGCGTGCGTCCGGACGTCGGCCGCGAACTCTGTCAGGGCACTGTTGATGAGGCGCACGGCACCGTCCGGATGCCGGCAAGCGCCGCGACCGGTGACATACGGCGACAACGCGGTGATGGTCCCGGACGGCTTGCGGCCGCCGCGATGCGCCAGAGCGGTCAAGGCCTCGGCGAGCGCCGGCAGGCCGTTCAGACATGGCCCGCACTGGTTGGCGCTCTGTTCAGCCAGGTATTGCGCGATCCTCGCGGTCTCGGCCAGGCCGCAGGACGTCGCGGGCAGCGCCAGGAAGATCCCGGCGCCCATCGCGGCGCCCGCGGCCTGAAGTCCGCGCGGGGTGATCGCCGATGCCGCGAAACGGTCGGCACGCAGCCAGGCGCCGAAGTAGCCACCGGCGAGAACTGCTTGCAGGGGCTCGGAAGGGCCGCCGGCGACCGCCAGCAGATCGGCACCTGTCAGACCGAGTTCGACCTCGTACACACCCGGCGCGGCGACGGCTCCGCCGAGGGTGACCAGCGCGGTGCCAGGAGCGTCCGACGTACCTGCGGAACGGAACCAGTCGGCGCCGTGCCGCACCGTCAATGCGAGCTGCGCCAACGTCTCGACGTTGTCGACCAACGTCGGCCGGCCCCGGACGCCGCGCTCGAAGGGCCGGGGCGGCGTGGAAAGTGGTAGCGCGGGGCCGCCGTTGAGCAGGTGCACGAGTGAGCTCTCCTCGCTGGCGACGTAGCGGTTCGGGACCTCGGTCACGGTCATCTCGACGTCCGGCAGTCCGGCGGCCCGTCGCTCCGTCTGGGCGCGTTGCAGAGTTCTGAGAACCTCGTCCTGTCCTTCGTGCACACACAGATACGCGTGATCGGCACCGACTGCCCGCGCGCCGAGCGTGATCCCGTCCAGAATCAGATGCGGCGCCTTCATGAGCATGCTGCGATCCTTGGCACTCGCCGGCTCGCCCTCGCACCCGTTCGCGATCAGGACCGCTCCCGATCGGCGCGCGTTCCCCGCGACCGTCCGCAGTTTCCGCCCGGTCGGGAACGCCGCTCCCCCGCGCCCGGTCAGGCCGGACCGCTCGACGATGTCGATGATGTGCGCGGCGTCGGTGGCCGGCAGCGGACCGTGGCATCGGACGTGCGTCGCGAGATCGGCGTACGCAGCTCCGGTCGCCGTCAGGCGCGGCCCGGCGCTCATGACGCGCTCGCTGACAGCGACCCGCTCATCGCGGTTCCGGACAGGGAGAGGTCGAGGCTGAGCGTGATGCGACTGCCGGCGCTGTTTGTCACAGTCGCTTGAATACTGGTGCCGTTCAGCGAGGACACCTGCCCGGTGTACTGCTGCGGACTCGATGCGGGGCCGAAGGAAACCTGGCTGCTGGTCATCTGCACTCCTCCTCCGGAGGCCGCGGGTCCGCTGATGACGACCTGGAACACGACCGGATCGGTGCCCTGGCCGTTGAGTGTGACGGTGCTCGTGCCGGAGTTGGACGAGGCGGTACTGGTGGTCCCGGAAACGTTCGTGGAGAAGGGAAGCGTCGGCAGTTTTGAGGCCTGGGCCGAAGTCCCGGACCCGGACGCCGGGGCCTGCACCCGGGCCAGCAGCACGGCCGGCGTGCCGGACCGGGAAGCCCAGCCGGGGCGAAGCGGACCGGTGAGCGTCCAGACCAGGCCGACGATCACGACGACCGCCGCAGTAACCCCGGCAACGACCCGGGCGACGGCGTGCTCGGGCCAGCCGGACACCAGCCGCCACCCACCGGCCAGGATCACGGCGGCCACGCAGGCGATCGTCACGCCGAGGACGAACGGCTCTCTGGCGTCCGAGCCCGTCCCCAGGCTGTGGATGACCGCTGAGGGCCAGCAGGCGTAGGCGGCCCAGTGGACCAGACGCCATAGTCGGGCACTGATTCGGGTGCGCAGCAGGCTGGTGATCGTGACCGCGATCAAGAGGTCGAACGCGACCGTGCCGAAGCCGAGCCACAGCGGCCGGTACGACGAGGCGAACGGCACGATCACCGACAGCCAGCCGACCGGCGCGTAGCTGTCGAGGACCGCGGTGAGGATGTGCAACGCGAGGAAGGCCAGTACCAGCAACGAGAGGTTGCGGTGCACCCCGAGCGTCACCAGCCGGGGCCACCGCCGCGAGGCGGCGCGCACCTGCACGATGATGCCCAGCACCACGCTGCCGGTGAGCAGGATCAGGGCGATGACGCCGGTGGCCCGCGTCGCGTACCAGAGCCAACTGTTCGAGGCGACCACGTTGGACGCGAGGATCATCCGCCGCCGCCGGGGTCAGCTGTGCCGGTCACGTCGGCTGTGCCGGTCACGTCAGCCACGCCGGCCGCACCCGTCACCTCGGCGAACTGTGGCAGGGCACTGATCGCGGGTGCGGCGGCGGTCACCGGGTCGGTCGGCCAGCCGCCGACCGTCACCACGGAGCCGTCCACGTGCACCAGCCGCGCGGGCACCCGCATCCTGGCCAGCCAGTCGGCGGCGGCGTGCCCGCGCACGATCGAGGCGGTGGCCGCGACGTTGGCGTCCAGGCAACTGGCCGAAGCGACCGAGGCGGTGCGCCAGGCCCCGTCGGTGGGGCGGCCGGTGCGGGGGTCGACGATGTGGTGCACCGTGATGCGCTGCGAGGCGGTCTCCTCCGACCAGATCTGCCAGGCCCGGACCGTCGTGCTCGACGTGGCCAGGCCGCCCTCGGTGATGACGACCGTCTGGCCGGGGACCTCCTCGCCGCTGCGGTGGTCGTCGGTCACCCGGACGCGCCAGCCGCCCTCGGGTGCCGGGCCGCAGACGGCGATGTCCCCACTCAGGCTGACCAGGACGCCACAGCCCGCGGCCGCGGCGGCGCGTCCGGCGGCCCGGTCCGCAGCGAGCGCCTTGGCCGTGGCGCCGAAATCCAAGGCGGTCCCGGCCGGGATCCGGACCGTGGACCGCGTCGCGTCCCAGATGACAGCGGTCCAGCGGGCCTCGGCGCGGGCCACCGCCGTTCGCACGGGACCGGCCACGGAACCTGCCGCGGGACCGGTCACCAGATCGGCGAAGTCCACGTCGTAGCCGAGTGCTCGGACGGACGCACCGCACAACGGGTCAACGTCCCCGTCGGTGATCCGGGCCGCCCAGAGTGCGGCGGCCAGGGCTTCGGCGAACAGCGCGCCGACCTCGACGGGCTGCCCCGCGTCGGCGTTCACCCGCGAGAGGTCGGAATCGTCACGGAACCGGCTGCACGCCTTGTCGATCGCGGCGACTTCGGCGCGAACGGCCTCGGCCGCGTGCTCGATGGCCTCGGGGTCGGTGGTGCGGACGACCGCGAGGCCGCCGAGCGCCGCGAACTCGGCGCGGCCGACTCGCGCCGCTGTCGGGCCGGGCTCCATGGCGGTCAGGACCCGCCGGACGTGACGTGGCTACCGCCGCCGGATCCTTGCTGCGGCACTGTGTTGGGGCTTTGGATTCCGCCGCTGTTGCCAGAGTTCGATGATCCGTTGTCGCCCGAGGTGTTCGAGCCGCCCGAGGAACCGGAGGTGCCGCCGAGGTTGAGGTGCGGCAGATGGCTCGGCAGCAGGTGCGCGAAGCCGGCCCCGAGCGCCACCGCCCCGAGCGCGGCGAAGCCGCCGATCCGCCAGGTGGTGTGGCTGACCTTGCTGACCGCCCGGTCGCGGGCGGCGACGGCGTCGCGCGTTCTGGCATCCATCGGCTGGGCTCCCATTCGGACGCTGTCCGCCGTCGGGCCGTCCCGCCGCGCGGTGAGGATCATGCCAATCAGTACGCCACCAGACTTACCCGGCACACATGAGAAACAGGTTCGGAAGTTCTTCAGAGAAAGTAAAGATCTTCAGCCGGGTCATCAGCCGCAGCTCAGGAGGACGCCGGGGAAGACAGTCGCGAGCCGGCTCACCGCCAGGAGGATGACAAGTGCGCGGCCGCCACGGCGAACACCAGGCCGCCGGCCAGTCCGGCCACCGTCACCGACCAGCGCAGGGCGCTCCCGCCGACCGCCGTCGCCGCCCCGCGGACTCGGCGCACGCCCGGGACGTCGGAGGCGACCAGGCGCGGGAGCCGCCAGAGGTAGGCCAGGACGTGGAGGGTCATCGCGCCGGCCCAGACGATGAAGAAGCCCTTGTGCAGGAACAGCATCGGCAGCCCGACGACCGTCTCGGACTTGGCGAAGCCCAGCAGGATGCCGGTCACCAGGACCGCGCATGAGGTCAGGACCACGAGGGGGCCCAGCACACGCAGCACGATCATCGGCGGTCCCTTGCGGACGTAGGCCGGCTTGCGGGTGTAGTAGCGCGCGAAACGGTAGAGCACCGAGCAGATCTTCACGCAGACCGGGCCGACCAGCAGGAAGCCGAAGAAGTAGTGCCAGTAGAGCAGGCCCCCGAGTTGCAGGATCGTCACGCCCTCGATGGCGAACAGGACGAGCAGCAGGGTGCCGGTGATGGCGGTGAGGCGTTCGTTGCCTTCGACGCCGGTGTCGTCGGCGGCCTCAGCCGACCCGCCACGGGCGTGGGCGCGGCGTCGGGACTCGGTCGGCACGAACGCGGTCACACAGGTCCTTCCGGCGGTGGCGGGGGCGGTCGGGACACAGCATGGCGCGTCGGTTCTTCAGAAAATGCAAAGGAAACCGCCGCACATATATAAGGTGTCGGCCCCGCGCGCGATCAGCGGTCGGAAGGTCCTGCTGAGGACGCCGCGGGCAGCTCCACGACCACGGTGAGTCCGCCGCCGACGGTGTCCGCCAGTCGGACCTCGCCGCCGTTCGCGGTGACCAGCCGGTCCACGATCGCCAGGCCCAGGCCGCTGCCCGCGCCACTGCTGGCGCCGAAGCGGCGGAAGGCGGACTGCTTGGCCGCGTCGCTCATGCCGGGGCCGTCGTCGATGACGCGCAGGACGACGCGGTCCCGCTCGCGGTCGGCGACGGCGTCGACCCGGACGTGCCCGCCGGTCGGGACGGCGGCCAGGGCGTTGGCGATGACGTTGTCGAGGATCTGCTCCAAGTCGCCGGGAGCCAGCCAGGCCGCCGCGCGGCTCGCGGCGGGGGCGATGAGCTGCTGGCCGTGCTCGCGCGCCACCGGTTCCCAAGCCGAGACGCGCTCCGCGGCGACCTCGGCCACGGGGACGGCCACCCGCCGGGCGACGACGGCTTCGGCACGGGCCACGGCCAGCAGGCCGTCGACGAGGCGGGACAGGCGCTCGATCTCTTCTTGGACGCCGGCCAGTTCGGCGGCGAAGTCGGAGCCGGGCCAGGGGGCGGGGCTTTGACTCGGTGCGGCGACGAAGTCGGAACCCGGCGAGGTCACAGGACTTTGATTCGATGCGGCGGCGAAGTCGGAGCCCGGCGATGTGTCAGGGCTTTGACTCGATGCGGCGGCGACTGCCGACTCCGGATCGACTGCCGCGGCCTGCTGCTCTGCTACGGCCTGCTGCTCTGCCGCCGCCTCAGCGGCCTCCCCGGCCAGCACATCCAACCGCAACCGCAACGCGGTCAGCGGCGTCCGCAGCTGATGCGACACGTCCGCGACCCACCCACGGTGCGCGTGCACCAGCGTCTCCGTCCGCTCCGCCATGCGGTTGAACGTCCGCGCCAGCCGCCGCACCTCCGGCGGCCCGCCCTCGGTCGGCGCCCGGACGTCCAGCGCGCCGTCACCGAGCCGGGCCGCGGTCGTGTCCAGCGCCAACAGCGGGCGGGACACCCAACGCGCCAGCGCGAAAGCCAGCGCCACACCGAGCGCCAGGCAGGCGACCGCGGTCAGGGCCAGCCAGCCCCACATCACGTCGACCCGGTGGTCGAGCGATTCGGCCGAGCGGGCCAGAACCACCGCACCGGAGTCGTCCTCGTCGCCGACCGGGACCGCCGCGCGGAGCCAGTCCCCGGAGCGCGCGGTGATCTCGCTTTTGCCCGACAGCGTTCGGGTCGCTATGGCGATGGCCGCGGAATCCTTGGCGGTGCCACACTTCGTCGCCGTGACGAGCGCGCCGGTGCCGGCGAAGACGCCCACGCAGTCGCCATCCCGTTCGGCGGCGGCGACCGCCTCGTTCATGGCGTCCGGCGGGTGGTGGTCGACCAGGGTCTCCTCGGCGGCCGCGGAGACCTGGCGGGCCGCCGAGATGGTGGCGAAGCGGAACGACTCCTCCTCGCGGGACTGCATCGCCGCGCCGAGCGGCAGGACGGCCGCCACCAGCAGCACGGCGACCAGGGCGGCGAAAGCGAGGGCGATGCGGCGGGTCACCGAGTCAGCCCTCTGAGGCGGCAGGGGACTCAGGCGGCGGGGACCCAGGCGGCGGGGACTCGGGCTCCGAGGATGAGGATGTCGAGGATGAGGATGTCGAGAACCCCGAGGTTGTCGCGGGTGCCGACGATGTCGGTGCGGTGGCGATACGGCCGAGCCGGAACCCGCGTCCGTAGACCGTCTCGACCAGCCCCTCGACCCCGAGCTTGCGGCGCAGGGCCGCGACGTGGACGTCGAGGACCTTGGTCGGGCCGTACCAGTTGGCGTCCCAGGCCCGCTCCAGGAGTTCCTGGCGGGAGACCACGCGGCCGGGGTCGGCGGCCAGGCACTCGAGGATGTCGAACTCCTTGGGCGTGAGCATCACCTCGGCGCCGGCGACGGTGACGCGGCGGGTGCGCGGATCCACGGCGAGCGGGCCGTACTGGTACGTCACCGCGCCGGCCGGGCGCACCCGGCGCAGCACCGCGCGCACCCGGGCCAGGAGTTCGGCCAGGCCGAACGGCTTGACCAGGTAGTCGTCCGCACCCTCGTCCAGGGTGGCGACCCGGTCGCGCTCCTCGCCGCGCGCGGTGACCACGATGATCGCGACATCGCCGCGGCGTCGCAGCCGGCGGCAGACCTCGACGCCGTCCAGGTCCGGCAGCCCCAGGTCGAGCAGCACCACGTCGGCCGGCGGCGCGGCCAGCGCGTCGGCGCCGGTGCTGGCGGTGTCGACCACGTAGCCGGCCCGGGCCAGGCCGCGGACCAGCGACTGGGCGATCCCGGCGTCATCCTCGACGACCAGGATCCGGGCTCGGGCTCCGGCTTCGTTTCCGATCCTGTCCACGGCTCCAACCCTAGACGTCTGACCGGCGAATCCCCGCTGACCACGAGCTCAGCGGCCGAATGAGGCGAAACCGTCAGAGCCCGGCACTACGCAGCGGATCGTAGACACCGGTCATGCGCCGCCGCCCGGCGGCAGTGGAAGCCTAGCGTGCGATGCACGACACGGACCGTCACCATCAACGGACTTACCCGTAGTTGGTGTCGCGGCCATCTTCTCGTAGTGCTTGTTTACCGCCAGAGCATTGACATGGGGGTTCTGATTTCACCAGACTCACGCGGCGACGGCCGTCTTCACCCGCCC